>CAZXGQ010000108.1:0-11194 GCA_964640415.1 uncultured Prevotella sp.
TGTAATCCTTGTCGACAAGGGTCACAGAGTCGTTGAGCTGCATATAGATCTGCCCGGTAGTGGCGTCGGTCTTGAGGGTCACCAATGCGTTAGGAGCGTAGACAGGGTCAATAATAATGTTATTACTGTCATCATTGTCGCACGACTGCAGCGACAATGCGGTGGAAAATAATATGGCTGCGGAAGCCATCATCTTTAAGAGTTTGTTCATAGCTGTTTTTCTTTTATTCATGGGTTAAATGCCGACAATGGCAAAACCTTGCACAGCCATAACATCTTTTAAAGAATCGCGGCTTTCAATTCTTCCATATTACCCGCAACCTTGATATGCGTAGTCCATGGACTGCGCATGAAGCCACGCTGCTGCATGTCGTCGAGCATCTCGATGGTCTTGTCCCAAAAGCCTTCCACGTTGTAGAGTATCACCATCTTGCCGTGGTACCCTATGTTGTGCGACGACGCCACCGTGAACATCTCATCGAGAGTCCCGATGCCGCCGGGCAACGCCACGCACACGTCGGCATGGGCAAGCATAAGGTCCTTGCGGTCGGAAAGGTTGTCGCAGGGTATCTCCACGTCGAGGCAGTCGGGGCGCATGCCGCTGTTTACAAGAATCTGTGGAATGACACCTATCAGCTGGCCGCCAGCATTGTGCACCGCATCGCCCACACACCGCATGAGCCCACGGTGCTGACCGCCATAAACAAGAGTGTGACCGTTCTCTCCCATCCATCTGCCAAGCTCCTCGGCGGCCTTGAAATAAGCCGGTGCAATGGAGTCGTTGGCAGCACAAAACACTGCTATCTTCATATCTTCATGATTTTATCCTGCAAAGATAACAATAATTATCACATTTTTATCGCATAATCTCTCGTTTTACATTAACTTTGCACATTATTTATTTTATATAGCTATATTTTTTTGAAGACGTTTGAAGAATTGGGCGTGAGCGAGCCTATCCGCCGCGCCATTGAAGAACTTGGATTCGAGCAGCCGATGCCCGTCCAAGAGGAAGTTATTCCGTATTTATTGGGTGATCACAACGATGTCATCGCACTGGCACAGACCGGTACAGGCAAGACTGCTGCATACGGCATTCCCGTGTTGCAGAAGACCGACGCCACGACAAAAGACACGCAGGCACTTATCCTGAGCCCTACGCGTGAGTTGTGCCTGCAGATAGCCGACGACCTTAGTTCGTTTGCCAAGAACATTCCCCATATGCACATCATTCCCGTATATGGCGGCGCATCCATCGTGACGCAAATCAACGAGTTGCGCCATGGTGCACAAATCATAGTGGCTACGCCCGGCCGACTCATCGACCTCATGGAGCGTGGCAAGGTGAAGCTCGACAACATTCGCAATGTGGTGCTCGACGAGGCCGACGAGATGCTCAACATGGGATTCTCCGACAGCATAAACGCCATCTTCGAACATGTGCCCGAAGACCGCAACACACTGCTCTTCTCCGCTACAATGAGCAAGGAGATAGAGAAGATAGCTAAAAACTATCTGCACGACTACAAGGAAATAGTGGTAGGCTCGCGCAACGAGGGAGCGGAGAACGTGAACCACATCTACTATCTCGTGAACGCCAAGGACAAGTACCTGGCATTGAAGCGCATCGTCGACTTCTACCCACGCATCTTTGCCATAATTTTCTGCCGCACCAAGCTGGAGACGCAGGAAGTGGCCGACAAACTCATAAAGGACGGCTACAACGCCGAGTCGCTGCACGGTGACCTGTCGCAGCAACAGCGCGACCTCACGATGCAGAAGTTCAGACAGCACTTGGTGCAACTGCTCGTGGCAACAGACGTGGCAGCACGCGGTCTCGACGTAGACGACCTCACACACGTAATAAACTACGGACTGCCCGACGACGTGGAGAACTACACCCACAGGTCTGGACGCACCGGACGCGCGGGAAAGAAAGGCACCAGCATTTCCATCATACACTCGCGCGAGAAGTTCAAGGTGAAAGCCATAGAGAAGGTCATCGGCAAGGAGTTTGTCGACGGCACTCTGCCCACACCGGAGGAGATATGCAAGAAGCAGCTTTTCAAGACCATGGACGACATAATGAAGACTGATGTCGACGAGGACCTGATAGCACCCTATATGGCTGACATGAACCGCCAGTTTGAGTATATCGACAAGGAAGACATCATAAAGAAGATGGTGTCCAACACCTTCGGTCGCTTCCTCGACTACTACAAGAATGCGCCTACGATAGAAAAACCGTCAAGGGGCAACGCGCATGACGACAGGAAGAACAAGGGCGAGAAAGGCAGAAACGGCTCACGCGGCGACCGCCAACGCGGACCACGCAAGGCAGAGGCAGGCTACCGCAGGCTCTTCATCAACCTTGGAAAGGCCGACGGCTTCTACCCGGGCGAGGTGATGCAGTTTATCAACCACCATGTGCACGGACCCAAACAGGAGATTGGACACATCGACCTGCTTGCCAAGTTCTCGTATATTGAGGTGCCAGAGAAAGACGCCAACAAGGTGATGAGCGCCATAAACGGCGTGAAATACAAGGGACGCGAGGTGAGGTGCAACGATGCCGAGGACAAGAACGCCGGACGCGGCAACGCTCCGCAGAAGAAAAGGGAATACCGCAAGAAAAACAGCGACAACAACGAGAAAGGCAAAGACGACTGGCGCGCACTGATGAACGGCAGCAACAAGAAAGGCTTCAAGGACGAGGAACCCGACTTCTCGGAAGAAGGATGGGCACGACGGTTCCCCAAGAAGAAATAAGCACAAGCATACAAAACAATAATCACAACAAAAACAAACAATGAAAAAGACTATCCTGACAATGGCGGCCTTGGCTATGCTCACGGCATGTGCCGACGCAGCCGACAACAAGGGCAATGTCAGTTTCTCCGGCGAGCTGAACGGCTTGAAAGACACGCTCATCGTGATGACACCGACAGGTGAGAGAAGCATGAAAAGGGACACCGTGCTCACGAAAAACGGCAAGTTCCAGTTCACAGTCAGCGTGAATGAGCCCACCACAATCTACGCCTACACCCCTGGCACACTGCGCCGCGAAGAGCGCATCGGCTTCGAGGCCATAGCCGTTCCTGGCGAGAAAGCTGTAATGACAGGTGACCTGACCAAGGAATATTATTTCAGCGGCAGTAAGTTCTATAAGGAATACAACGAGGCTGACAGGGCATATTCAAGCGCTATGAAGCCATATAGCGAGCTCATGGAGTCGCTGAACAAGCGCATGCAAAGCGGCGAGTCGCAGGAAACCGTGCAGAAGGAATACAGCGAGAAGGCTCCTGCCTTGCAGAAGCAAGCTACCGACGCCCTCGTCGACTTCATTGCCAAGCACCCCGACTCAGAGGGCGCAGCTGCATTCATCCCTTCACTTGACGACCTTGCAACAATGAAGAAAGCTGCAGCTTCGCTGTCGGAGAATATCAAGAACGGACGCATGCACGCCTTCTACCAGAAGGCCATCGACCAGCTTGAGGCACAGGAAAAGGCTGAAGCAGAGGCTGCAAAGAAGCAGGCTGCAGGCGTAGTGGCTCCTGAGTTCACTCTGAACGACCTCGACGGCAAGCCTCTGTCGCTCGCAAGCTTCAAGGGCAAATATGTGCTCCTCGACTTCTGGGGCACATGGTGCGTATGGTGCGTGCGCGGCATTCCAAAGATGAAGGAATACTACAACAAGTACAAGGATAAGTTCGAGATTCTGTCTATCGACTGCAACGACACCATGGAGAAGTGGAAAGAGGGCGTGAAGAAGCACGAGCTTCCTTGGAAGAACGTCTACCAGCCAAAGACCGGTGACGTGCAGACAACACAGTTGTATGCCATCCATGGCTTCCCGACAAAGATTCTCGTGGGTCCTGACGGCAAGATCGTGAAGACCGTGGTTGGCGAGGATCCTGCATTCTACACATTCCTCGACGAGACTTTCGGCAAGTAACACACACATCTTTATAATATTATTACGGGCGGTTTCCCAATGGGATACCGCCCGTTTTTTATCCTCATGCACGGCTTTGCATGCCACCATGCACATTGCGAAAGACATTGCCCCGCACAAGACACAGAAAAGGGGAAGAATCAGCGTTTGATTCTTCCCCTCGTATAGAATTGCATGCGGCATCAAAAAGCTCGAAAATAAGCCTTAGAAGCCGTCAGAATGCAAATTAGTCGGCAAGCTTAGCCTTGATGAACTCGCGGTTCAGGCGAGCGATGTTGGCGATAGACTCGTTCTTCGGGCACTCAGCCTCGCAAGCGCGGGTGTTGGTGCAGTTACCGAAGCCGAGCTCCTCCATCTTGGCAACCATGTTCTTGGCACGGCGAGCAGCCTCGATGCGACCCTGTGGCAGGAGAGCGAACTGGCTGACCTTAGAAGAGACGAAGAGCATTGCAGAACCGTTCTTACATGCAGACACGCAAGCGCCGCAGCCAATGCAAGTGGCGCAGTCCATTGCCTCGTCGGCAGCGTCCTTGGAGATAAGGATAGAGTTGGCGTCCTGAGCCTGACCGGTGCGCACGCTGGTATAGCCGCCTGCAGCGATGATCTTGTCGAAAGCCGAACGGTCTACCATGCAGTCCTTGATGATTGGGAATGCAGCTGAACGCCAAGGCTCAACAGTGATGACATCGCCATCGTGGAAACGACGCATGTAGAGCTGGCAAGTGGTAGCGCCCTGTGCTGGTCCGTGTGGATGGCCGTTGATATAGAGTGAGCACATACCGCAGATACCCTCGCGGCAATCGTGGTCGAAGACGAAAGGCTCGTTGCCACCCTCAATGAGTTGCTCGTTAAGGATGTCGAGCATCTCCAGGAAAGAAGTGTCTCCGGGGATGTCTTTCATCTCAAAGGTGTCGAAGTGGCCTTCTGCTTTAGGGCCATTCTGACGCCAAACCTTCAGTGTGAATGATATATTCTGATCCATTGTTTTTCTTGAGTTAATGAACTTAAAAACTATGATTTATAGTTACGTGTCTGAACCTTGATGTACTGGTAGTTGAGGTCTTCCTTGTAGAGCACAGGTGCTTCGTTCTCGCCCTTGTACTCCCAGCAAGCCACGTACATGTAGTTTTCGTCATCACGCTTTGCCTCGCCTTCCTCGGTCTGGCTCTCCTCGCGGAAGTGGCCGCCGCAGCTCTCGTTGCGCTCAAGAGCGTCGTAAGCGATGAGCTCGCCCATGAGGATGAAGTCGCGGAGGTGGATAGCCTTGTCGAGCTCGACGTTGAGTCCTTCCTTGGATCCCGGCACACGCACACAGGTGTTGAACTGTTCGCGCACCTCTTTCAGCATTGCGAGGGCCTTCTTCAAACCTTCAGCGTTGCGGGCCATACCAACGTAGTTCCACATGATGTTGTAGAGCTCCTTGTGGATAGAGTCAACGCTCTTCAGCTTAGACTTGTCGGTCTGCTTGTTCTGGATGTCCATGATGCGGTCGATCTCATCCTGCACGGCCTTCTCGGCTGCCACGAACTCAGGAGCGTCAGCGCTTGGCTTCTTCACCTGGATCTGGTCTGAGAGATAGTTCTGCATTGTGTAAGGAATGACGAAGTAACCGTCGGACAGACCCTGCATCAGAGCAGAAGCACCGAGGCGGTTTGCACCGTGGTCAGAGAAGTTGCACTCGCCGAGGGCGAAGAGACCCTTGACGTTGGTCTGCAACTCATAGTCTACCCACAGACCACCCATTGTGTAGTGGATAGCAGGGAAGATCATCATTGGGTTGTCGTGAGGATCCACGTCGGTAATCTCCTGATACATGTCGAAGAGGTTGCCGTAGCGCTGGTCTACGACGTCGCGGCCGAGACGGTCGAAAGCCTCAGAGAAGTCGAGGAACACGGCCAGACCGGTGTTGTTGACACCAAAGCCCTTGTCGGTACGCTCCTTGGCAGCACGTGAAGCGACGTCACGTGGCACGAGGTTACCGAATGCAGGATAGCGGCGCTCGAGGTAGTAGTCGCGGTCTTCCTCAGGAATGTCGCGGCCCTTGATCTCGCCTCTCTGCAGCTTCTGTGCGTCCTCAAGCTTCTTGGGCACCCAGATGCGGCCGTCGTTACGGAGCGACTCTGACATCAATGTCAGCTTCGACTGCTTGTCGCCGTGCACAGGGATACATGTCGGGTGGATCTGCACGAAGCAAGGATTTGCGAACCATGCGCCCTTGCGGTAAGCCTGGATAGCGGCTGTGCAGTTGCAGCCCATAGCGTTGGTTGAGAGGAAGTATGTGTTGCCGTAACCACCGGTAGCAAGGCAGACGGCGTGAGCTGAATAGCGCTCCAGCTTGCCCGTGACGAGGTTCTTGGCGATGACGCCGCGGCAACGGCCGTCGACGATGACCACGTCCTCAATCTCAGTGCGGGTGTGAAGCTCCACAGTGCCGTTGTTCACCTCTTTCATCAATGAAGAGTAGGCACCGAGCAGAAGCTGCTGGCCGGTCTGGCCCTTGGCGTAGAACGTACGGCTCACCTGAACGCCACCGAACGAACGGTTGGCAAGCATGCCGCCATATTCACGTGCGAAAGGCACGCCCTGGGCAACACACTGGTCGATGATGTTGGCGCTCACCTCTGCCAGACGGTAAACGTTGGCCTCGCGTGCGCGGTAGTCGCCACCCTTGATGGTGTCGTAGAACAGACGGTAGATGGCGTCACCGTCGTTCTGATAGTTCTTGGCTGCATTGATACCACCCTGTGCAGCGATAGAGTGAGCACGGCGTGGAGAGTCCTGAATGCAGAAGTTGATGACATGGAAGCCCATCTCGCCAAGAGAGGCGGCGGCGCTTGCACCAGCCAGACCCGTACCCACGACGATGATGTCGAGCTTACGCTTGTTGGCTGGGTTCACCAGCTTTTGATGAGCTTTATAGTTGGTCCATTTCTCGGCAAGAGTGCCTTCTGGAATTCTTGAATCTATCTGAGTCATTTTTATTATGAGTTTATAGTTGTTGGGATTATAGTCTATAGTTTGTGAGTTTCTCGTTTATAGTCTTGAATAGCGGTCGGGCTATTGGTTCATCAACTAAAAACTAAAAACTATATTTGCTATCAACTATTAGAAGCTGGGTGCGAAACCGAACCAGAATGAGAGTACCAAGAAGGCGAACACAGCCATGAGGACGGTTACGTAAGCGATGCCGATGCACTGCCAGCGCTTCAACCAAATCTTGCCGCTCCAACCCAAAGTCTGCATTGCTGACCAGAAACCGTGTGTAAGGTGGAACCACAGGGCAACGAGCCACACGAGGTAGAGCACTGAGAACACAGGGCTTGAGAATGTCTGCTGGATCCAGCCAAAACCATCGGCAGCAGCAGGAGTAGACTCACAGCCAACGAGCTCGGCGAGCATCATGTGAGCCCAGAAGTTGTAGAGGTGGAGCAGAAGGCCTACCACGATGATAAGACCGAGCACCAGCATGTTCTGCGAAGCCCAAGACACCTCAGGACGGCGGCTTGTGACAGCATAGCGCTGTGGGCCACGGGCTCTACGGTTCTGAGCCGTGAGGATGAATGCGTAAACGATGTGGCACACTGCCAAGAAGGCAAGGCCAAGCGTTCCCGCTACTGCGTACCAGTTGCTTCCCAAAAACTCGCAGATCACGTTGTAAGCATGCCCTGAGAAGAATGCAGCAACGTTCATGCAGCAGTGGAAGGTCAGGAAGAGAATGAGGCAGATGCCAGTGAGAGACATCACCACCTTTCTACCAATCGGAGAATTGATTAACCACATAAATGATTGAGTTTAAAGATAATATTAATGTTATGTTTTTGTATTATAATCGTTTTGGGGCATGTGCATACCTCATTTTAGGTACTGACAGCGCCATTCCGCTGCAAAAATACTATATTTTTAGGGATTTAACAAGTCTAAAAGACAAAAATTCCACATTAATATTTCCCTTTGCCGACTTATGTCCACAGCTTGTACTCAACAAGCCTGTTTTCCCCATGCATCACGTAGGGATATGACCTGGTTTCGCGGCGCAAATGTTAAAAAAGCCGACACCGCACATTTTTAACGGGCCAAACCTTTATAATCGGAGATTTTTTAGTAAAATTGCAAATAGATGAAAACAAAACTTATGAGACAAGATATGGGCAAGAAGATGATTGCGGCGTTGGCGTGCCTGGGCATGATGTGCACATGCATGCCGGGGTATGCCGTGGATAAAAGCAAGAATGCCTGCGAAAAGACTGTGTCGCTGGCGGGCAAATGGGGTGTAGCGATTGACGGTATCGCGGGACAGCGGACGATAGATCTTCCTGGAACGATAGACTGCAACGGGCTGGGGGCTGCTCCGGCTGACACGACGGAAACAACACACCTGACACGCGTGTCAAGCTACAAGGGGAAAGCCACTTACATCAGGGACATCGACATCCCGAAAGCCTGGAGGAAGAAACAGGTCACGCTCCTGCTCGAACGCACCAAGCCTGCGTGGGTTTACCTCGACGGGGTGCTCGTGGATTCGTGCAACAACATAAGCACGCCACACCGCTACCGCTTGCCGGAGCTGAAGGCAGGCAAGCACAGCCTCGCAGTGGTGGTGGACAACTCACGCGGTGTGCCGGAGCAGATATACGCCTCAAGCCATGCCTACACCGAGGACACGCAGACCAACTGGAACGGTATCATCGGGAGAATGGAGCTGACTGTCGAAGGCGACAGACCGACGCAGAAGGCTCACGGCAACTGGGACACGTCAACATTCCGCATAGAGGGGGCGCACTTCACCATGAACGGCCACCAAATCTTCCTCCGGGGCAAGCACGATGCGGCTGTATGGCCGCTTACGGGCTATGCACCAGCCGACATAGATTCGTGGCTCGACTATTTCCGTACGCTCTGCGACTATGGCATCAACCACGTGCGCTTCCACTCGTGGTGCCCGCCAGAGGCCGCCTTTGCCGCAGCCGACAGCCTGCACATATTCCTGCAGCCCGAACTGCCGTTCTGGGGCTCGTTTGACGACAAGGACTCTACACTCATGGCTTTCCTGCATAAGGAAGGGGTGAACATCCTGCGCGAGTACGGCCACCACCCTTCGTTCCGCATGATGGCACTGGGCAACGAACTGTGGGGAAGTGTGGAGAAGATGAAGGAATTTGTTGACGACTTCCGCAAGATTGCGCCCGACAAATACTATACCTTCGGCAGCAACTACTATCTCGGCTACCAGGGCGTAAAACCGGGTATGGACTATTTCACCACTTGCCGCATTGGCGGTGAGGGATGGGGACAATACAACACCCACACCCGCGGTTCGTTCTCTTTTGCCGACGCCTTCGACGGAGGAATGATTAACCATTTCTATCCCAACACGAGCCTCAATTTTGACGAGGCTTGCGACAAGGCCGGAGTGCCCATAATCTCACACGAGACCGGACAGTTCCAGACCTATCCCGACTATGCCGAGATGAAGAAATACACGGGCGTGCTGCGTCCATACAACTTTGAGGTGTTCCGCCGCCGGCTTGCCAATGCCGGCATGCTCGCACAGGCTAACGACTTCCACGAGGCGTCGGGGCTGTGGAGCGTGCAGCTCTACAAGGCCGACATAGAGATGGACCTGCGCACGCGCAACATGGCCGGATTCCAGCTGCTCGACCTGCAGGACTATCCCGGACAGGGAAGTGCCTTCGTGGGCATTCTCGATGCCTTCATGGACTCAAAGCATATCGTCACGGTGAGGGAGTGGCGCCAATGGTGCTCCGAGGTTGTGCCGCTGCTCGTCTGCGACCGCTTATGCTATCAGTCGGGCGACACGCTGCGGGCAAAGGTGCAAATAGCCAACTATGGAGAATCGTCGCTCAAGGGCAAGACTTTCTACTGGCGTGTTGCCGGCAACGAGGGCTCCATGCCAGTCCCCGACGGCGAGGGGCTGATTGATGTGGGATGCATAGCTGTGCCCGTAAGCGTGGACCGTGCCACCAAATACACCATGCTGATCGGCATCGACGGAACAGACTACCACAACACCTACGACCTGTGGTTCTATCCCAAGGCGCATATAAATAAAAAAGGTGTGGTGGTGACTCACGAACTCACTCCTGACATTGCCGGCCAACTTGAAAAGGGGGCAAAGGTGCTGTGGATGCCCGATTCGCTGCCACACACAGTGGACGGACTGTTCCAGACCGACTACTGGAACTACCGCATGTTCAAGACCATCTGCGAGAACAACAAGAAGATTGTTTCGCCCGGTACTCTCGGAATACTTACCCGCCCCGAGCATCCGCTATTCGGCGGTTTCCCTACGGAGAAGCACACCAACTGGCAGTGGTTCGACGTGATAAAGAATTCGCACCCGTTGGTACTCGACAATTTCCCGGCAGGCTATCTGCCCATTGTGCAGGTTATCGACAACGTGGAGCGCAACCATAAGCTCGGACTTGTAATGGAATGGCAAGTGGGAAAAGGCAAACTGCTGCTCTGCATGAGCAATCTGGATAAGGTGGCTGCCGAGGGACATCCCGAGGGGCTGGCTTTCTATGAGTCGGTGCTCAGCTATATGCAGTCGCCCGACTTCAAGCCTACGACTGCCATCACCGTCGCCGAGCTTCAGAAGATTCTCGCTTCCGAACCACGCCAGGAGCACCTCAAGGAGCTGAACAACATCTCGCAGTATTAACCCAGGACGTACACAAGTGAGTTAGTATACGAAAGGTGGATACGATGGCATATTGTAAAGAATTATAGCAAAAATTTAACACTTGGAGGGCACACCTTCTAGAACGCCAGAAGAGGCTCTGAAGTGTTAAAAAGGGCACCTTCAAGCCAAATTCAGGCCCCAAAAGCATGAAATCGCGTCGCGATAGTAGCCATATCGCGACGCGATTCTAACGTAAACGCATCGCGATTCTAACGTAAAGCCACTGCGATTCTAGCGTAAAGCCGATTCAAGAGCCCGATTTCATGCCATGTTTTAGGCTATGAAAAATATAACCGCCTATCTATTAAGATGTTATGAAAATTGTGCAAAAATCGTCCAAATGCACACGAGGGGAAATGTTTTTCAGAAAAATCGATTTTCAGAGAGCATTTTGTTGTGATTTTTCATCACGAGCGAGTTTATCCACGAAAGGCACGGAGAACACGAAAAGCAAGGACACGAAACCGATGCGGCACATAATTAGGAGGTTTTGTGTTGATTTGTGTAGAGACATACATGGGTAATACTTATTTAAC
>CAZXGQ010000109.1:0-1871 GCA_964640415.1 uncultured Prevotella sp.
TGTAAAGATTTATAGCAAGATTTTAACACTTGGGGGGCACACCTTCTAGAACGACAAAAGAGGCTCTGAACTGTTAAAAAGGGTGCCTGCAAGTCAATTTCAGGCCAAAAAAGCATGAAAACGCATCGCGATAGTAGCACTATCGCGTCACGATTCTAACGTAAAGGCATCGCGATTCTAACGTAAAGCCGCCGCGATCCTAACGTAAAGCCGAATCAAGAGCTCAAAATTCAGCCATATTTCAGACTAGAAAAACGCAACTACCTGACTATAAGGATATTGAGAAAAGCATGCAAAAATCGCTCAAATGCGCACGAGAGGAAACGTTTTTCAAAAAAATCGATTTTCAGAGAGCCATTTGTTGTGATTTTTCAATCACAAAAATTAGTTCTTCACCCTTGTTTGCCTGATGCGCCCAATTAATGCCATAAAACGCAAGAAATCAAGAACAAAACATCACATTTTACTTGCCACTGTGAAATATAAATATTACTTTTGCAACGTATAAATGACATTCAAAACCCATTGCCACATTAGGCGGGTTCATATGCATATGAGTCAGAGCATTTACAAGCAGGGCATAGTAAAGTCGGTCAACGGCTCACGCCTCACCGTCGTCATAGACAGATACTCGGCATGCGCCTCATGTCATGCCGCGGCAACCTGCGCCACGTCGGAACGCAAGCCGATGGCCGTGGAAGCACGGGTCTCCCCCAACTGCCACGTCAAAGTTGGCGACACGGTATATGTGAGCGCTGGCGGCAAAGGTCCCATGGCTTCCATAATGTTGGGATACGGATTGCCTTTGGCTATGCTCATCGTGGGATGCGTGGCGGCAAAGGCAATAACCAAGTCGGACATCATCGCGGCAGTCGGCGGACTCTGCGTCACTGCAGCCTATTTTCTCA
This sequence comes from uncultured Prevotella sp., assembly GCA_964640415.1. Classification (GTDB taxonomy): domain Bacteria; phylum Bacteroidota; class Bacteroidia; order Bacteroidales; family Bacteroidaceae; genus Prevotella. Next base: position 909 of record CAZXGQ010000109.1, read on the forward strand.
TACTGTGGACATTCAAGTCGCGGATTGACCGCGCGTTTGGCTGCGTAGCCATTCCTTGCGCCGATCCGTATCCACCATCCAACGGGCACTGCCCACATTCTTAATACGCATACAACAAAACATTATGATAATTCTTACTTCAATAATCGTGCTTTGCGCCATCGCGCTTGCCGCATCCTTGCTGCTGTACATATGCAGCAAGAAGTTCGCAGTGGAAACCGATTCGCGCATCAACGACGTCCAGGAGTGCCTGCCCAAGGCCAACTGTGGCGGATGCGGCTTCGCGGGATGCCAATCGCTTGCGCAAGCCATCGTAAAGGCCGCCGATGAAGGCGGCGACATTCCCACATGCCCTGTAGGCGGCAACGACGCCATGTCGAAAATCTACGCACTGCTCGGTGTCGAGAACAAAGCAGGCGCTGGGAAAAAGCGCGTGGCTGCTCTGAAGTGCGCAGGTTGCGACCTTGCGCCAATAGCCACCTACGACGGTCTCCGCACCTGCGATGCCATGAACCGTTGCGGATCGGGCGAGTCGGCATGCGGCTACGGTTGCTTAGGCTGCGGCGACTGCGCCAATGCGTGCGACTTTGGCGGCATCACCATCAATCCTGAGAAACACATTGCTGAGGTAAACGCCGATGCATGCGTGGCTTGCGGAGCGTGTGTGAAGGCATGTCCCCGCCATTTGTTGGAGATACGCCAGGTGGGAGTGAAAAACAGAATGGTCATCGTGGCGTGCAGCAACCGCGACCGAGGCCCCATAGCCATGAAAGTGTGCGGCCACTCTTGCATCGGATGCGGCAAATGCGTAAAGGAATGTCCCTTTGAGGCCATAACCGTAAACGGCAACGTGGCGACAATCGACCCGGAGAAATGCCGCATGTGCCGCAAATGTGTAGCCGTGTGCCCACGCAAGGCAATAGTGGCAAGCGGGTTCCCGCCTGCCAAACCTGCAGCACAAGC
>CAZXGQ010000109.1:1971-11038 GCA_964640415.1 uncultured Prevotella sp.
GAGACCGCCAAAGACCAATGACACTAAACACCATGAAAATAAAGACATTCCATATAGGTGGCATCCACATGGACGACCACAAGATAGCGGCAGGCAAGGCCATAGAGCCCGCACCGCTGCCGCAGAAAGCCGTTTTTCCTCTCTCACAGCACATCGGCGCACCAGCCAAGCCTATAGTGAAGAAAGGCGACAAGGTGATGGTTGGCACACTGCTGGCCGAAGCGGGAGGGTTCGTATCTGCCCCCGTACACTCTTCCGTATCGGGAACGGTGTTCAAGATTGACCAGGCCGTAGACGCGTCAGGATACCAGAAGCCCGTAGTCATAGTCAATGTCGAGGGCGACGAATGGGAGCCTTCCATCGACAGAAGCGAAAAACTGGAGACACTCGAGTCCCATCCCGAACTTGACGCCAAGGAGATTGTGGAACGCGTGAAGACCGCCGGTGTCACCGGAATGGGCGGAGCCGGATTCCCCACCTATGTGAAGCTCATGCCGCCCGAAGGCTCAGTGGAGTGCGTCATCCTCAACGGTGTGGAGTGTGAGCCCTATATCACTTCCGACCACAGGCTCATGCTGGAACATGCGGCTGAGATAGCGGAAGGCCTGCGCATCATCATGCGTGCCGTCGGAGTGAAACGCGGATACATAGGCATTGAGGTGAACAAGCCCGATGCCATCGAGCTGATGGAGAAGACTACAGCCGGCGACGACACAATAGAAGTGGTGCCTCTCAAGCAAGCCTACCCACAGGGTGGCGAGAAGCAACTCATCGAAGCCGTGATCAACCGCCGCGTGCCAATGCCTCCTGCCATTCCAGCCAACGTTGGAGCAGTGGTCGACAACGTGGCTACAGCCTTCGCCGTGTATCAGGCCGTGATGAAACACAAGCCCCTCTTCGAGCGCGTGGTGACGGTGTCGGGCGTGGCAATGAAGCAGTCGGGCAACTTCCTCGTGAGAATGGGCACAAGCGCAGCAAGCCTCATAGACCTGTGCGGCGGCCTGCCGGAAGGACGCAACAAGGTGCTAAGCGGCGGCCCGATGATGGGAAAGGCACTCATAAGCCTTGATGCTCCAATCGTGAAGGGAACCAACGCCGTCACCGTGCTGACGGGCGACGACACGCTGCGCAAACAACCAAAGCCTTGCGTCCGATGCGCCAAATGCGTGGGCGTGTGCCCTATGGGTCTGGAGCCCTACCTTCTGGCCACAGCATCGGCCATGGGCGACTGGGAACGCGCGGAGCACGAATACATAACCTCGTGCATAGAGTGTGGCTCTTGCCAATACACTTGCCCGTCGGCACGTCCGTTGCTCGACAACATAAGGAGGGGAAAGACCACCGTGACGGGAATAATAAAGGCAAGGAAACAACAGCCCAAGCCCTAAAAACAACAACGACAAAGAAGCAAAACTGAAAGAACAAACAAAAATATGTCGAATCTAATCATATCGCAATCGCCACACGCCCACTCTCCACGGACTATGGAGCACGACATGCGCGACGTGGTAATAGCTCTCATACCGACATTGGCTGCCTCACTGATATTCTTTGGCATAGGCTCGCTGATAGTATGCGCCACCAGCGTGCTCGCTTGCGTGGCAACAGAATGGATAATTGGCAAGTACGTGATGCACACGCAACGCAACACTATCACCGACTGGTCGGCGGTGATAACCGGTTTGCTGTTAGGCTTCAACATGCCGTCCAACATCCCCGCATGGATTGTGGTGCTGGGCGCGGTAGTGGCAATAGGCGTGGGCAAGATGACCTTCGGAGGATTGGGGTGCAACATCTTCAATCCCGCATTGGTGGGGCGCTGCTTCCTGCTCGTATCGTTCCCGTCGCAGATGACATCATGGCCATTGGCCGGACAACTGTTGAAATATACCGACGCCGAGACCGGGGCCACACCACTGAGCATAATAAAGATGGCCGTAAAGAGTGGCGACTCCTCGATGCTCGACCGTTTGCCCGACTCCATGAGCTTCATGCTCGCCCATGACATGCAAGCCATGGGTGCCGGCTCGCTTGGCGAAGTGTGCAGCATTGCCATCGTCCTTGGATTTGCCTATCTGCTCTGGCGCCGGGTCATAACATGGCACATCCCCGTGAGCATCATTGCCACGGTGTTTGTGTTGAGCGAGCTGCTGCACGCTGCCAACCCGGCCTACGCCAACCCTGTGATGTCGGTGTTGAGCGGTGGCGTGATGCTTGGAGCTGTGTTCATGGCAACCGACTACGTGACGTCGCCAATGACCCACCGCGGACAATTGGTCTACGGCATAGCCATAGGCGCAATAACAGTGGTGATACGCAACTGGGGAGCGTATCCTGAAGGCACGTCGTTCGCCATACTCATCATGAACGCCTTTACCCCTCTGATAAACACTTACATCAAGCCTCGCCGATTCAGCAACAAATGATGCAGCGGGGGACACGACGAAAGGTAATCATACAACAGACTTGAAATGGAAAAGCTAAAATCTTCTATCCAGAATATGGTAATTGTGCTGACTGGAGTGTCGCTCATAGCCGCCCTCGCGCTCTCATGGGTCAACGAGGTGACTGCGGAACCCATAAGGCAACAAGCCGTCAACGAGATAAACAACGGCATAAAAGACGTGATGGGCACGTCAAGCCTCAAGGTGACAAAAACAGACACTATCTCAGTAAACAACGACGGCACAGAAAACACGTATGTTATACACAATGCCGAGACCGCAGACGGCAAACCGCTTGGTGCAGCCATAGAAAGCTCGACAATGGGATTCGGCGGCGACCTGAAAGTCTTGGTGGGCCTGTCGAGCGACTACAAGGTGTTGGGGTACAAGATACTACAGTCGAGCGAGACTCCCGGCTTGGGAGAGAAGGCCAACAAGTGGTTCCAGAAAGACGGCAAAGGCAATGTCATAGGGCGACAACTCTCCGACGACAAGCCTCTGAGCGTGAGCAAAGACGGCGGCGATGTCGATGCCATAACGTCTTCTACCATCACCTCAAGGGCCTTCCTGAAGGCTGTAAACCAAGCTTACCAAGCCTACAAGTCATCGCTTGGCTCATAAACATACCATAAACCACACCAACGCTGACAGCTCAAGAAGTCATGAAGCGTGGAAAAACATACAATAAATGAACAGTTTGAAAATTATTGTCAACGGCTTGATTAAGGAGAACCCCACATTCGTGCTTCTCCTCGGCATGTGCCCTACCCTCGCCACGACCACATCGCTCATCAACGGCATCTCGATGGGCCTGTCGACGGCTTTCGTATTGATATGCTCAAACATCGCCATATCGCTCATCAAGAACCTTACCCCCGACGCAGTGAGGATTCCCGTGTTCGTGGTGGTGATAGCATCGTTTGTCACGGTGCTGCAGATGTGCCTGGCGGCTTTCTTTCCGTCTATCAACTCATCTCTCGGACTTTACATACCACTCATTGTGGTCAACTGCATCATCCTCGGACGCGCTGAAGCCTTCGCCTGCAAGCATGGCGCATTCGACAGCATGCTCGACGGCATTGGCGTGGGACTGGGCTTCACCCTCGGACTGTCGCTTCTCGGTTTCTTCAGGGAGCTCCTTGGCACGGGTTGCGTGATGGGAGTCCGGCTGCTGCCGGAGACTGCCGGCATGCTGTTGTTCATTCTCCCTCCCGGAGCCTTCATCACCTTGGGCTATCTCATAGCCGTGGTCAACAGGCTGAAAGCCAAGCAGTAATCATCGCATAACGACATAACACAAATCAAATCAATGGAATACATTCTGATTTTCATCTCAGCGATATTCGTCAACAATATAGTGTTGTCACAATTTCTTGGCATATGTCCATTCCTCGGCGTGTCGAAGAAGATACAGACATCGCTTGGCATGGGCATGGCCGTGGCATTCGTGCTGACCGTGGCTACCGTAGTGACCTTCATATTGCAAAAATGCGTGCTCGACCCTCTCGGCTTGCAATATCTCCAGACCATCGCATTCATTCTGGTCATTGCCGCCCTTGTGCAGATGGTTGAGATAATCCTTAAAAAGGTCTCCCCTGCCCTCTACCAGTCGCTCGGTATATTCCTGCCGCTCATCACTACCAACTGTGCCGTGCTTGGCGTCGCTATTCTCGTCATTCAAAAGGATTTCTCGCTCATCGAGAGCATTGTCTATGCGTTCTCCACGGCTGTGGGCTTTGCGTTGGCACTTGTCCTCTTTGCCGGGATACGCGAACAATTGGCCTACGTCAACATTCCCAAAGGCATGAAAGGAATGCCAATAGTGCTCGTGACTGCCGGACTGTTGTCCTTGGCTTTCATGGGATTCAGCGGCGTGGATTTAGGACTCAAAGCATTGTTCGGCTTGAAATAGGCAAACCGTCAAACGTATTCATGCCGCAATGGCAATTGGCTGAACAACAGTCACAACGTCAATCCCCCACAGACAATAAACAGCAATAACAAAAAAGGCATTGCAGGAAGTTTCCTGCAATGCCTTTTTTAATTTATAAAGATTCAACTATATGGTCTCTTAATCTCTCAAAAGACCATATCGTTTCTCCTCTTACTTTATGATTCCCTGCTCTACGAAAATCTTCTTCAATACCTGTACACCACGCTCGACATGCTCCTTGCTGTGTGTTGCCATAAGGGCGAAACGCACGAGAGTGTCTTGTGGAGCGCATGCTGGTGGCACCACTGGATTGATGAATACACCGGCGTCGAAAGCCAACTTCGTCACGAGGAACGTCTTGGTATTGTCGCGAACATAAAGCGGAATGATAGGACTCTCGGTCTCGCCAATCTCAAAGCCCTCCTCACGGAAACGCTTCAAAGCATAGTTGGTGACCTCCCACAAGTGCTCACGGCGCTCAGGCTCATTCTGAATGATGTGGAGAGCCTCCAATGCACTGGCAGTGGCAGCTGGCGTGTCGCTCGCTGAGAAGATGTAGGTGCGGGATGTGTGACGAAGATAATTGATAGTATCCCAATCGGATGCTATGAAACCGCCAATTGATGCAAGGCTCTTTGAGAACGTGCCCATAATGAGGTCTACTTCGTCCTGCAAGCCAAAGTGATGGCAAACGCCACGGCCGCCTTCACCAAACACGCCAAGGCCATGAGCCTCGTCAACCATAATTGAGCAGTTGTACTTGTGCTTGAGCTCCACAATCTCAGGGAGCTTGGCGAGGTCACCTTCCATTGAGAACACACCGTCTACAACAATCAGCTTGATGGCCTCGTGAGGAAGCTTCTCAAGAATGCGCTCCAAGTCTGCCATGTCGTTGTGCTTGTAGTGCAGCTGAGTAGCGAAGCTAAGACGGCGGCCGTCAACGATGGAGGCGTGGTCACGGTCATCACAAATAAGGTAGTCACCTCTGCCGACGATTGCAGGAATCACACCAGAGTTTACTGTAAAACCAGTTGAGAAACAGAGAGCGGCATCCTTGTGCTCATACTCTGCCAATTCTTTCTCAAGCTGTACATGAATGTCAAGCGTGCCATTCAGGAAACGGCTTCCCGCACATCCTGATCCGTACTTGTCAAGGGCGGCCTTGCCTGCTTCGATAACCCTTGGGTCTCCTGTAAGACCTGTGTATGCATTACTTGCAAACATCAACATCTTGCGGCCGTCCATGACGACCTCAGGTCCCTGCTTACTCGTTATCTCTTTGAAATAAGGATATACACCTTGTTCCATGTACTGCTGTGGTACACGATAATGCTTGTATCTTTCTGTTAATTGTCCCATTGTAAAATAGGTAAGAAATTTCTTTGTAATGAACAGTTTGCAAAGTTACAAAAAACTCTTTATAAACAATAAGGAATTGACAATAAAACCACTTTTTAACAAAAAATCTAAAAAATACAGGCACGTTAAAGAAAGAAATATCTATTTTTGTAGTTAAAATGCTATCCAATGACGACGATAAGATTTATCATAAATCCAATATCAGGAACAGCCGGCAAGTCTAAAATTCCCGAGGCCATAGACATGTATTTGGACAAGACCAAATTCAGCTATGACATCGTGGAAACCCAATATGCCGGACACGCAACCGAGCTCTCCCGACAAGCCGCTGAAGAAGGCATCGACATTGTCGTGGCCGTAGGTGGCGACGGAACCGTCAACGAAGTGGCCCAAAGTCTGACCGGCACCAACTCTGCCCTGGCCATAATCCCGTGCGGCTCCGGCAACGGTTTGGCACGCCACCTCTTCATACCTCTTAACGTAAAGGAAAGCATCGATATTATCAACCAATGCGTCATACACGACCTCGACTATTGCCTGATAGACGGCCACAAGTTCTTCTGCACTTGCGGATTAGGTTTCGACGCTTTCATAAGCTTCAAGTTCGCCGAATCAGGAAAGCGCGGCCTGATTTCATATGTGCAGCAAGTGCTCGAGACCGGTCTGAAGTACAAGCCCCAGACCTACGAGCTGACAACCGAGGAAGACGCGAAGGAATACAAGGCCATGCTCGTGACATGCGCCAACGCCTCACAATACGGCAACAACGCCTATATAGCACCGCAGGCCAGCATGAGAGACGGACTGATGGACGTGGTTATCATAGAGCCCTTCAACATAATGGAAATCCCGCAGATTGTGATAGACATGTTCAGCAAGACCCTGAACAAGAGTTCGCGCATCAAGACATTCCGCACAAGGCACCTTCACATACACCGTTCGTCAGAAGGACCGATCCACTACGACGGAGAGCCTGTCATGGCAGGAGCCGACGTTGACATAAGCATTGTGCCGAAGGGCATCAAGGTCATGATTAACGCCGATGCCGACAAGAGCAAGCGGCAACCAAACACGCTGCAGAAAGCGGCTTGCGAAATGTTCAACGACCTCAACACCATACAAGACGACATCGCAAGGCACACGCACCGAGGCATAAAAATGGCGAAAATGCTACAAAGAAAGATTGGCGAGAACTTGCCAAATATATAAAAAAAAGAAAAAACACTGCTTAAGATTTCATTATAACCAAGATAATTAGTAATTTTGCAAACTCGAAAGACAGGTACTATAGTAGTTTGAAAATTAATAAGATATAATCAGATAATTAATAAGATGACAAAAGCAGATATCATCAACGAGATTGCTGAACAGACAGGATTACAGAGGAAAGAGGTTTCCGTAGTGGTGGAAGCCTTCATGGAGACTGTAAAGAGCACCATGCTCAATAAGAAAGAGAACGTCTACCTTCGCGGATTCGGCAGTTTCATAATAAAGCATCGCGCCTCAAAGACAGCTCGTGACATCGGCAAGGACATGACTATTACCATCGCAGCTCACGACATTCCGGCTTTCAAGCCTGCGAAGGTCTTCGTAGACGAGATGAAAGGCGAGTAAACAACAGATTTTTTTTTCATATCACAACATTTTAATTTTACAACTATGCCAAACGGTAAGAAGAAAAAGGGCCACAAGATGGCTACTCATAAGCGTAAGAAGAGACTGCGCAAGAACCGTCATAAGAGCAAGTAAGCCCGAGAGACTGTTCCAAAAGGGGCTCGCCCTAAGGGCTTGCCCCTTTTTTTTATTTGTTGAACAAGTTGTCGGAGAGACAACTTAGAGAAAAACACCATCAGAAATGACAAGTGAAGTAATTATCGATGTCAAGCCTAAGGAGATATCCATTGCCTTGCTGGAAGACAAGAGACTGGTTGAATACCAGAACGAGTCACGCTCGGCAAACTACTCTGTAGGCAACATCTACGTCGCCAAGGTTAAGAAGCTCATGCCTGGTCTCAACGCATGCTTTGTGGATGTAGGTTATGAACGCGATGCTTTCTTGCATTATCTTGATTTGGGTAGTCAATTCAACTCCTACGCTAAGTATCTCAAGCAGATTGAAAGCGACAGAAAACATCCGATGCCCTTCGCCAAAGCAACACGCCAACCGGAATTGCAAAAAGACGGAAGCGTGCAACAAACGCTGAAAGTGGGACAGGAAGTATTGGTGCAAATCGTGAAGGAGCCCATATCCACCAAGGGGCCACGCATGACAGCCGAACTCAGTTTTGCCGGACGTTTTCTCGTGCTTATCCCCTTTGGGGAAAAGGTGTCGGTTTCATCAAAGATAAAGAGCGGCGAGGAGAAATCAAGACTGAAACAACTCATCCAGAGCATCAAACCAAAAAATTGTGGAGTCATCGTGCGCACTGTTGCCGAAGGCAAGCGAGTGGCAGAACTCGATGCCGAGATGAAAGTGCTTACGAGCAGATGGCAGAGCGCCATCGACAAGGCACAGAAGACACAGAAACGTCCACAACTCATCTATGAAGAGACCGGCAGGGCCGTTGCCATGCTGCGAGACCTCTTCAACCCCACTTACGAAAACATATATGTCAACGACGAAGATGTTTGTAAGGAAGTAAAAGACTATGTGACAATGATTGCCCCTGAAAAAGCCGGGATAGTGAAGATGTACACAGGCAAGGTGCCCATCTTCGACAATTTCAATGTCACAAAGCAGATAAAGGCCAGCTTTGGCAAGACCGTCAACTACGCTCATGGAGCCTATCTCATCATTGAGCACACTGAGGCCATGCACGTGGTGGACGTAAACAGCGGTAACAGGTCGAAAAACCAAAACGGGCAGGAAGCCACAGCGCTCGACACCAACCTCGGTGCTGCCGACGAGCTTGCCCGCCAATTGAGACTGCGAGACATGGGAGGAATCATCGTAGTCGACTTTATCGACATGAACCTTGCCGAAGACCGGCAAATGCTCTATGAGCGAATGTGCAAGAACATGCAGAACGACCGTGCACGACACAACATCCTTCCGCTGAGCAAGTTCGGACTGATGCAGATAACACGCCAACGCGTGCGTCCTGCCATGGATGTCAATGTTGAAGAGGACTGTCCTTCCTGCGGAGGAACAGGAAAGATACGCGCCAGCTTCTTATTCACGGATCAGCTTGAGAGAAAAATTGACCAACTCGTCAACAAGATAGGCATAAAGAAGTTCTATCTTTACGTTCATCCATACGTTGCGGCTTACATCAACCAAGGCATGGTGAGCCTTAAACGCAAATGGCAAATGAAGTATGGTTTGGGAGTA
>CAZXGQ010000110.1:0-10854 GCA_964640415.1 uncultured Prevotella sp.
GCCGAGGCTGCCAAGAAGGCTTTCACAGGCGCCAAATACATCATTTCTTCTGGCGGTGCTCCCCGTAAGGCTGGCATGACCCGTGAGGATTTGCTGAAGGGCAACTGCAAGATTGCCGCTGACTTCGGTGAGAACATCAAGAAATACTGCCCCGACGTGGAGCACGTGGTGGTGATCTTCAACCCAGCTGACGTTACAGCTCTCACAGCCCTTATCCACAGCGGCTTGAAGCCAAACCAGCTCACATCTCTCGCTGCCCTCGACTCTACTCGTCTGCAGCAGGCTCTCGCCCACGAGTTCGGTGTGGAGCAGGACAAGGTTACAGGTGCACACACATACGGTGGCCACGGTGAGCAGATGGCTGTCTTCGCTTCACAGGTGAAGATCGACGGCAAGCCTCTCCAGGAGCTGGGTCTTTCAGCTGAGCGCTGGGAGGAGATCAAGCACATGACTACACAGGGCGGATCAAACATCATCAAACTGCGCGGCCGCAGCTCATTCCAGAGCCCTGCCTACAACGCTGTGAAGATGATCGAGGCTGCTATGGGCGGTGAGCCTTTCACATTGCCAGCAGGTTGCTATGCAAACCTTCCTGAGCTCGGCATCAAGGACGTGATGATGGCTTTGCCTACAACTATCGACAAGACTGGCGTGCACTACACCACTCCTTCTGGCACAGAAGAGGAGATGGCAGAACTGCAGAAGAGCTACCAGCACCTCTGCGACATGCGCCAAGAGGTTATCGACCTCGGCATCGTTCCTCCAGTGGAGAAGTGGGGCGAGGACAACAAGAACCTCTAAACTTCAGATTTCGCAATAACACAAAAGGTGTGCTCCTGTTACAGGAGCACACCTTTTGCATTTTATGAAAAAGTATGGTCACTCGGGGTCAACGTCAAAATATATTTGCACAGACTTGTAACACGGTTGCGACACAATGACGTCGCGGGCAGCGTAAAGAGCCTGGCGTGTCTTCTTCAGGTCGATACCCGTTTCCAGTTTGAGCACTATTTTCCGGATAAACACGGCCTTTACCCTTGCCACAGACGGCTTGTCGGGCCCAAGCACGCGGTCGCCCAACAGCTGTCGCAACTTGCCGCCCATTTCCTGCGACGCCATTTCGACGACACCCTCACTCTTGTGTTTGAGGAAGACATAAACAACATGGGAAAAAGGCGGATAACGGAAAAGGGAACGCTCCTCAAGCAGATTATCGTAAAACGACTGATAGTCGTTTCGCACCACCTGACTGATTACCGGCAGGTCCGGACTCTTGGTCTGCAATATTACCAAGCCACGCTTGCCTTTGCGGCCGGCGCGTCCTGCTACCTGACTCATCATCATGAAAGCGTGTTCGTAAGCGCGGAAGTCGGGATAGTTGAGCATGGTGTCAGCGTCGAGAATACCCACTACCGCTACTTTGTCGAAATCGAGTCCCTTGGAAATCATCTGCGTGCCGATGAGTACATTGGTCTTGCCTGCACCAAAATCGCCAATCAACCGTTCGTAGGCTCCACGGGTACGGGTGGTGTCGAGATCCATGCGAGCCACAGAAGCCTCGGGAAACTCGGTGCGCACAAGGTCCTCTATTTTCTCTGTGCCTAAACCACGGTCGGAGAGATGAGGGTTGTCACAGTTAGGGCATGACTCCGGCACAGGCATTGTGAAACCACAATAATGGCAAGTGAGCAAGTTGAGACGTTTATGATAAGTGAGCGACACGTCGCAATTCTTGCACTTTGGCGTCCAACCGCAAGTGCGGCACGACAGTACAGGCGCAAAGCCGCGACGGTTTTGGAACAGTATGACCTGCTTGCCACTTGTCAACGCCTCGCGCATGGCGGCAAGAAGACGTGGCGAGAAAGGGCCAGTCATCATCTTGCGGTGCCGCAAGTCCTTCACGTCAACCACTTCTATTTCGGGCAGTTGAATACCCTTGAATCGTGTGGAAAGGGTGACGAGACCATATTTGCCCGTCTTGGCATTGTAGAAACTTTCCATCGAAGGCGTGGCTGTGCCAAGAAGGACTTTGGCACCAAACATTTGGGCCATGACGATAGCGGCTGAACGGGCATGGTAGCGCGGGGCCGGGTCTTGCTGCTTGAAACTCGTCTCATGCTCCTCGTCGACTATGACGAGACTTAGTTTCGTGAAAGGCAGGAATATTGCACTTCGGGCTCCAAGGATGATGTCGTAAGGACTGCCGGAGAGTTGTTTGCGCCAAATCTCCACTCGCTCACGGTCGCTATACCTGGAGTGATAGATGCCAAGCCGAGAACCGAACACACGTTGCAGGCGCTGAGTCATCTGTACAGTGAGGGCAATCTCCGGCAAGAGGTAGAGCACTTGTCCGCCCCGGTCGAGGGTCTCCTGTATGAGATGGATATAGATTTCCGTCTTACCGCTCGACGTGACACCATGGAGCAAAACCACATTCTTGTCGTGCCACTGGGTGCAAATTTCTACCTTTGCTTGCGTCTGCGGTTCGCTAAGCGGCTGAATCATCTCTGGATGATAATCACCAGTGCGATTGATGTTTTTTACCTCACGGTCGACAGATTGGAGATATCCCTGGGCAACAAGTTTCTTGACAATATCAGCAGTGCAGTGGGCCTCATTCATCAGTTCCTCACGCGTTACTGTATCTGTGCCGGAATCATGAATAATGGTAAGGAACTTCGTGAACGCCGCTTGTTGCTTGGGCATTCGGCGGAGCATCTCCACGGCTACCTTTTGTGCATCCACATTGGCAAACTTCTCTCCAAGCCGCACACACGCCTCCTTCTTGGCCACATAGCCAGTTTCCGCCTTTAGGCCAGCAGGGAGCGCAGCGTTCATCACGTCGCCAAGGGGCGACATGTAATAATCGGCAATCCAGCGCCAAAGCCTTAACTGATGGGGCAAGAGAACCGGCGCATCGTCGAGCAGCGCCAATATCTCGCGAATTTTGTTGTCGGGAAAGTCGGGCTTGTCGTCGTGGACCCTCACCGCCATGGCCGCATAAGTCTTGCTCTTTCCAAACGGAACAAGCACTCGCATACCCATGACTATGCGAGCGGCAAGCGTGTCGCTCACAGCATATGTGAAAAAATCCTGGAGAGGCAAGGGCAAGATTACATCTAAATACTTCATTCCTATAAAGACAAAAAGGCAGGTGTAGCCTGCCTTTAATATTTTTTAATCAATGCGTGATGATAATTGGTTAGAACCAATAGCCAACAGAGACCTGCCAAGTGTTGTTGTGGCCTTTGAGCCATCTTGCATCTTCCGAATAGACCCTACCCGTATCCATCTTACCAGACTTATTGCACTCGATATTGTAGTTGACCGAGCCTTGGAGATGCTTTAACAACATGACACCGGCACCGACATTGACACTGAACGTAGCCTTTTTCAACGAGTAGCTGGTGCTTGAATCCCACTTGAAATCTTTGTCTCCCACATTGATGCCCCATTGCGGACCTGCGAAGACAAAGACATTGGCCAGACTGCCCAATCCAATGCCATATCTTACATTGATAGGAATATCGATGTACTGTTGTTTGATGTTCGTTGTCGTGCTTAGGTCTCCCCCAACCACGTCATCGGCAAAGTGCATCTTCGCTTCCTTCTTGTCGTAAAGAGCTGCAGCATCGAAGCTCAAGCCTATCAAGGGCACGGTGATTTTCACCATAGGGCCGAAGAAGAAGCCGGTTCTGTTGTCGGTTGCCCACATCTCATCGCTCAACTTCAAGCTACTGACATTCAGGCCACCTTTTACACCGAGTTTTATCTGCGCTGAAACGGAAGTAGACAAACTCAAAGCCAAAAACAATATTGCGAATATCTTTTTCATTTTATATTAACTTAATGTTTAAATTCAATGACGCTGTCTTCTCACTGTCACCCTTGCGGCTCCTGAAGCCGACGATGTCTCTGCCGTGCGTGGACGGCTCTGCTTCACTCTTGGCGACTTGGCTGACGCCCGGCGTACGCGAGAACTCTTTTTCACGGCCTTCACTTGCTTTGTGTCGATCTTGGCAATGGAGTCGAGCGAGTCTTTCTTCGCCTGGTCTCCCCAGAGATGGCTTTCAAAAGATGCAATCTCCGAATCGATGCGCTGCTGTGCATTGACAAGTTTCGTGGAGTCGTTGCCAACCTCCTGCGCCAGAGTTTTCCCAAGCATGTTGTTGGTTTTGTATATCTTACCGTTGTAACAGTTTGTGGCAAAATAATCGGCTATGCTCATCATTGCGGCATTGTTGATATTGCTCGTCATCACCATCTGCTTGGCAAGGAATGGCGCCAAGTCGCTGAACTTGACCCAAAACAGCGGATACTTGGTGGCACCGTCACCAAAGTCATCATCACGAAACATCACAGGGCAAAGAGCCGTCACCTGACGGTGGAACGACGATGTGTTCTGGTCATAATAGCTGCTTTCCTTGACATAATAGGCCTTGACTTCGGCAGAGGGTATGTCGCTGTCGTCTATGTGTACGCCTCGGTCAGTCTTCTCATAGAATATATGATAGTCGTCGAGAAACTTCTTCGGGCTCAAACGCAACGACTCGTCAAATTTCTCACTGCCACTGTTCACGTCGTAAGAGTAGGCTGCAATTCCGCCATGGTTGGGTCCTGACATGATAAGCTTGAAGAGCAACGTAAAAAGATTCACCTGCTGTCCGTTGGGTTCAACCGGATAATACAGCGCTGCATTGGCCTCGTCGTTGAGGTCAAGCTCACGGTAAACGTCTCTACGCCAAACAACATCGCTGCTCATTGGCTCATCGGTCGGAAAGTCTATCTGCTGACGCAAAGTCATTTTATTTCCGTTCGAGTTAGACTTCGTTGCCTGCTGCTCCTGACGACGAGCCTTGGGTTGTGCCACGACAGAGGAAACGCCCATGCTTATAAGTGCAATAAATATAAATAACCTCTTCATAAGAGTATCTTAAATTCTGTTTGTTTCAGTAAAATCATCTAATCTTAACCTCCATGGCTCCTGGCAGCACACGCGCCACACCATCGGGCCCTACGGCATGAACCTCCGTGATATAAAAACGGCGGCCGCGGCTTAGCCTGCGGAACTGCTCGCGCATGCGCTCGGTGAACTCTCCACCTTGCGAAGCCATCTGAACCGCATTGCCCATATTGTCGTAAAACACCGTCGAGAAACCTGTCACACGGAACTGTATGTCGAGAATGCCATCGTCAATGGCAGCATTCAAGTGGGAGGCACCCATCAAGCCCGCCTTGTTCATGTTGCCACCCTTGAAACGGTCGTCACCAAGAGCGATGTAAGGTGTCGGGTTGGGCAACTTACGCACACGGAACGTGAACGGTGGAAAAGTTCTTGTCGTCTTGCCGTCGCGCGCGCTGACATGGAACGTGACATCCTGGCCGACCGCTGAAGGCACGGCAACATATTTTCCCGGTCCCTTGGATACAAGGCGGCCTCCAGTCATGCTCACGGAAACTGCATTCTGTGGCACGCCAGGGACACTGACGCTGACAGGGTTGTCGTATCCGGCATAAAGCATGTTCATCAAGTCGGCGGCTACAGTGGCTCCTCCTGGAACAGGAATGACATTATACTTCTGGATGAAGTTGCGACGAAGCACGTCGCCACGGGAGTTGCGCATCAAGATGTAGCCACCAAACTGATGCTCCCCCACTCCACCGGCCACAAAACCGTATTGACCATTTTTTGTGGCGACACGTGAGCCATTGACATATATCTCAGGCTGACTGGTCGTATCGACAGCAGCCATAACGATATTGGCATTAAAACGTTCACCGGGATAAAGGGTGGTCTTCTCCGGTACCACAAATGCCTCTAGCTTGTTTACCCGAATATCCTTAAGACCAATGTTTGCTTCCAAAGAATGCAACACTTCTCCCTCAGCATAGCGCACATCATTTTGCAACTTTGACAGCAAGGTGACGGCAGCCGCAACAGGCATATTCTCAAACATGTACTCTTGCCAGCTCTTGCCAAGGTTGTTCTTGCCTTTGGGCACTTTAGTAGAAAGGTTGCTCTCGATAATGGCATGTTGACGAGGATCTGTGACAAAACCAAGTATACGCTCACGATAAGAGTTGATGGCATTGAAAAGCTTTTTCCCCTTTCCTGTTATCGGAGCCAACATCACGGTTCCGGCAGCGTCAATATTGTCTGTGTTTTCTATGTTTTTCAGGTCGCCATCCGCTCCATCGGCTTCCTTGACGATTGCAAGCTTCAATGTCTCGGCAAAGTCGTAGAGCGAGTCGCTCATGTTTCTTACATCAGTTGCCTTCTCGTACCAAACCTTTGCCTTTTCTGGATTACGGAGCATCTGGTCGCGGAAGTCATTGTATATGGCGGCATTCTCCTTCGACGCGTTGCTGGTGGTGCGGTCAAGGCTTTCCTGCACTACGGCAAAGCCCTGAAGCACCTCTGTCGACACGTTGAGTGCCAACATTGCCAGAAGAACGATGTACATGAGGTTGATCATCTTCTGACGTGGAGAAACCGGTCGTTTCTTGATTGCCATTTATCTTATATTACTTAATTCTATAGAATTCTTAACTCTTCTCACTCTTCATTTACCTGGGGCCGCGGCAGGCATGTTGACCGTCATGGCCTTTATCATGCGTGCATAGATATGGTTAAGCTGGTCAATCTGCTCGGCCATCTTCTTAGTTTGGGCATTAATCTCATCGATGGTTCCCATCTGTTTGCTTGCGCCCTTGAGTTGCATCTCGTATATCCTACTGATGCCAGTGAGCGTGCGGTTGAGATTTTCCATCTCCTCGCTGTCACGTGTGAGACGTGTGCTCTGCTCATTCACTTTCTTAAGCGTCTCCACAAGGCTATTGAGCTCTTCTACATAGCTTCCTTGAGCCTCATTCAGGGCTTCTGCCTCCTCCTGACTCATCTGCGGCACGTATGCCGGAGCACCGACTACAGTGCCGCCACCGACTACGGCGCTGGCGGAGATTCCGCTCTGCGCATCATGCCGCTGTTCATCCTCAACAGTCTCGCAGTCAGCTGCAGCCGAAGCTTTGCCTATCTGCATTGTAGAGGCGGGCATTCCG
Source organism: uncultured Prevotella sp. (assembly GCA_964640415.1). Classification (GTDB taxonomy): domain Bacteria; phylum Bacteroidota; class Bacteroidia; order Bacteroidales; family Bacteroidaceae; genus Prevotella. Next base: position 7,060 of record CAZXGQ010000110.1, read on the forward strand.
CCAGCAATCATAATTGAGGCTCCGCCTGCAGGTGTACCAACCACCGTGTTTCCACCCACATAAGGATGCTCGGCAGATGGCTCGGCACTCTGTGTGGCTTCGGCCGACTGGTCACCATTGTTATATGTTACCTTGCCTGTAGCCAGGTATTCCTCAGTTACGTGAGTTGGTATCTCACGCCCGTCGGCGGTCTTGTCGAATGGACGGTCAAAGGCTGATATAAAGAACACGAATACCTCTGTTCCCATACCTATAAACAGCATGAAATTGGCACCTGGCAAGTGGGTCAGCTTAAACAACGCACCAAGAATGACTATGGAAGCACCCCAACTGTATGCATAGTTGAGGAACGTTTGGCCTGCAACGGTGTCCAACCATTTCTGCAGGTGATAAACAATATTGTACTTACCGTATTTTGACATAATTATTTTCTTTTTTGTTTTCCACTTATTGAGTTTGCCAACGACCTTACGCAACGGAATCCGATATAGCTCCTCGGCTGGTTCTGATACTCCCAAGCGCGCCATGCCGAGCGTATGAGGCTCTCGGGATCTTTCCAGGAACCGCCACGCACGCTCTTTTTCTTCAGGCGATAGGGATCTTCCAAGGCAGCATTGTATTTCAGCTGCGGATTAATGTCGTTCATGGCATCAACGCCCGCTTCTGTGTAAATTGTGCTAGTCCATTCAGCCACGTTGCCAGCCATGTCATACAGACCGTTGCTATTTGGGGAATAACTTCCGGTCTTGGCCGTGATAAGGTTTCCATCTTTGGTATAATTGCCCCTGTCCGGCTTGAAATTAGCATAGAAACAGCCGTTGCCACTCATCACATCCTTGTTGTCCCAAGGGAACTCGGTCTGATTCTTTCCTCTTGCAGCATACTCCCATTCTGCCTCTGTCGGCAAACGATAACGCTGCACATAACGCGCCTCAGGCCCAAGCCCTTTCAAAAGATAGTCTGTACGCCAAGCGCAGAATGCATTGGCCTGTTCCCATGTCACGCCAACGACAGGATAGTCGTTGTATGCAGGGTTCGAGAAATAGTTGCGGAGATAGACTTCGTTGTCGGCATTGCGGAAATCGTTTACCCAACACGTCGTGTCAGGATAAATGTTTACGATGTAAGTGTTGAGGAAGTCCCATGGGCCACTGAGCTGACGGTCAATGGTCTGGCGCACAATCTTACCAGACTCGTCAATATAAGCGGTGTCCTTGCTTATCATCACCACCTGGTTGGGATCAACAACATCGTCGGTGTTGAGATCGCGTTCTTCCGGGTTAAGACGATTGCGGCGAAGTGCAGCAGCTGTATAGTCGTAGATCTCGAAGCGATAATTCATCTGACTGTAGTCGAGCATCTTTTCGCCTGTTACAGGGTTTGTAACATACAGGCTTTCTATTGCCCTTTGCTCGTCTTCATTTGGTTTGCGCGGCAGACGCTTGTTCCAATTCACACGTGGGGTCACAGGATCACCGTTCTTGTCCTCGGTAATCATATAGCTCTCGTCGCCTCCATAGTTAGGGTCGGCAAGACGGGTACGCAGAATAGAGTCGCGCACCCAGTTGACGAATTGTTTATACTGCGAATTGGTAACCTCTGTTTGATCCATCCAAAAACCGTCAACTGATATGTCTTTTACTGGTACATTCTTTCCCCAAAGGCTATCGCTCTTCAAATCGCCCATCTTCAAGTAACCGCGGTCAATTCTTATCATCCCGTAAGGTGTCGGCTCTACAAACGGTCGGCCGCCTACACCAACCACTTCACCACCCTTGCCAGACATCGAAGCAGACTTGGCGCTGAAACAGCCCGTCAGGGACAAAGACAACATTGTCAAACTTAATAATAATATGATATTCTTCATATGATTAATATCTGTTCTTTCTACTTTACTTATAGTATTCTTACACTCTTATGCAGATTTCTGCCTTTCTTTATGAAATTCAACTCATGTTTATATCCTACAAACAGCTCATGACTTCCATTACCCGGATTGATACTGGACGTATAAATCTCATAACTATAACCCAAGATTACGCCATGAAAACTGCCTCCTAGGAGTATCGTAGCGGAAATGGTAGGGCTGTATGTCGCTCCAATATATAACATCTTAGATTCATTGGTGTAAACAAGTCTGCCAGTCACATCACCACGCCATGTTGTGCCGTCTGTCCTAAACAGGAAAGAAGGCTTCAAAGTTATAAACGGATTGCGAAAAGAAATATTGCCTCCACCGGTAAAATAATATGTGGGTAATATTTTCAATTCATTATTATCACCAAGAGACACAAGTGGAGAATTGAGATGATGAACAGATGCGCCACCATACCAACACCCACGCATATAGAAAAGTCCCACGCCAAGATCAACAGTACTGCCTGTCAGTTCTGACGAGGAAAAAGCCGGGTCACTGCTGTCTTCCAAGTCAACGTTACTTCCGTCAAACTTCTCACTTATGAATCCTGCTTGCAGACCCAAACGCAATTGTCCTTTGAACAAAGACATTTGAAAAGCGTATTGCAAATCGAGCTTGGTATGAGTAAACAGACCTATCTGATCATTCATGAAATTTATACCTACACCATGAAAAGAGCGCAATGCATGAAATGGCATATCACCAGACACAAAAGCCGTACGTGGATTGTGTTCAAAGCCTGCCATATCCATGGCATATGCCGCAACAACATTTATATAAGGTTGCTTACCAACTGCAGCAGGATTGAAAGATGCTTCCATATCATAGTAATGACTGAACGAAGGGTCGTACTGAGCTATGGAAACAGAGCTGCATGAAAGAAGCAGCATCAATAAAATATGGAATCGAAGCTTTAACACATTATTTAAACGGCAAAAGAATCACAATATTGTATGAAACAAAATAAATCGGGAGTCACCAACAACAATGTTAATGACTCCCGAAAGTAAAGTCAGGACTGAAGACTAATATTCATCTTCATTCCAAAGAAAATCTTCCTTTGAGGGATAGTCGGGCCAGAGGTCTTCAATACTATCATAAACATCTCCTTCATCCTCTATCTCCTGTAAGTTCTGTACCACTTCATCAGGGGCACCAGAACGAACTGCATAATCAATCAACTCATCCTTGGTAGCTGGCCAAGGGGCATCCTCTAACTTGGAAGCCAATTCAAGTGTCCAATACATAATTGTTATAATTAGTCGTTATTAATGCTTGATTTTTGTGTCGCAAAAATAAACAAAAAAATTGAATCCACAATCTTTTATATGATTTTTTTTGTTTGAGCTAATATAACAAATCATAAAAACCTAAACTAACATTACTTTATAGTTAAATTTATGCATATTACCATCAAGAATTACAACGCCACAGTCGTACAAATCAAAACTAACAACAACTTTACTTGATTGAATAATAGACTCCCATAAAGCATAAGTTTGATCCGAAGAATGAATATCTTCTATAATATAGACGACATTAAAGCATTGTTCTTCACTTAAAAAGGCAAGAAGTCTAAGATAAAATTTCTTGAGTCTCAAAGCCGAGCCCTTGAAATTGGAGTCTATAGATGAATAATAATCATGATATTTATTATCACGAACAACTTGTGTAACAAAATGAAACGCAAAAGGCGATTGAATCCCAAAGCCATGGCTTCGTGACAATCTCACAATAGAAAAGAAGAAACGACGTAATGACTTTATCATGAAATAAAACATAAAAAAAGCCCCAAGGATAATGTTATCCTCGAGGCTCTATAAAAGGAGGCGGCTACCTACTCTCCCGCATTGCATTGCAGTACCATCGGCGCAAGC
>CAZXGQ010000111.1:0-10762 GCA_964640415.1 uncultured Prevotella sp.
ACCATCAACCGCGTGGAGATATGGGTGACCAACAAGAGCGGAACGACAACCAACACGAGAAACATCATTGCCCTCACCGACCTTGGCGAGAACAGCAAGGTGAGCAACCCGATGTGGACGACAACGGGCCTCTCGGTGCCGTCAAACAAGGCCAACACCGAATACGAGACCATGACCGGCGCCAACAGTGCGGCACGCGACATCGACCAGACGTCGACCGTGCTCGACGGAGCGGGACTCAACGGCGGTACCGATTATGAGAAACTGCAGAGCGCACGCCTGCTCACCTCGTCGGAATACACCGTAAACAACGCCTTGGGATACGTGTCGCTGAAAACTTCGCTGCAGACCGACCAGGTGCTCGCCGTGGCCTACGAATACACCTATGGCGGACAGACATACCAGGTGGGTGAGTTTGCAAGCGACGTGTCAGACGTGTCGAAGGCTCTCTTCGTAAAGTCGCTGAAGAACACCAGCAACAACCCGTCGCAAGGCAACTGGCCGCTGATGATGAAAAACGTCTATTACCTCGCATCGTCGGTGGAGAAAGAGAAGTTCCGCCTCGACGTGAAATACCAAAGCGACACCACAGGCGTTTACCTCAACTACATACCCGAGCAGCAGGTTAAGGGCACCGCCATAATAAAAGCTATCGGTGCCGACCGTCTCGACAACAACAACAAGGCCCACAGCAACGGCTATTTCGACTATGTGGAAGGCTACACGGTGAGCAACGGCCGCGTCTTCTTCCCCACTGCCGAACCTTTCGGAAATACCATCTACAACTATCTCGTAAAGAATGGCGTAGCGGCTGACGTGGCAAGCAGATATGCCTTCACCGAGCTTTACGACTCCACAAAGACCATAGCCAAGCAAACAGCCGAGAAGGACAAGTATATCCTCCAAGGCCAATACCGCGGCACACAGGCCAACGTCATCTCGCTTGGCGCATACAACGTGCCACAGGGCTCGGTGGTGGTTACGGCAGGCGGCGTGACGCTGACCGAAGGTTCCGACTACTCAGTAGACTACTCAGCTGGTGAGGTGACAATACTCAACCAGAGCATCATCGACGCCGGTACAACGGTCAACGTATCGCTGGAGAGCCAAAGCGACTACTCGCAGATGCGCAAGACGATGTTCGGCATGAACTGGGAATACGACTTCTCAAAGAACTTCCAGCTCTCGGGAACGGTGCAGCACCTCGGCGAGCAAGCACTCACGAGCAAAGTGACAATGGGCTCGGAGCCTGTAAACAACACTATCGTGGGCTTCAACATCAACTGGAAACACGAAAGCCAATGGCTCACCAACGCCCTCGACAAAATTCCTTTCCTGCATCTCACGCAGCCTTCGCAGATAAGCTTCACTGGCGAGTTTGCCAAACTGTTCGCCGGACAGGCGCACGGACTGCAAAACAACGCCTCGTATATCGACGACTTTGAGGGCACCACCGACAAGATTTCGGTATTGGAGCCCACGTCGTGGATTCTGTCTTCCGTCCCGTCAATGTTCTCCGAGAGCACCGACAAGAGCACCCTGCGGTCCGGCTACAACCGCTCGCAGATGGCATGGTATACAATTGACCCGCTCTTCACCCGCCGCTCGTCGTCGCTCACGCCTGCCCACATCAAGAGCGACCTCACTATGCTCTCCGACCCTTACATGAGGGAGGTCTACGTGAGGGAGCTGTACCCCAACCGCGACCAAAGCAGCTACAACGGTGCCACGTCCACACTGTCGGTGATGAACATTGCCTATTACCCCAACGAGCGTGGCCCATACAACTTCAACCCCGACCTCAACTACGACGGCACCCTCAAGAACCCCGAACAGCACTGGGGCGGCATGATGAGACGTCTCGACACCAACGACTTCCAGCAGGCCAACATCGAATATGTTGAGTTCTGGATGCTCGACCCGTTCATCCACGAGCAAGAGAATGGCGAGACGGCACAGGGAGGCGACTTCTACATCAACCTCGGAGAGGTATCGGAAGACGTGCTGAAAGACGGCAAGAAGTTCTACGAGAGCGGACTGCCCGTAGACGGCTCGGAGAATTTCACCTACACTCAATGGGGCAAGATACCCACACAAACCACACAGACCTATGCCTTCGCCACCACAAAAGGGGCAAGAGCATTGCAAGACTTGGGCTACAACGGCCTGAACGATACCGAGGAGCAAGAGTTCGACAGTTACCAAGACTTCCTCAAGCAGATACAAGGCAAGGTGTCGCAGGCTGTGTTCGACTCTATCTGGGCTGACCCTGCACACGACGACTACCACTATTTCCGTGGCTCCGACTACGACGATGCGAAGTTCGACATTCTCAGACGATACAAATATATCAACAACCCGCAAGGCAACTCACCCGACACCGACAGCCGCACCGAGACCTACGACACGTCGTACAAGAGCGGTCCCGACGTGGAAGACATAAACCAGGACTTCACCCTCAACGAGTATGAGAAGTACTACCAGTACCGTGTCTCCATCCGTCCCGAAGACTTGCAGGTGGGCAAGAACTACATAGTGGACAAGCGCGAGGCCGCTTCCAGCACACGCCTGGGCATGAAGACCTTCACGTGGTACCTCTTCCGCATCCCCGTAGACCAATACGAGAAGCGCGTGGGCGGTATAAGCGACTTCTCAAGCATAAGGTTCATGCGTATGTTCCTCACGGGATTCAAGAAACCCGTGGTGATGCGCTTCGCCTCGCTCGACCTCGTGCGCGGCACATGGCGCATCTACACGCAGAACATCGACAACGCAGGCACACAGACAGGTACCATAACCACAGCATCGGTGAGCATTGAGGAGAACAACGACAAGACTCCGGTGAACTACGTGCTGCCTCCCGGCATACAGCGCGGGCAAGACCCTTCGCAGCCTCAACTCGTGGAAGACAACGAGCAGGCGCTGCAGATCAATGTGAGCAATCTCGCGGCCGGGGAATCGAAGTGTGTCTACAAGAACACCACACTCGACATGCGACGCTACAAGCGCCTGCAGATGTTCGTCCACGCCAACGCTGAGGAGGTGAACACAACAAGCCTGCAAGACAACGAGCTAGCAATCTTCGTAAGGCTGGGCTCCGACTACAAGAGCAACTACTATGAGTATGAAATCCCACTGAAGCTCACCGAGCCAAGCAACAAATACAGCCGATACAACATCGAGGACATACGCAAGGTGTGGCCCGACGACAACATGCTCGACATACCTCTCTCCCTTCTCACCAACGTGAAGAAGGAGCGCAACCGTGCCCGCGCTCTCGGCACGGCCTCGTTCACACGCGCCTACTCCGCCTACGACAGCAACCACCCTAACAACAAGGTGACGGTGATGGGCAACCCGACGCTCGGCGAGGTGAAGACTATGATAATCGGCGTGAGAAACCTCTCGGCCGGACAGAAGAGCGGCGAGGTGTGGGTCAACGAGCTGAGACTCAAGGAATATAACAACAATGGCGGATGGGCTGCCGACGGAAACCTTAACGTGCAACTCTCCGACATGGGAACGGTAAACGTGCAGGGCAAGTATGTATCCGACGGCTTCGGAGGACTGGAGGACGGCGTGAGCTCAAGGTCACAAGACAACCAGTCGGACTTCCAGGTAACCACGAGCCTTGAGCTCGGCAAGTTCTTCCCCGACAAGGCGAAGGTATCCATCCCGCTCTATTACAGCGTTTCAAAGCAAACGACAACACCGAAATACAACCCTCTCGACACCGACATGGAGCTGAAGGAGGCGCTAAACTCTGCTGCATCAAAGCAGGAGCGCGACTCCATCAACAACATTGCCGTGACCAAGAAGATAAACACCAACTTCTCCATATCCAACGCAAAGGTCGACATACAGAACAAGCAGCACCCTATGCCGTACGACCCTGCCAACTTCACCATGACCTACAGCCACTCCCACTCCCACTCGCAGGGAGAAACTACGGTATACGAGAACGAGGACAACTGGCAGGGAATGCTCAACTACGCGTGGTCGCCTGTCTACAAGTCGTGGACACCGTTCAAGAAGATCAAGAACCGCAGCAAGTGGCTTGACCTGCCACGTGCCTTCACCCTTAACTGGCTGCCGCAGAGCGTCGGATTCAACACAGAGATGACACGCTCATACTATGAATTGCAGGAACGTGACATGGAGGCTACGGAAAACTCGCAGTTGCCGCTCACCTTCTCCGAACAATTCCTGTGGAACAGGGAGTTCTCGCTGCGTTGGGACCTTACGAAGAATCTCCACATGACCTTCCAGAGCGCCACACACTCGCAGATAGAGGAACCTTATACGCCGGTGAACAAGGATCTGTATCCCGACCATTACTCAGCGTGGAAAGACTCGGTGTGGACCAGCATATGCCACATGGGCACACCTCTCGACTACCAGCAGACGTTCAACGCAAGCTATCAGGTGCCGCTCAACCTCCTGCCTGTATTCTCGTGGCTCCGCACCGACGCCACTTACAACGCCACATACACATGGGAACGCGGTACCGACCTTGAAGACGGCACATCACTTGGCAACACCATTGCCAACAACCGTCAGGTGCAGGTCAACGGCAACTTAGACCTTGTGAAGCTCTACAACCTCGTGCCGTTCCTGAAAAAGGTCAATGACAGGTTCAACAAGTCAACACCGAAAAAGACGTTAAAGCAAAGCCGGCAAGAGCAGCAGAAGAAAGAGGCGGAACGCAAGAAACAAGCCGCTGAGGAGAAGAAGATTCGCGAGCAAGCTACGAAGGATGGCAAGGATGCCGACAAGGCGGTGGCCGAATGGAAACAGAAACAAAAGCAAGACGCCCAAAAGAAGAAGATCTTGCCGAAGAACAAAAAAGCCTTTGAGAAGGAGATAACTCTCATGCCCGACTCCGTCATCACCGTGAGCCACAACAAGAAGTCTAAGCGCATTGCCGTGACCGCGAAGACGCTCGACGGAAAAGAGTTCAAACTGAAATTCAAGAAGGTCGACGACAACAAGCTCAAGATAAAGAACAAGGTCGACTCTGCCTTAAAGGTGAAACTGTCGGTCGTGACATTGCAGCCATTGGAAGAGAAGGGGTGGTACAAGACCGCACAGACACTCGCCCGCGTTGCCATGATGGTGAGGTCGGCAAGCATAAGCTACCGAAACCAGTATGCCATGTCGCTGCCGGGCTTCATGCCAACCATTGGCAAGGCATTCGGACAGACACGCGGAAACAACGTGCTATCGCCGGGTCTCGACTTCGCCTTCGGTCTGGTTGGCGACAGCTACATAGAGAAAGCCAAGAGCAACAACTGGCTGCTCATGGCCGACAGCGTGGCAACACCTGCGACGACAAACCTCACCGAGGACATTCAGGTAAAGGCCACACTGGAACCCGTGACAGGATTCAAGATAGACCTCAGCGCCTCGCGTGCAAGCACAAGGGCGAAGAGCGTGCAATATATGTACCAGGGCAATCCCACCACGCAGACAGGCTCGCTTACCATGACTACAATCTCCATTGGCTCCTCCTTTGAGGGCATGGGATCGGCCAACAACGGCTACCGTTCGAAGACATTCGAGAAGTTCTGCAACTCGCTGGAGTCGTTCCGCCAACGTGTGGAGAATCGCTACCAAGGCACGGTCTATCCCGAGGGCACCAGCCTGGCTGGCAAGACTTTCGATGCCGCCAACGGAAGCGTGAGTCCCTACTCTGCCGACGTATTGATACCGGCCTTCCTCTCGGCATACACATCGGGCAACAGCAAGGGCCTCGACATATTCCCGACGATCATGCACATGCTGCCCAACTGGACCATGCGCTACAGCGGACTGAGCAAACTGCCGTGGCTGCGCGACCACTTCAGTGCGGTGAACATCAGCCACGCCTACAAGAGCATCTATGCCGTGGGATCCTACCAGAGTTACTCGACGTTCGCATCGCTCGCCGGCGACAACACCATGGGATTCATCACCGACGCCACAACAGGCGACCTCGTGCCAAACTCCATGTTCAACGTCTCCACTGTGAGCATCAACGAGTCGTTCTCACCTCTGTTCGGCATAGACGTGACCTTCCTCAACAAGATGACCGCTAAACTGGAATACCGCCAAACGCGCGCCTTGTCGCTCTCCATGACATCCGTGCAACTCAACGAAGCGGTGAGCAAGGACTGGGTCATCGGATGGGGATGGCGTCTCGACAACTTCAACCTCTTCGGCATGGGCAACGCCAAGAAAAAGGCGGCAAAGAGCAAAAGCAAGAGCAATACCTCGACAAACGAGAAAAGCTCCCAAACATCCAAGAGCACTACGCAGTCAGGCACCAACCACGCTCTGAACCTCCGGCTCGACCTGAGCTACCGCAAGCAAGCGTCTATAACCCGCAACATCGCAACCGTGACGTCAACGGCATCGAGCGGCAACACCGCCTTCAAACTGTCCTTCACGGCCGAGTATACCCTTTCGAAGCTGATGTCGATGAGCTTCTATCTCGACCGTCAGACCAACACCCCGCTGTTGGCTTCGAGCAGTTACCCCACCACCACCCAGGACTTCGGTCTGAGCATCAAGTTCTCGCTGACGAGGTAATGCCGCAGAGGAATATACACGCCCGGATATGAAATTCATTAAGATGTTGGCTTTGCGCATTATGCGACACGCACTCGTTATACAATGCTCATGCCGAGCATACTACCATGAAAAAGGCCTGTGCTGATATGCACAGGCCTTTTTTGTTTTGCCATTTGCGGCAACGTCACTTCATAAACACGAAATACACTGCCGCTACCAGACAGAGGAAAGCGGCCAGATGGTTCCAGTGCAAGCCCTGTCCCTGAAAAAGGACGCCGGCAATGATGGTGAAAACGACAAGCGACACGCACTCTTGTATCACCTTCAGCTGCACCAGAGAGAAAGGACCGCCATTGTCGACGAAACCGATGCGGTTGGCCGGCACCTGGCAACAGTACTCGAAGAAAGCCACCGACCAACTGAAGGCTATTACGCCTATCAAGGGCCAGTGGCTGCTTATGCCAACTTGTTGGAGTTTGAGATGACCGTACCATGCAATGGTCATGAAGATGTTGCTCAGGACGAGCAGCAGAATGGTATATAATCCGTTCATTTCTACTATTTATTTTTTTCTTCGAAAACTCGTTTCAAAACTATTAATACCAACGTGAGAAACTCGGCAGCAGGAATTGCAGTCCACAACCCTATTACCCCTGTCAGCCTCGGCAGCACCATGAAGCCAAGCACGGCAAAGACTATTCCGCGGAGTGCGGTGAAAACCATCGCACGCTTTGCCATGGTGATGCTTTGGTAATAGCCCACGAACACCACGTTGAGGGCAAAGAACAGCGAGCAGGTGGCAAACCACGGCAGTCCCTTCGTCGCCAATCCGTAGGCAGGCTCAGACGGTCGCAGGAATGCCCCCACAATGAACCGGTCGCCCAACACGAGCAACATGAACACCCCCAGTCCGCATATCAGTCCGGCATACACCGCCACCCTCAGGGCACGGTTCACGCGCTGTTCGTCGCCGGCGCCATAGTTGTAGCTTATGATGGGCTGTGCCGACTGTGCCACGGCATTGTTGACCGAGAAGATTACGGGGAAGAGGTAGCAGACGATGGCGAAAGCCGCCACGCCGTCCTCGTGCAGCATCGACATGAACATGTAGTTGCCGGCCACCATGGTGACGCTCATCGCCACCTCGGTGAGGAATGTGGCCGAGCCGATGCGCATCATGTAGCCCGTGTTGCGGAGTGTGAGCACAAGCGAGGTGAGACTCATCTTCAGCCTGCGGAACTTCAGCTTGTCGGAGAACCACACAAAGTAGCTCACGCTCATCAGTCCGCCACAGATACAGGCTATGGCAGTGGCTATCGACGCACCTTTCACCTCCATGCCAAAGGGGAAGATGAAGAGCCAGTCGAGCACAAGGTTCACCACGGCTCCCACCACCTGTATCCACATGGCATAGCGCGGCGAGCCGTCGAGCCTCACCATCATCATGCCCACGCACTGCCACAGCAGGAACACCATGCCGGGCAGGAGCCACAGCAGATAGTCGAGGGCGTAATGCTCAAGAGACGGGCTGCACCCCAAGGCATATACGAAAGCCTTGGGCATGAGCAGGCAGAGCACAATGAGCACAGCGATGATCGCCGTGCCTACACCGTAGGCCTGGGTAAGGATGATGCGCGCCGCCTTCTGGTTGTCGTTGGCAAGATGCATGCTGGCCACCACCGAGGCTCCGATGCCGAACATCAGTCCCAGACCTGAAACAACCATCCAGATGGGGGCAACGATGTTGACGGCGGCAATGCCGTCGGCACCCACACCACGGCCCACGAGGATACCGTCGATAATGGTCTGAGCCGACATAAAGAGCATGCCGATAAGTGTGGGGAAAAACATCTTGCGGAACAGCGGGCCTATCTTGCCCGCCCCGAAGTCGATCTTGTCGCGAGTAGTATCTATTTTCTTGCTCATATCCTGTCACTGGCAAAATTTAATACAAAGTTACGAATAATTGCCAAGGTAACAGAAGAAAAACAGCGCGAAGCGGAAAAAACATGACTTCAAGCGCCTATATGCCGGGTGAAGAATGCATTTCTCTTTCTAAATCATTACCGGCCAGCTTTTACCCCACATAAACCTTGCATGGCTTGCCCGATGACGGATTGTTGGTGTCTACATCGATGTACAGGCGTGTTTCTGTCATTCCTTTTATGGGCAAAAGGCGGACGTTCTCTATGACATGACAACCATGGCGCTCGCAGCGTATGTCCATGGCTGTATGCATTTTGCCCGACTCGCCCATGCCGTGAGTGTCGAGAAGGATGAAGGTCGGTTCATGGTCAAGGATCTCACCCAGCATTTCGTCTGTGACGGGCAACCTCGTGGCATGGTATTCTTCCGAAGCATACTCATGATGCTCCATGTTGCCAGTGTACAGCACCAAGGCCTTGCCTTTCAACGAAGGCAACTGCCGCATGTCGGGAATTCCATTTGTACAGTCCACTATGCAGGCATCCATTTCATAATGGTCTTTGTCTGTTGTGCCGGTATAGCAGTCGAGATGCGTGCCGACATGTCCGCGTGCTCCTGTTCTGGAGCGTGCCAGGGTCTTTTGATATATAGGGCCGTTCTCGTCGAGAGTCAAATGGAGTTGTTGCATTGTTATGTTGCTTTTATGCTTATATAACGCAAAAACCGCATTTTTATTTTCTTATAATGTCCACACCCAATGTGAGCACCACAGTGGCAAAGGTCTGTCGGCTTAACGTTGCCTATGTGCGATTGTGCAAAATCAAAGCGCAGAACGTCGTGCTTTTACGAAAAGATATCGTAAATTTGCAATTGTTAGTTGAATAAGCGCAAGTTCATCAACGCATGGAGAGATTACTGATAGATACGGCCGACCAGTTTCACATGCTTTATAGTCGCTACTATAAAGCATTGATGCTCTATGCGCTAAAGATGACCAACGACACCAAGACTGCCGAAGACATCGTGCAGAACACTTTTCTCAGCCTTTGGGAGAACCGTGACTCTTTTGACGATGAAAAGACCGTTTGCTCTTTTCTTTATTTATCTGTACGTCGCCGTGCCATCGACAATGCACGTCACCTCAAGGTAAAGGACAAATACAAGGAGTATGTATTAGGTGCAGCCTACTGCAACGAAGAGGACACAGCAGACCGGCAGGCATGGGAAAACGAGATATACCGCCGCCTCTTTGAAGCCATCAACGAGCTGCCTCCACGCCAACGCGAAATCTTCACCCTCTACATGAAAGGCAAGAAAAACGCGGAAATAGCAAAAGCGATGACCATCACTGAAGAAACCATCAGAGTGCAGAAGCGCCGTGCTCTCAAGACTCTGCAGAAGAAGATAGGGGAAAGAGACTTCGCCTTCTTGTTTTTGCTGACTATTTAGCGGGTAGGGATGGTCAGGACCCGTCCGCATCCCGAATGGCGCACATCTTTCCATGCCGCTGGTCTCACGCAGAGCCACTGAGGTTTTTGAGCCGCCGAGAATAAAGGCTGCCGCCTTTTGAGCTTTGTGAGACCTGCGTTTATGGAGAGAACTATGCGTACTCGCTCGGCTGGCACCATACTGCTTACCTCGGGCTGAGGTGCTTAGTTCTTCCAAGGCTATACACAGGATTTCACCTTAAATACCCCTATAAATGTAAAGATTTATAGCAAGATTTTAACACTTGCGGGGCACACCATCTAGAGCGACATCGGAGGCTCCGAAGTGTTAAAAAGGGCATCTTCAACCCGTTTTTTGCCCAAAAAACCATGAAATCGGGTCGCGATAGTAGCCATATCGCGTCGCGATTCTAACGTAAAGGCATTGCGATTCTAACGTAAAGGCGGCGCGATTCTAACGTAAAGCCGAACCGGAAGCCAAAATTTCGGCCATATTTTAGGCCGTAAAAATATAACTATCTAACTATAAGGATATTACAAAAATCGCCCAAAAATCGCTCAAATGCGCACAAGAGGAAACGTTTTTCAAAAAAATCGATTCTCAGAGAGCCTTTTGTTGAGAATTATGTTAATGTTTAATGTTTATTGTTTAATGTTTACTGAAGTTTCGGATTTAGGTATTTATGCTTGAATATACATCCCCGAAGGGGGCACTTGCTAAATGACAAATCCGAAACTTGACTAAACAATAAACAGGTTCTATGCTGATTCGTGTGGGGTGTTTCTTTCTCACATTTCTTTTTCCACACTCAACATAGACCCAAGAAAGATTAATG
>CAZXGQ010000112.1:0-10711 GCA_964640415.1 uncultured Prevotella sp.
CCACGTCGTTGGGGTTCAGATTGTTCCATCCGCCCTCATAGGGTGCTCCGTCTACGATGATAAGGGGCGAAGTGCCTGCGTTGATGGAGCCGAAGCCGCGGATGGCAAACGACGGTGTGGCGTTGGGCGAACCAGACGACTGGGCCATCTGTACACCTGCTATCTCACCTTGCAGACCGCTGAACACGTTGGTCAGCTGCTTCTTCTCCAGCACGTCGCTCTTCACCACGCCAGCCGAACCAGTGAAGCTCGACTTCTTCTGCTGACCGAATGCCACCACGAGCACCTCGTCGAGTTGCTGGTCCTGCGATTGCATGCTTACCTTCATGCCGGGAGCCGCCTTCATGGTACGTGTGTCCATTCCGAGGTAGTTGATGACAATGACGTCTCCGCGCTTGGCGTCTGGCAGAGAGAAGTTACCATTGGCATCGGTCACGGTGCCGGATTTGGCACCCTTTACCTTCACTTGAGCACCAATCACTGGGTCTCCGTTCTCGTCGATGACTTGTCCTCCTATTTGCCCGGAAGATTGTGCCATCACTTGCCCTGATGCGGCAAGCAACAGGGAAGCTAATAAAACCTTCGTTCTCATATATAAATCTTCTAAAAGTTTTGTGTTGGATAGGTTTATATATGCTTCTCTCTACGAGAAGACTATATATAACGAAAATCTTCTCCTTGTCGCCAAGAGTAATCGCACCCTTTAAAGACAAGGAAAAACAATCAGGTTATCCCAAGAGCGGGATAGCCTTAAAAAGTGGGGCTGAACATTACAGCCCTGAAGCGATGCAGACCTTGCAAAGCCTGTCCTGAAAACCTGTCGTAAACCTCCATTAGCTATTAAACAAATGTTCTCTTTTTTAATGATTTTGCAAAGTTATGATATATTTCTTAATCTTTCAAATAAAATTGCAAGAAATGCACTTTCCTTAGTGCTAAAATGTCAATTTGGTACTAAATTGCCCAAATAATTAAAAAAATGATTCGCGGTTAAGGATGAATAATGGGGAAATGGTTTAATTTATATGACCACCCTTAAGGTTGACAGAAACGGCAGTGTGCGACCCTTATGGCCGCACACTGCAAATTATGTTGCGTTATAGAGAAAGAACTCTACAATCGCATAGATTAAAGGATTTTGAGGTTAAAGCGTTATGCCAACGCCAAATGACAGCGAGTGTCGGGTGCTGTTTGTGGTGCCATAATGCGTCTCCTGCGAGTTGGCATCATAGATGATGGCCTATATTGCCAGTAAAACCTTCTGTGAAGTCACCAACCTTTAACGCATATCCCAAATCGGAGAAAAGATATAGGTCGGGCACTTTCTCAATGGCTTTATACCTCACAGTTGCGTATACGGGCAACGTGTTATAGTCAAGGTTGGTGTATCGACTAAGCCCAACGCCTATACCGGCAGACCATTTTGGGGTTATGTCGTAGCGAGGGGTGAACTGTATGGCGTTTCCTCCCATCTTGTATTGGCTGCGTTTGAGGGTCTGTCCCATCATCTTTTCGCATAAGCCCAAGTTGTAGTGATAGTCAATGTCGAAGTGGAATCTGCCTTGCCCTTTGGCTGTCGTAAAGCAAAACGTTGCAAGCAGTATTGACAATATAGCTTCCCGAAAGTTTGATTTTCTAGAATATGTCATAGATATTACTTTTTAAAGGAGTATAAATGTACTTTAAAACTCACGAAGCAAAGGTATAATTATTTCATATTGCCGCAATGTCTTTATCCTTGAAGTGGGAAAAAACGTCCATGAACACGGAAAATCATGCCGTGAACAGTTTGAAGCTAATAGTTTACTAAAAAATATAGAAGAGCGAGATGAAACAACCATGCGGATTCTTTCTTTTAGGATAGTATTCGTCAAAGCGTTTGCCATCATAAACCATGTTGCGACGCATGCCAAAAATATCAAGGTTTGAATGTATATACCCAATCGAACATCCCAATTGATCATAGGTAAAACTTAATCCGATTTTATAATCAAATGCATACCACCGTCCTTTATTAGTGCTGACTTTTTTATAACCAATTGTTGAACCTCTCTCGTTTAATAATGCAACGAGAACGTTGTTATATGGTATATTCATCATTATACCAGGCTCAAAGAATAAATTGAAACGTCCTTCTTCAATTTTTGCAACACAAGGTGAAACAAGACTTATGGACGGATGTATGAAAAAGTTTTCCACGTTTTCATAATCTTCGTCCACAGTCCATCCACGTCCGGATGGAATGCCATCGACAGTATATTGTTTCCACATGCCTATGGATCCGCCAAAACCAATATAAGGTAAAGCAAAGTAATGATACGAGGCGTCTATCTGCCATGTGTCACACAACAGTTCTCCATTTAATGCGACCTTGTTTTTCAATTTTGAAGACGTGTCTTGCGCGTTTGCACAAAAGTTGGCTCCGCAAATCAATAGTGTACTCAAGGAGATTGCGATTTTATTCATAATGATATACAGTTTACTTGTCTAGAAGTTCTTTTAATAGTGCGGAACGTTCTTGGCTGACAGTGATGTAATCATCATTGCAACCTTCAATCCTAAGTATTAATTTTGACTTGAAGAATAATGAAATTTTCTTTATGTGGTTTAAATTGGCAATGCATTTTCCTTTATAGAAATTGAATCTCAGTGCGCTTATTTGTTCTTCTGCGTTGAAAGCGCACCCTGGCCTTTTTTCACCGTGAGGGTTTGCGCCTTCAGGGAGTGGTTGGCATGGTCGAAGAAGATGGAAGGGTCGATGGCTTTTCCGCAGAAGCGGATTTCGAAATGAAGGTGTGGGGTTGTGGCGCGCCCCGTCTGTCCGGTGAGACCGATTACCTCACCGGCCTTGACCTTTTGGCCTACCTCCACGAAGTTTTTCGACTGGTGGCTATAGCAGGTCGAGAATCCGTAGGCGTGGCGAATGACAATGTAGTTGCCATAGGCGAAGTAGGGCCCCGACTGTTCCACTACGCCGTCGAAAGCTGCCAGCACTTCGTCGTTTTCCTTTGTCTTGAGGTCCACACCTGCATGGCCTCGCCTGCCCCTTGCGCCGTACGGACTGATGACGTGGGCGCCGGGAAGGGGGTACGCCCAGTGTTGCTGTTCTATCTTCTGCAAGTCGATTTTGAACGACGGGTTGTTTTCGTAGTCGTCGTTGCTGACGTCAGGGTCGAGCGACAGGCTTTCCTCCTTTTCTGCGTTGAGCACGGTCACGGAGACGTTTTTGCCGGTATTCCTGCATTGCAGCACCTGCTTGCGCAATTTGTGGTTCTTGGGGTTTACCACGGTCTCCGGGTTAATCCAGCAGCCGTTTACCAAAATGGAGAATAGGCAAAACACCCTGCCGTTGTCGCCTCCGGCAATGGCGATGGTTTGCCCTGCCTTGACGCGTGTGCCTACACTCACGAGGTTTTGGGCATTATAGGCGTAAACAGTCTCAAGACCGTTGTTGTGGCGGATGACGATGGTGTTGCCGTATTGTGGCATGCGTCGCGAAAGCCGCACGTATCCGCTGAACATGGCTTTCACGGCATCGCCCTTTGTGGTTGTTATTTCCAGAGCCTGACCGCCTTTCACCTCAGCCTTTCCGACGGGCAGTGGAAAAGAATACTCTTCGGGCTTGAGAATGCCGAACTGTATGTTGAAAGCGTTGCTTCGAGCGAACAAGCCCGGCGTGGGCACGCTTATCGACGACTGCTCCTGCGCGGTGAAGTTGTGTTGTGCCGAGGCGGTGATGGTTGTAGCCCAAAGCAGAGCAGATAGAAGAAGTGTTGTTAATAGGTTGGTTGTGTTGTTCATTTTTCTTGTTGCTTTATCATGATGCCCGTGTAGATCCGCCCTGAGCTTATGCCCAGGCGACGGGCAGAGAAGAAGTCGCTGGCATTGTCGTAGGTGCAGATGCCGGAGCTGAGGATGTTGGCCTCTCTCACGCCGGTGTGCATCAGTTGCTGTTTGTTGCATAGCGGCAAGTCGATGTGCCACTTCTCCGTCTGTGGGTCATCCTTGCAGGGGAAGGTCTTCGCTATGTCGCCCATCTCGAAGCCGGCAGCAGCAAAGGTGTCGTAGACTTCCTGCCCCACCTCAAAGTTCTTGAGCGATATTCCCGGCCCTATGATGGCCAGTGCCTCGGAAACCTCAGTGCCGTAGGCTGCTTTCATAGCGATGAGCGTTTTCTCCACAATCCTTGCCACTGTGCCCCGCCATCCGGCATGGATCGCAGCCGTGGCATGCCTTTGCGGATCGTAGACGAGCACCGGAATGCAGTCGGCCGTAGACACGCCGATGCACACCCCTTTGAGGTTTGTCATGAGGGCGTCGTAGCCGTCGAGGCGTTGCAGCCGCTCGCTTGGGGTGGAATGGAGTAGGGCTGAGTCCACTTCGAGGCACTCAGTGCCGTGGACTTGGTGGGGCAATACGAGGCGAGCGTCGTCGATACCAAGCTTGTGGCACAATGCGGCACGGTTGCCGCTTGTCGCCTTGGCATCGTCGCCGCAATATGGATTGATGTTCAGCTCGCCATATCGTCCCAGGCTCACTCCTCCGTGTCGTGTGGTAGAGAACGCGACAACGGTGTCATTATCGAAATTGGCGAAGCCTTGGGTCGTTTTCAATCCTAGGGCTTCGCCAATATTATATAAATGTAGAACGGGTTCTATCATCATTAAAGATTATCGTTATTCGAAGTCTTCGTCGAAGTCTTCCACGTCGACCACTTCTATGTCGTCTTCACCGGCATCCTCGTCGAGCATCTCCTGCTGGAAGGTACCCATGTCCTTGTCGCGGTGCACGAGCGTGTCTTCGGCCGTTATCTCCGCCAGCTTGTTGCTCTCGCTGTTCAGCTCTTTCCAGAGCGTGTCCTTGAGCTCGTCGATGCCTTGTCCGGTCACTGACGATATGAACACCGTCGGCAGGTCGTCGGGCAACTCTTCCTTCAGCATCTCTATCAGTTCGTCGTCGAGCAGGTCGCTCTTGGTTATGGCGAGCACGCGGTGCTTGTCAAGCATGTCGGGGTTGAACTTGCTCAGCTCTCCGAGCAGCACCTCGTAGTCGTGCTTTATGTTGTCGCTCTCTCCCGGCACCATGAACAGCAGCAGCGAGTTGCGCTCGATGTGGCGCAGGAATCTCAGTCCGAGTCCCTTGCCCTCGCTTGCACCTTCGATGATGCCCGGAATGTCGGCCATGACAAACGACTTGCTGTCGCGGTAGCTCACGATGCCGAGCGAAGGCTCAAGGGTGGTGAACGGGTAGTTGGCTATCTTCGGCTTGGCACTCGACACTGCCGACAGCAGCGTCGACTTTCCTGCGTTGGGAAATCCCACGAGACCCACGTCGGCAAGGAGCTTGAGCTCCATGATGACAGTCATCTCCTGTGCCGGCTCACCCGGTTGCGCGAAGCGTGGTGCCTGTCGTGTGGCGGTGCGGAACTGGAAGTTGCCCAGTCCTCCTCGTCCACCTTTGATGAGCACCACCTCCTGTCCGTCGTGGGTGATGTCGCACACATACTTTCCCGTCTCAGCATTGTAGACCACGGTTCCGCACGGCACGTCGATATACTCGTCCTTGCCGTCGGTGCCGTGGCACTTGTCTGATCCGCCGTTGCCACCGTGCTCGGCGAAGACGTGCTTCTGGTATTTCAGGTGCAGCAGAGTCCAGTAGTTGTGGTTGCCTCGCAGTATGATGCTGCCGCCATGCCCGCCGTCGCCGCCGTCAGGGCCGCCGTTGGGCTGGTATTTCACGTGTCTGAGGTGCGCAGAGCCTCTGCCGCCCTTTCCCGAGCGGCAGACGATGCGTACGTAGTCTACAAAGTTCGACTCCATGGTTATGCTATAGCGTCAATGACGGCGCAGATGTCGCCGAAGATTCTGTCGAGCTCACCAAGACCGTTGATGTGGTGGTGGATGCCCTCTTTCTCATACCAGTCGATGAGCGGAGAAGTCTGGTTGTGGTACACGGTGAGACGCTTCTTGATAGTCTCCTCGTTGTCGTCGGAGCGTCCGCTCTCCTGTCCGCGCTTCACGAGACGTGTCATGAGCTCGTCCTCGGGCACGTCAAGCTCTATCATGGCAGCCACCTTGTGTCCGCGCTCGGCGAGCATGTCCTTCAGAGCCTGAGCCTGGGGGATGGTGCGTGGGAAACCGTCGAAGATCACGCCCTTGTGCTCCTTGCCGAAGCTGTCGTAGACGTCGGCGAGGATGCTCACCATGAGCTCGTCGGGGATGAGCTGGCCGTTGTCGATATATCCCTTTGCGGTCTTGCCCAGCTCTGTGCCACGCTTGATCTGGTCGCGCAGCACGTCTCCTGTAGAGATGTGGCCGAGGCCGTATTTCTCAATCATCTTCTCGCTTTGTGTGCCCTTGCCTGAACCAGGGGCACCGAAAATAACAATGTTCTTCATTTCTTTTTGTTGTATTGTTAGAATGTTGTATTCAAATCTTGCGGAGGCTTGCCTTTGCCCTCCTGTTTAGTCTTCCACCACGTATATGTCGCGGAGGTTGCGTCCCTGCTGATCGTAGTCGAGACCGTAGCCCACGATGAAGTCGTTTGGAATCTCCATAGCCACGTATTCCACCTTCAGATCCTCTTCTATCTTGTCGGGCTTCACGAGCAGCGTGCAGATGTGGAGCGATTCTGGGTTGCGTGTGCCGAGTGTCTCGAGCATGCGCTTCATGGTCTTGCCCGTGTCCACGATGTCTTCCACGATGACCACGGTGCGGCCTTGCAAGTCTTCGTTGATGCCGATAATCTCCTTTACCTTGCCTGTCGACGTGGTGCCCTGGTAGGATGCGAGCTTGACGAATGATATCTCGCATGGGATGGTGATGTATCGCATCAGGTCGGCTGCGAAGATGAACGAGCCGTTGAGAACTGCCAAGAACAGAGGGTTCTTGCCGTCGAGGTCCTTGTTGATTTTGTCTGCAACGGCCTTCACGCGCCGTTGAATCTCTTCCTCCGGGATAAACGTCTTGAACGTCTTGTCCTTAACTTTGATGGTGCTCATAATGCGATGTTTGATTCGTTGAATTTTGAATAATACTGCAAAATTACGAAAAATAGGCGATACTTTTCCTTTAATCACCATTCTTTTTGTACTTTTGCACAAGTATGAAGATATTTACTGCTGCTCAGCTACATGAGCTTGACAAGTATACGATAGAGCACGAGCCCGTGAAAGGCATCGACCTCATGGAACGTGCCGCGAAGGCCCTTACCGCTGCTATCAAGGAAGAGTGGGCCGCCAACACGCCTATGGTCGTCTTTGCCGGTCCGGGCAACAACGGCGGCGACGCCCTTGCCGTGGCACGCATGCTTGCCGATGCCGGCTACAAGGTGTCGGTCTATTTGTTCAACATTCACGACAAGTTGTCTGACGACTGCGCCGCCAACCGCGACCGCCTCGTGGAACAGCGGAAGGTGCAGTTCACCGAAGTCTCGCTCAGTTTCGACCCCCCGGCGCTCGATTCCGGCACGGTGGTCGTCGACGGTCTCTTCGGTTCGGGACTCAACAAGACCCTCATGGGCGGTTTCGCCTCGCTGGTCAAGTATATCAACCAAAGCCCGTGCCAGGTGGTCAGCATAGACCTGCCGTCGGGTCTGATGTGCGAGGACAATACCTATAATGTCCATGCCAACATCATCCAAGCCAATCTTACCCTTACGTTGCAGCAGAAGAAGCTGTCGATGCTCTTTGCCGACTGCCAGCGTTTCATAGGGCGGCTCAAGGTCATCGACATAAGGCTCAGTCCCGAATACATCATGCAGACCGAGACCAAGTGCCGCATACTGGAGGAAAACGACGTGGCAGCGCTCCTGCGCCGCCGCCCCGACTTCGCCAACAAAGGCACCATGGGCCACTCGCTGATAGTGGCTGGAAGCTACGGCATGGCAGGTGCCGCCGTGCTCGCCACAAAGGCTTGCCTCAGGGCGGGAGCGGGCAAGGTCACGGTGCATACGCCTGGACGCAACTACGACGTGCTGCAGATCAGCGTGCCCGAAGCCGTGCTGCAGCTCGACAAGGACGACTACGAGTTCTCCGAGAGCGTGACGTGCGACGGGTACGACGCCCTCGGCATAGGCCCGGGGCTCGGACAGTCGGAGAGCACGGCTGTGGCTCTCATCGGCCAGATAAGCCGCGCCAAGTGTCCGGTGGTGGCCGACGCCGATGCCGTTAACATCCTGGCGAGCCATCAGGCATGGATGCAGCAGCTGCCCAGTGGCATCATCCTCACGCCGCACCCCAAAGAGTTCGACCGTCTCTTGGGAAGTCCGAGTGCGAGTTCCTACGACCGCCTTATGAGCGCCCGCCAGATGGCAGCGCGCATACACGGATACATCGTTCTCAAGGGCCACTATTCTGCCCTTTGCCTGCCCGACGGCGCAGTGCTCTTCAACCCCACGGGCAACAGCGGCATGGCGACGGCCGGAAGCGGCGACGTGCTCACCGGCATCATCACCGCCCTCCTTGCCAGAGGCTATGGCCAGCTCGACGCATGTGCCCTCGGAATGTACCTTCACGGACTTGCCGGAGACCTCGCCGTGCGTGATCTCGGAAAGGAGAGCCTCGTTGCAAGCGACATCATCAATTATCTGCCAAAGGCTTTCAAGCGGTTGGAATGAAGCTTATATCTTAAAACACTATGAAGAACCACACTCTTCGCGGCTTGATGGCCGCCATGTCTTTCGTCACGCTCTCGGCGTCGGCACAGAGCGTTGAGGGAACCAGCTATATGCTTCCCAAGAACGGGTTGCGATTCACGATAAAGGTGGAGAAAACGCAATACACCCCCGGCGACTTCTGCCAGTACTCCGAGCGTTTCCTGAAGGATAAGGCGAAGCAGAAGCCTACAACGACTTACCGCATCATAGGCATAGACATCGACAAGACGGCCGTGCCCGACACGGCGCGGCAGTTCACGCTCATCATCGACAAGCGGCACTCTATAGATAATGTGGAGCTGACGCCCGGCGGACAGCTACTGGCCATCAATACCACTGCCGCGCAGCCCACGTTGCCGGAACGTGTCTTCACGCCTGCGCCAAAGCCGGTGCGCCTGAACCCTTCCGACTTCATGACCGAGGACATTCTCTCGGCCGGCTCAAAGGCCAAGATGGCGGAGCTGACGGCAAAGGAGATATACGACATACGCGACAGCCGCAACTCACTCAGCCGCGGCGAAGCCGACAACCTGCCTAAGGACGGCGCACAGCTCAAGCTGATGTATGAGAACATGAACCGTCAGGAGAGTGCTCTGCGACAGCTCTTCGACGGATATACCGAGACCGACACCACGTTGACGCAACTCAACTTCGTGCCCGAGCGTGAAGGCAGCACGGTGCTCTTCCGCTTCTCTTCCCACTTCGGCCTTGTCGATGCCGATGACCTCAGTGGCGAGCCTTACGAGCTGACCATCGTAGACGAGCACACCGCCACCGACCCGGCGGCAGAGCCTGCCGAGAAGAAGAAGGAAGACAAGGCCGACATAGGTCTCCGCTCTTGCTTGCCTTCCAAGGTCAAGGCGACGCTTGCCACGGGCAACACCACAGTCGCCACCTACGAGACCAGCATGGCGCAGTTTGGCTTTGTGCAGTCGCTCAGCGGCGACCTCTTCGGAAAGAAGCAGTCGGCAGAGGTGGTGTTCGACCCCATGACGGGAAACATAAGGAGCGTCAAGTCGATAGAGCTGAAATAGCCCCCCCCTCTCTATCTTGGTTCTAAGCTGATTTGCGTGGCTGTTTCTCTTTAGTGCGTTTCATTTCCCACGGATTTAAAGATCTCAGCTTCGCTAATTACGCATGCCGTCTATCATCGATTATCTCACGCAGTGCCACAGAGATTATTAGGCCGCAGAGAACAAAGAGTGTCGCTTTTTTTAGCTTTGGTAGAGTTGCTTACGTCTCATAAACATTCCTGCCTGCCTCTGCCAGATATACATATTGCATTTTTCATTGGACCTACCTACCAGCCCTTGTAGGGCTGGTAGGTGTAGATTCTCTTGCTAAAAAAGCAAGGGTAACAAGCCGGCTCGGTGTCGGAAAATGTAAAGATTTATAGCAAGATTTTAACACTTGGGGAGCACACCTTCTAGAACGACCGGAGAGGCTCCAAAGTGTTAAAGAGGGCACTTCCTGCCCGATTTTAGGCCAAAAAACCACGAAATCGGGTTGCGATAGTAGCCATATCGCGCTGCGATTCTAACGTAAAGGCGTTGCGATTCTAACGTAAAGGCATCGCGATCCTAACGTAAAGCCGATTCCAAAGCTCTTTTTTAGGCTATGCTTAAGACTGTAAAAAGTATAACCATCTATCAATCAAAGCGTTATGTAAAACCTGTAAAAATGGCTTCAAATCGCACGAGAGGAAATGTTTTTCAAAAAAATCGATTCTCAGAGAGCCTTTTGTTGAGATTTTTCAAAACAACAGGATTTGTCCACGAAAGACACTGAGTCCACGAAAAAACAAGGACACGAAACCAACGCGGCATATAATTAGAAGCTCCTATATTGATTCGTGTAGGCATAATAGATGGGTGGTACATATTTAACTCTATATTTATCTCACGGGTTCTATGCTGATTCGTGTGGGTGTTTTCTTTCTCACATTTCTTTTTCCACACTCAACATAGCCCCATCTTACGCAGAGCCGCCGAGGTTATGCCTTTGAAGCACCGAGATTTTAAGAGAGGCCTTTGGCCTTTAGAGAGTTCGGTAGTGT
>CAZXGQ010000113.1:0-10537 GCA_964640415.1 uncultured Prevotella sp.
TTGCAGTTGTGCGACTCATTACTGTGATATAAGGCATATATGATGAACCCCGAAAGCCAAGCAAATGACTTTCGGGGTTCATTATGTTTTTGAAATGTCTTTTTTAGAGAGCAATGACGTTATTTCAAGCCTTCAAGCAGAGGCTTTGTCCGCATGTCGCTCGGGCGCGGAGCGTTATACTTGTAGAGCTTGCCTTCCTTGTCGTAGATCAGGAAGAAAGGAATGCCGTTGACGTTGAGCGACTCGCAGAGCTTGTTGTCCTTATTGATCAGCAGTTCTCCCTCCAAGCCGAGGGCCGCAACCTTTTTCTTCCAGGCGGCGACATTGGTGTCGATGGAAATGGAGAGAAAGACCACATCCTTGTTCTGCAAATCCTTCTCCAACTGCTTCAGGTAAGGAATCTCCTTGACACAAGGAACGCACCATGATGCCCAGAGGTCGATGTACACGTACTTGCCGCGATATTTGTCGAAGCTCACCTTGCTGCCTTGCAGGTCTTCGAGCTCTATGCCCTCGGGGAACGGGGTGCCGGCAATGGACGACTTGCGCACCTTGAACTCTGCCAGATACTTGGTGTCCAAATGGAAACGCTCGGTAAGGGAAGTGAGCTCCTGAAGGCCCTCATCATAGTTGTCTGCATAATTGAAGTTGAGCACATACTTGCTCAACAACAAGTCAGCTACCCTCGCCTTCAAGCCCTTGTTCTTCACCTTGGCCTCTATAGCGGTGAACTTTTCCGCCAAAGTGCCTTGTGGAATGGTTGCCAATGCCAAGCGGGGAGCAGAGTCGAACGACGAAGCCATGTCGCAATCGACAACGCTCAAGAGCTTTTCGTTCTCTGCTTTCATGTCGATGCCAAGACTTGTAACGTCGCGGCCTGTAGCAAACTTCAGGTTCTCCATTCCTTCATATGTGAGCGTTGCCGCCCACAGACGGACATACTGGGCCACTGAGGCAGAAGGATGATAGGCGTTGACCAAACTGTCGGCCGAAACTGTATAACCCGACACCAGCTGGCGCAGGGCATTGTCGGGCATGGTCTTGCCTTGCATCCACATCTGCTTGGCACGGCTCACATACACATCGTTGAAAGCCATCAAGGCTGAAGTCTCGGCATTGGGCTTGTCAACCGCCATGTTGCCGTCAGCGGCAAACGAGAGGTTCAGCACAGACTTGCCGTCCTTCACCTTTAAGCTCAAAGGAATGATGAGCTGACGCTGTTGGGTAATGCCTACCACCTTATACACCTGCAGGGACGACTGAGATGTCGCTGCCTGCAGCTTGCCGTTGATGACATTGATCGTGTCAGGATTGTCCCAGAGGCGTTCAGCGGGCATGATGAAAAGTCGCAGGTCGGCAGGCACATTGCCTTTCAATGTGCCTGTGACTTGGAGCGATTGTGCAAGCGCCGAACAGACAACTGCCTGCAGGAGCAAACACAAACTTAATATCTTGCTCTTCATAAGAATCTCGCGTCTATGAGTTCTGGATACTTGGCTTGTACATCAGGTAAGTGATCTTACCACAGCAATCCTTGTATTCCTTCTTTGGCTTCACAGAACTGCTGTTGTCGGTACGTACGTCCTTGCAATCGTAAATATAGAAACTGCCACGCTTGCTCGATTTGTTGTAAGTAGCAACATACAACTCGTCGGTAGAGAGGTTGACATCCATGAAGCTAACTTCGTCGTCGGCACCATACCGGATGGCATACTGGTCTTTGTCGGGCAATGCAAACTTGTTGTTGCTCAGATACACATAAACCTTGTTGCCAATGCTATAATAATGGCGGTCATACTTGGAGGAATACACAAACCGGGCACCCTGGGCAGGAACTGCCGTTTCAGAAGTGGGAGCAAGCGATTGTCCTGTGAACTCATTGTCGTTGATATAATAGTAGCTGTCGCTGTTGGCCCACATATTGATTTCGCCCGTCGTCTTGTTTTGCGACATGATGTAGACGGTGCTGCCATCTCCATTGCCAAAGGCGGTGATCAGCTTCTGACCATCAAGCAGCGTTCCCGCATTGGGGAAGTAAGTGTCGATGCCAAAGTAAGGAGCATAAGCCGAGAAGATGGCCACCTGATTGTTGGTATAATCCATGTAGAAGGTACGCGATGTCTCTGAACCCCATGATGAATATTTGCACAAAATGTAGTCTTCAGACTCGCCGCCCTTGAAGTAATTGTATTCGTAAGGGAACATGTACTTCAGGTTGAGATGCGCAAACTTCTTCATGTCCTTGTCGTAGGCATAAGGCGTGTAGCTGTCGGGCATGAACTCAGATGCCTTGAAGCCAGGATAGAGCTCGGCATACTTTATTGCAGCAAGAACAGTAAAGTTGTTGGGATCCAAGAAATAGCAATAGTCCTTGGTCGATACCAGAATACGTTTCAGCACCGAAGACGTCTTGCCATCCCATAGATTTGCAGAACCCATCACAGCCTTCACAAGGTCGGACTCTGAGATACCGTCGTTCATCAATTCCATGCAATGCTCCACAGGAACGACTTGCTTGCCTGCGGCAATCTCCTCCGGAGTGCGTATCTTGATGAAAGTGAGGTTTCCCTTGCCATCACTGTCGAAAGATGTCAGCAGGTAGCCCTCCTCGAAAGAACGGTTGAGGTTAACCTTATAGTCCTGGCTCAGTCCCACCTTACCGTCGGTCACGGTAAGATGAAAATAGTAGGAGCCGCCAGTCTTGACTTTGGTAACAAGGTTGCGTTCGGTGCTAACCTCTTCGAGCTGTCCCTTCTGGCTATTGGTATAAGTTCCCATCTGCCATTTGTAAGACAAATTCGACTCGTCACCACTGTAAACTATCTCGGGCTTGATGACCACATCTTCACCCAAGTCGAAGTTGTAAGTCGGCATTGTTGTGGAATCAGCTACCTGGATGGTCAATGATGGAAGAGCATTTGCATTGCCCTCTGTAGACTCGTCTTCAATGCAGGAAGACATCCCCAAGGACAGCAACATTGCCACTACCCATGTAGTGAGAATATGTTTTTTGTTCATTGTCATAATCGTTTGTTAGGGTTTACACACATTAGTTTACTTGAGGCACGCCCTGCCATTGTATCTGGTCCTTTGTGTCGTTGTACATCGGGATGAGTACATAGTTTGCCAAGAATGAATCGTAGAAAGCCATTGGGCCTCCCTGTTCCATGTCCTTAGCATTGATGAAATACTCACCATATACCTTGATCAGCTCGTCAAACACATCCTTGTTGGCCTTGGGAGCCAACTCGTAGAAGTATTTGAAGAACAACTGTGCGTTCTCGTAACTGTAGACCGGAAGAGTATAGAACGTACCCCACCACTTTGGTCGGTCTGGATGGATGTCGGAATACTTGATGGTGAAAGTGCTCTGTCCTGTTGGGCGCAAGTTGCCGTTTGCCACGATGGCAATTCGCAGTTTCTTCTCCTTCGTCAGGATCTCGGTATCCTTGTCGCGCAAGAGCTTTATCTTGACAGTATCGCTCACCACGTTGGCTGCCATTTCAGCACGCTCTATCGTATAGTTGACTCCTTCAACCATGTCGGTGGAATCCTTGACAACTTCCAAATCGATGCTGCGGGCCTCCGACTTTGGAATGCCCATCAACGACACGGGAATCTCAACGACATGCGACTGTGCGATGTCAAAGTCGAAACTATAGGTTATAACCGAATCGGCCGTCTGGCTGTCGTTCAGGTAATTGAAGAACACCGAATCGGTCTGGGTTGTGTCATACAACATGTAGTCCTGCTCACAACTTGCCACGAGCAAAGCCACGGCAAGAGTTGCCAACATATATATCTTCTTTATCATTACTTTGCTTCTTTTAGTTTCTGTAATTCAACTCGTCTTGTGGGATAGGTATCACATATATATCCTCGCTGGCAGGAATGGTCTTGCTGTCCAAGTTGGAGATGATGTCCTTGTTGAGTCGCTTCATGTTGTACCATACTTGCCCCTCGCCAAACATTTCCTTATGATACTCATTGAATATCATGTCTTGAGTGAGCTTTACATCGGCCCTCAACATCGGCAAGCCTCTTGAACTTGTCTCTGCATTGAAGTATTCGAGTGCCTTGTCATAGTTGGTATTCAGGAATGCCTCTGCTGCGATAAGATACAATTCCGACACGTGCAGCATGTTGATGCCCGAGATGCGGGTCGCCCAATCTGTAGGAGTATTCTGGTTGTCTTCTATCGTGTAGTAATCCACGGTCTTCAGGCAACGCACGTTTCCCGTGCCTTTCTTGAACCAGTTCTTGCGGAAGTCCTGGTCGATACCTGTCACATCTTGCGAATAGACCTTGTCGTAAGGCATGAGATGGGTTGCGCCCGACTCGTCAGTATAAGGGTCATAGCTGAAATATGACTGATACTTGTAGAGATAGCCGTTGGCGGTATCATTATAGGTGTTGGAATAAATTCCCCAAAGGGTTTCCTTAGGCGACAGTTTGCCGGCAAACAGGTCTTTGATTTCAGAAGACTCTGCCAAAGGGAACTTGTTGCTTTCTATCACCATTTGGGCGTACTTGCCTGCATTGGCCATATCGCCCTTCATCCAATAGACCTTCGCCAGCATTCCCAAAACAGCATAGTAGTTGCAGTGGGTCTCACGATAGTTTTGGAACTTGAAATACTGCGTGTTGTCGCGGGGATATACTATGACGTCCTTTTCCTCTTCCAACAGTTGCTCGGCTTCGAGCAGGTCTTTCAGAATAAGGTCGTAATCCTCGCCCACAGTCTTAAACTCGTTTTCCGTCATCGTGTAAGTAGTGGTGTAAGGTATGCCTTGCTTCTGTGTGTTGGTAGAACAGAACAGACGCAACAGGTCGAAATGCAGGTATGCCCTTACGGCCAACATCTCGCCTTTGTAGAGATTGTACAGAGGGAGCTCAGTCTTGTCGCGTCCCTCCAGATTTTTCAGCACATTGTTGGCATATCCAATGCTCAGGTAGGCACCTGTCCACACATTGGCCAGACGTGTCTTGAGATATGAATTGTCGTACTGATAACGCTCTGCGGCTCTTGTGCCGGCTTCGGTACTGTTTTGGTCAAAATCCTGGGCCATGCAGTCGGTCAGTCCCCAAAGCAGGTCCTTGCCGTAGAGGGCAGTACTTGACTGCAAAGAACCGTAGACACCATAAATGGCTGACTCAAATCCGTCGGCAGTCTCAAACAGCTCGTCTTCAACCTTCTCCGACTTGGGGCGCACATCCAGGAAATCGTTGCAAGAGGTAAGCATTGCCGCTCCAAGCAACAAGCTGCAAATCCATCTTGTGGAATGTATATTGAAATGTCTTTTACACATTGTTGTTATTGTTAATGTCGTTGTTTTGTTATAACTCCCCTTAGAACGTCAAGCTGGCAGACATGTTGATGCTGCGGCTGTAAGGATAAGAGGTTCCACGCTCATACTTTGCAGCTGTGATGCGGAAAAGGTCTGACGTGCCTACACCAATATAGAACTTCTGGATATGCAACATCTTGAGGAAGGAAGCAGGAACATCATACTGCAAATAGACACTCGACAAGTAAAGTTCGTTGTCCTTCTCCACGAAGCGGTTGGTATAGACGTCGGAACTGCCGCCGTCTTTGGATATGTTGAGATAAGGCACCACATCGCCAGCGTTCTTCCAACGCTCTGTAAATGCACGCACATCGCAGTTGTACTTCGGGTTGACACCCTCAACCTTGGATGCACGGGTAGAGTTATACATGTCACCTCCAAAACGATAAGAGAGACTTGCGCTCAATGAGAAGTGACGGTATTTCAACATAGTAGAGATACTGCCCTGCATGATTGGATTGGTGTCGCCACACGAAACCTGATCCTTGGAATCGTAGGTGTAAGTGTAGCTGCCATCCTTCTTGATGAAGATTTCCTTACCTGTGGCAGGGTCTATACCTGCCGAACGGACAGCGTAAATGGCTGAAGGCGACTCGCCCTCACGATACTGCGACAATGGTGAAGACGAAACTGTGCCGCTTGAAGTAACGCCCGATGCATTCTGCTCGTTCTTGCGCTTCAAGGCCTCTGAAATCTTGTTGATCACGGTCGATGAATGCAAACCGTTCACTGACACGTTCCAGTCCCAGTCCTGGGTCTTGATGATCTTTCCCCAAAGTGAGAACTCTATACCATTACTTGTCTGAGAACCCAAGTTTGCCTTGACAGACGTAGCTCCTGATGATGGTGGCAACGATTTGTCGATAAGCATGTCGCAGGTCTGCTCGTTATATACGTCAAGGTTCACGTTCAAACGGTCGCCGAGAAATGACGAAGTGATACCAACATTAAACTTCTTTGTGGTCTGCCACTTCAAGTCTGGATTTGCCATACCCATTGGGATGGCGCCTACACCTGTATAGGCGAGATAGTCGCTATTGTACTTATATGTTGTAATGGCTTGGTAAGAAGAGAATTTCACGCTACCTGTGTAACCGTAGCTGCCACGGACACGCAGCGTGTTCACCCAACCGAGTTTCTTGATAAACTCCTCATTATGGAGGTTATAGCCGACACCTACTGACCAGAACGGTGCGTATCTGTGATTTGATCCGAATTTGGACGAGCCTGACAAACGATAAGAGCCATCAACTACATAGCGGTTCTTCCACATGAAGTTGGCTGCCAAGAATGCGCCGACACTTGTAGAAAGAGACTCCGAGCCACCAGGACTGCCACTGGTAGGATAAGCGGTGGCATAAGCCAGATCGTTTTGGTTGTCGTTAAGGAAGCCAGTGGCACGCAACATGCTCGATGAGCTATCGGTACGCTTGAGCTCGCCTCCAAGGTTAAGGGTCAGCATGGTGCCGTCCTTGTCGAAGTTGTGGATATAGTTGGCAATCAGCTTTGCAGCCCATGAATCCGACTTGCTGTTTGACAAGGTATAGGAACCTTTCTCTGTCACGACGGTTGTGTTAGTATACAAGTTTGATTCGGGCGACGTAAAGGAGTCGCTCGTGCCACGACTGGTAGAATATGACACCTGACCTGTCACATAGAAGGTTGGCATGATATTATAGCGCGCATCGAGCGAGATTTCCTGCGAGCGGCTCTCCGACTTGCCGAAACTGCTCAAGGATGCCTCGTACAGTGGATTATTCATCTCGTATGACAGGCTGCGTCGCAGATTGCCATATTCATCATAAGGCGAGTCATAAGGATTACATTTCAGGTAATCGGAAAAACTGCCATATTTCGAATCATTGGTGCTCAACTGGTCATGCGAAGCACGCAATGTAAGAATCAAGTCATCGATTGCAGTGTAAGACAAATAGATATTCATGCCATAGCGCTTACGGCCGTCGTCCTTCATCACACCCTGTGTGTTGGCATAGTGGGCGGTGACATTATAGTCAAGACCTGAACCACGTCCGGAGATTGAAAGGGAATGGTCGTGAGAGAAACTGTTGCGGATTGGCTTCGACTTCCAGTCGGTGTCCTGTCCACTGCTCACCAATGCCAGCTTCTCATAGTAGCTCTTGTCAAGGCTGCCATCCGTGGAAGTGTAAAGACCTGCCAGTTTCTCCAACTCCAGCTTTTGCGCAGCGTTACAATAGTTATAACTGCTCAAGTCGGCAAAACTGAATTGTGGTGTCAAGGTATAGCGGATGCGGACAGGCGACTGGCTCACTCGCTTACGCTCAATGACAATGACACCGTTGGCTGCATTCTCACCATAGAGAGCCGTAGCAGATGCATCCTTCAAGATATCCACACGCTCAATGTCATGAATATCAATGTCGTACAAAGCCGAAAGGCTCTGCTCTACTCCGTCTATCACAATGAGCGGCGCATTCAAGCCAACCTCGTCGCTGGTTGCCAACGATGTGGTACTACGGATCACCAGGTCTGGCACACTGTTAGGGTTAGAGCCCGCAGCATTGTTCTGCTGGATATTCAGACTCGGGTCCAGCGTTGCCAACGTCTGCAGGATGTTGGTTGGCGAAACAGAGAGAATCTCGTCACCGGTTATCGTTTTTGCAGCACCGGTAAACGTCTGCTTGTTACGGGTAAAATAACCGTTGACCACAACCTCGCTGATTTGCTTAGAGTCGTGCTTCATCACGACCTTCATGTTGTGTCCAGCCTTTACAGTCATCGTCTCCATTCCCACATACGAGAAGGAAAGCTTCTGGCCTTTAAGCTCTACTGACTTGAAAGTGAAATGTCCGTTTACATCAGTGATGGTTGCAACATTGGCACCAATCACCTTGACCTGCACTCCAATCAATGGTTCATTGTCATCAGCGGAAATCACTGTACCACTGATGCTCTTGGCAGTCTGTGTGCCATCGTTGACAACTACGGTCGTTCTTGCTCCTTGCGCTTGCGCGCCATTAAGAGCGACCGTAGTCATCAGCAAGGCTGCGAATAAATGTTTTTGCATCTAAACTCTTGTATTTTTCTTTGTCTTCTTTGAAACTCGGTAAAATCTATGTTGATTCGCATGGTAAATTTTCATACACTCGAATCA
The DNA here is from genome assembly GCA_964640415.1 of uncultured Prevotella sp. GTDB lineage: Bacteria > Bacteroidota > Bacteroidia > Bacteroidales > Bacteroidaceae > Prevotella. The sequence goes on from CAZXGQ010000113.1 coordinate 8,482, forward strand.
ACATAGACCCAAGTCTTATTTTACCAATACGACCTTTCCTCCAATAATGTTCAAGCCCTTCTGAGGAGCACGGAGCTTGATACCCTGGATGTTGTAGATAGAATCATCCTTCTTGCTGTCCTGCTCCAGGGACTTGATGCCCGTACCGTTATCTTCTGTATACTGATAATACATGTCGGTCTGTTCAGCATTCAACTTTGCATAATAAGTATACTTACCTGACCTTGCCACGCCTGTTGTGTAATCGGTAACCGACAGCGAAGTCATTGATGGAGATGTAGAGAAGTCATCTGCTGTAAACTGCAGAGGGGTTGACATGGTTTCAGTTGTTGAATAGGCATCTGCTCTTTTTGACACAGCACCAAATATATCAAGTTGGGAACCATTAAATGAAAAGCCTGCGAATTTTTCCTCATTGTTGCCATCAGCAGTCTTCTCATCATAGCCAGACGTCAACGCCTTCTGCAAAGAGAGGTCTTCTGTCTTAAGGCTTGCAAAGAACAGATCTGTATTGCCTACAGCGGAAACGGTCTTATCGAAAGGCAAGTTTTGGCGGAAGCTGCCACCGACATAAAGGTTATCACCATTCACTGTCAGAGAAGCCACACTGGGCTGAACCAAACTGGAAGCACCGGAGACATATGCATACTCGCCATCATAAACCTTAGACACGACGTCATTATTTGCCAAGTCGAGCTTTACCATATAAATGCCATTAAGACCACCGGCATATTTAAAATCAGCTTCAGCCTTTTGCTCGTTGTTCAACTTGAGAACACCTTTAGATGAGTAACCACCTACAGAACAAGCAATATACAAGTTTGTTCCTTCACCAACCATTTTGGCCGACTCGACATTAAAGCCCATGTAGCTTGAATCTGTATAAGTGCCAGGACCACCAAAAAACACTGGGAAAGATGTGGCATCAAGACTGGTCTGATCAAGTTCTGCTACCAAGAAATCAGCGTCTGAGCCTACTCCCCAGCCCCATGAGCTAAGGTTCCAGTTTCCTGATGTAACAGACAAATCACCTGACTCCAAGACGTCAGTGAAAATAATGCCTGCATACAATTTGCCGTTGGCAAATGCCAAGCTGTTCAAATTGCAGTAAACCTTGTCACCATCGGAATAATTGTCGCTAAAATTGCTAAGCATATCCGGATTTGCCTTTACACAAATTGCCTTAGCAGAGACGACGTTGCCGTCTCTATCAATGTGGGCTACAAAGACATTGGTTTTATTATAACTGGCAGAGTTTCTGCCTGTAAGAGTAATATCCCCAAGGGTAATCTTGTCGTTGAAGTTACCTCCAACAAAGACCCCGCCATTATTGTCTGCAACTATGGCATTGACAACACTGCGCCCGCCAGTGATATCAACTTTCCAAGATGTAGAGGCAGGCAACTCTTTGGAAGCCATAGCTACAAAAGAGCCCAATTTTTGACTCTTATTCTGGACACCTGTCACAACTACATTTCCCTCTGTTGTAACAACCACAGGAGTTGCTGTCTGTGCATAATTCTTCTGAATAGCACCTTCAAACTTCAACTCTCCTTTTGATTCAGCAACTGACACAGCAACACTTGTAAAGCTCATTAGCATTAGAGCTGCCAAACGTGTAGAAAACTTCATACGCTAAAATTTATATTAAACCATAGCTAGAATCTCATCTAGCATCATAATCTCTCTACGTTTCATTGTTTTAACAATAAAATATAAGACACCACTTTCTTTTGCAAAGTTATGTCTTTTTTAAACAAAACAAAACGACAAAATAGTTTTTTTTAATAATGACAACTAAATATTTATTTTTAGTTTTTAATTTTCCTAAAGCACAACACTTTTAAAAATAATCGACTTGTTAACTAACAATGCCACTATGTAAGAATTACATGCATGTACGGCTTAGTTTTCAAGGCCGGATAACACGAATTGTGCGAAGCAACGAAACGTCTGATAAAATACACAGAACAGTATACAAAAAAAAGAGCCCCGACTACATTTCAGTAATCGAGGCTCAATTGAAAGGAGGCGGCTACCTACTCTCCCGCATTGC
>CAZXGQ010000114.1:0-10332 GCA_964640415.1 uncultured Prevotella sp.
CCTTCGGCTACAAGGTGAAATACTACGGCTACCGCGACTATCCCACCGACAAGGATGAGACAAAGTGGAAGGCCATCATCTTCAAGGAGCTGAGCGCCGGCCACCCCGTACTATACGGCGGCACCTCATACCTCAACGGCTATAGCAACTACTTCTCTCACGCTTTCGTGATCGACGGCTACAAGAAGAACGGTATGGTGCACGTGAACTACGGATTCGGTGGTGCAGGCGATGCCTGGGTATCTATCGACAAGATGGAGATGACCGGCATCAGCGGATGGAGCGACGAGAACTTCGACACCTACCAGACCCTCACCGTTGTTCACCGCCCGCAAGACGGCGACATCGACTATGATCTGTAATCACATTAGTCTATAATAACACACTTTATAGAAATCCCCGCAGACCATTGCAGGTCTGCGGGGATTTTTTGTCAATCTCGTGCAATCGCGATACCACTGTTAATCGCAATACGATTCAAGTGTAACATGATTTAGCAGTATGCTGAAAACTTGTCACATAAAGGCAAGGAAAACAAATCAAGGTTACGCCGACCTTTGTTTTCTTAATATTATTGCTACCTTTGCACCACACTCTATAAATCGCTATGGACAACTTAGTAGAAGTCAGAAATGTCGTGAAACGGTTTGAGAGCCACGTGGGCCTCAACGATGTATCGCTGTCGGTTCGGCGTGGCAGGATTTTCGGACTGCTTGGCCCCAACGGAGCCGGAAAGACAACACTGATAAGGATTCTAAACCGCATCACGGCTCAAGACAGCGGTGAGATATTGTTTGACGGCCGCCCCATGGAGCCTGACGACGTTACCCGCATAGGCTATCTCCCAGAGGAGCGCGGCCTCTACCGCAAGATGAAAGTAGGCGAACAGGCCGTGTATCTCGCACGCCTAAAAGGCATGAACAAGCAGGATGCCGAAAGCCGGCTGCGCGTCTGGTTCGACAAGTTCGGCATCATGCCTTGGTGGAACCGCAAACTCGAAGAGTTGTCGAAAGGCATGGCGCAGAAGGTGCAGTTTATCATCACCGTGCTCCACGAGCCCGAGCTGCTCATCTTCGACGAGCCGTTCTCAGGCTTCGACCCCGTAAACGCCGAACAGCTGAAGCAGGAGATTCTCAAGCTGCGCGACCAAGGCCACACCATAATATTCTCCACCCACAACATGGCGAGCGTGGAGGAGATATGCGACGACATTGCCCTAATAAACCACTCCGAGGTGGTAATGCAAGGCGAGATGCGAGGCATAAAGGACAGTTTCCGCACTGGTTTGTATGAGCTGCGGACCACCACTCCCCTGCCCGACCACGACGGTCTGCCATTCAAAATAACCGAGCACGACAACAAGCACGGCATTGAGCGATACCTGCTTCAGACCAACGAGGGAGTGAGCGGCAACGAGCTTGTGCGCAAACTCAGCGAGACGACCGACGTGAAGTATTTCGCAGAGCACGTACCGTCGATGAACGACATCTTCTTGAAAGTGATAGGCAAGGAAACCAAGTGGAACGAAGAGCAGATAGAAAACAAGCAATGAACAAGATACTCATCATCATCCAGCGCGAGTTTCTGAAACGCGTAAGAACAAAAAGCTTTATCCTACTCACCATCACCATGCCATTTATCATGGCAGCTCTCGTCGTGGTGCCGCTATGCCTGTCGACGATAGAAAACGACAAGCCGCAAAACGTGGCGGTGATAGACCACACCGGCGAGTATGTCAAGGCACTGCAAGAGTCGAAGACATTTGCCTTCACCGCACAGACAGCTATGACCGAGGATATGCGGTCGCAGGACTCACCCTACGACGCTATCGTGGCTATATCCGGCGACCTTGCGAAAAACAAAGGCAAGGTGACCATATACAGCCACAAGGAAATTCCGGTGAACCTACTCGACTATGTTCAGACGAAGCTCAACGAGACGGTGCAGAAACAAAAACTCGAGGCCATGGGGATAGCCAACCTCGACAAGATAATAACCGACGTGCAGCGCAACGTGAAGCTGAACACCGTGAGATGGAGCAAGGAAGGCGGCGAGCAAGCCTCAAGCACCTATTTGGCAATAGTTATGGGAGGCATGTTCACACTTCTCATCTACATCTTCGTCTTGACCTATGGCAGCATGGTCATGCACAGCGTTATAGAAGAGAAGACCAACCGCATTGTGGAACTTTTGGTGAGCAGCGTCAAGCCATTCCAACTGATGATGGGCAAGATCATTGGCGTTATGCTCGTCGGCATAGCCCAGATGGCGGTGTGGGGCGTGATGCTGTCAGTCATCATGACGGTGGTGTCGGTAGTCTTCGGCATCAGCCAGGCTCCGCCGATGGCAGCAGGCCAGCCCATGGTCTCGCCGATGGTCGCCACAAACCCGGACACCCAGGAGCTGCTCACGACCATTGTCAACCTGCCGTTTGTTGAGATAAGCCTGATGTTCATCATCATGTTTGTCGGCGGTTACCTGCTATATGCCAGTCTGTTTGCCGCCACTGGAGCGAGCATCAACGAGCAGGAAGATGCCAACCAGTTTGTTGTCCCCATAACTATGATCACCGTCTTTGGCCTCTACGCCGCCATGTACAGCCTTAACAACACCAACGGACCCCTGGCGTTCTGGACGTCACTCTTTCCGCTCACGTCGCCCATCGTAATGATGATCCGCATACCCTTTGGCGTACCATTGTGGCAGGAGCTTCTGAGCATCGGCTTGCTCTATGCCTCAGCATTGGTCATGATATGGCTTGGCGGCAAGATATACCGCGTGGGCATACTCATGTACGGCAAAAAACCGAGCATAAAAGAGATAATAAGGTGGATGCGCTATAAATAGACCTTTACTGCCCTTACCAAACGGCAAAGGCCACGTATGCCCAAGACATTTAGCAACAAAAGTTTCAGACTACCTGCGAAGTGCATCGTGGGCAGTTTGATGTCTGATGCATCGCCGGTATAGATATAAGTCTGCAACTGGATGTCGAGCACATGACGGTAATATTCCTTGAAGCCGTGGCGGCCGGCCAGCCTCCCGCTTGACAATACTGCCAGATGCGCATCCAGCAAGTCACGGTATTCAGCACCGCCGGCCCTTTGGGTAATGCCCAACGGGTTGGCGGTGTAATGGTAAAAGCCCAACGGGGTGGTAACAACCTTACGTACGTGTTTCAGAAGGTTCCACAACGTGGGAACGTCTTCAAACTTCTTGCCTCGGGGAAAACAAACTTGGCTGAACAGCTGCCGCTTGCATATCTTGTTCCAAGCGTAGGTGTGGGCATAGGCTTGGCCGTCGAGCCAATAATCGGCCATGCAGGTGTATTCATGGTCGGGAAAGACAATGCGCGAGGCAGACCCGCCGCCATCGTCGCGCACAAGCGAATATTCCAGAATGTCGGCATCGGTTGCCTGCATCCGTTCAAGCAGTACAGGGTAAGTGCCCGGCTCGAGATAGTCGTCGGAATCGACAAAGGTTATATACTCTCCCCGCGCCAGCCCTATGCCAACGTTGCGCGCCTCGGAGAGTCCGGCGTTGGCCTGATGAACGACAAGGGTCCGCGCCGACTTGCATTCGTCGCAAATCGCCGCAGACCCGTCGGTAGAGCCATCGTCTATAATTATTATCTCCATGTCGTCAACACCCTGCGCCACAACGCTGTCGACACACCGCCGAAGCGTGCCGACAACATTATATGCAGGTATGATGACCGAAAGAAGCATCGTGTGTCAATGTCAGAATTCTATGACGAGCGCCTCGCGCTGCGTCAGCGGCAAGTTCCTCGAGATGTCTACCGTCTTGCCGGTAATCACGTCCTTGGCCGTCTTGTTGTCCTTTATAACCTCGGCATAGCGCGCCACGTCGAGCACGTTGGCAGAGTGCTTGCCGTTGAGAATGGTCATCACCGTCTTGCCACCAAGCTGGCGGGCAATGACATAGACCCCGTTGTAAGGTATGAACTGCGTCTGCGAGCCCTTGCTAATGACCTCGTTGCCCTGACGCCAATGCAGCAGGCTGCTGAGCCATGTGAACATCTCGTTCTCGGCCTTTGTGCGCCCCTCGGCTGTAAAGCAGTTGTGTTGGTCGCCGGCGAATCCGCCGGGGAAGTCCTTGCGCACATAGCCGTCGGTCACCTCCTTGGTGCCGTTCATCAGTACCTCGGTGCCGTAATAGAGCTGCGGTATGCGGTTGATGGTAAGCAGCAATGCCAAGGCCTGCTTGAGCATGGTCGAGTCTTTGGTGTTGCCAAGGAAGCGGTCGGTGTCGTGGTTCTCTATAAACGCCAGCACCGACGAAGGGTTGGGATAGAGATAATCGTAGCAGAGCGAGTTGTAGATGCGGTTGAAACCGTTCCACCAGGCATCCGTCTCCTCGCGCTTAGCCAGATTGAGCTTGTCGAAGAAGGAGAAGTCCATCACCGTCTTAAGGTAGCTGTTTACCTTTGAGAGCTTCGAGTCTTTCTGCCATGAAGCGGTATACTGCGGCTCCGTGACCCACGTCTCGCCCACGGTGTTGAAGTTGGGGTATTCAGTGTCAAGGGTCTTCATCCATTGTGCCATGGCTTTGCGGTCGGCATAAGGATAAGTGTCCATGCGTATGCCGTCGATGTCGGCAGTCTCAATCCACCACTCACTGTTCTGTATAAGATACTTTATCACGTGAGGGTTTCGTTGGTTGAGGTCGGGCATCGACTTGACGAACCAGCCGTCGGTGGTTTCTTCCTTGTCTACCTTTGAGGCATAAGGGTCGAGCACCGGCGTGAGCTTGTAGCTGGTCTGCAGACCGTAGTTGGGGTTGTTGAACCAGTCCTTCGAGGGCATGTCGAGGTTCCAGATGTGATAGTCGGAGCAGTGGTTAAAGATCATATCCATCACCACCTTCAGTCCTTGCTCGTGGCATTCGCGTATCAGGCTACAATACTCCTCGTTTGAGCCAAAGCGCGGGTCCACCTTGTAGTAGTCGGTAGTGGCATAGCCATGATACGACGAGTTGACGCCCTCGTTTGGCCAGTCGTTCTCAAGTATCGGCGTGAACCATAGAGCCGTAACGCCGAGCTGCTTGAAATAGTCGAGATGCTGACGAATTCCTTCCAGGTCGCCGCCATGGCGGAGCGACGGCTTCGTGCGGTCGCACAGCTGGTCGCGCATGCCCTTCACCACATCGTTCTTCGGGTCGCCGTCGGCAAAGCGGTCGGGCATGAGCAGATAGAGTACGTCGGCATTGGTAAAGCCCTTGCGGGCCTCGCCGGCCATGCGGCGGTCCTTAAGCTCATATTTTATCTTCTTGCCGTCGAGCTTCAGCGTCATCTCGCCAGCCTTGGCGTCCTTGAGGTTGAGATACACGAAGAGATAATTGGGCGAATCGAGGCGCACAACGGAGTCGACTTTCACACCGGGATAGTCGGTAGTGACGTTGCGCACGTCGCGTATGCCCTTGCCGTACAGCATTATCTGGAGCGAAGGGTCCTTCATGCCCGCAAACCAATTGGCGGGGTCAACACGCAAGGCTGTGGCTGCATTCATCATGGCTATGATAAAAATGAATGAAAATGTTAAGAACAGTCTTTTCATTATTGTGTTCGTTTATTTGTCTGTTTTATTTCTCCTTGATGGCGAAGACGGCCACGGAACCGAGCAGGATGCTCAAGCCTGCCACCACCATCATGCTGCTCTGAGCCGAACCCACAAGCGACAATATGACGCCACCGACGGCGGCAGCCACAATCTGCGGAATGCAGATGGTGCCGTTGAACAGGCCAAGGTAAGCACCCATGTGACCATAGCCCTGAAGGGCGTTGGTGACAAAGGTGAACGGCATGGCAAGCATGGCGGCCCAAGCGCAACCTATGAGCAGGAAGGGGATGAAGAGGACATACTGGTCGTGGATGAAAGCGCATGTCACGAAACCGATGCCGCCAAGCACAAGGCTGAGCGAATAGGCCATCTTGCGGTTCTTGAACTTAGGCAGGACCACGGCCCAGACCACGGAGCCGATAGCCTGCACTGCAAAGAGTATACCTACCCAGTTGCCGGCGGCTTGATAACCCTCGCTCGACACGTCGGTGGTGCCCCAACAGTTGGCTGCCACGGTGCCGTTGGTGTAGGTCCACATATACATAAATGCGAACCAGCAGAAGAACTGTACGAGACCCACTTTCCAGAATGTTGTCGGGGCATTGCGCAAGAGCACGAGCCAGTTGCTTGAGCCTTCCTCTTTTTCCTCAACCGACTGCAGTGAACCGTTGTATTCATCATATTCCTTTGGCCCCCACTCTTTCACCTTCCACACGGTGTAGATGACACAGAGAATGAGAATGGCAGCGCCCACATAGAAGCTGTAGATGACCGAGTCGGGTATGGTGCCCTTGGCTGCGGTATTGGCTATGCCCAGTGCAGCGAAGACGAACGGGAAGACGTAGCCCACCAGTGAGCCGGCATTGCAGAGGAAGCTCTGGATGGAATAGGCCAGGCCTTTCTGCTTCTCGTTGACCATGTCGCCGACAAGCATCTTGAACGGTTGCATAGCCATGTTGATGCTGGTGTCGAGAAACATCAGGGCGATAAGGCCGAAGACCATTGCCGTGCTTACCGCCATGCCGAAAGAGCCGGAGTTGGGCAGCAGACACATCACGAGCACTGCCACGGCCGCACCGACGAAGAGGTAGGGAATGCGGCGGCCAAAGCGGCACCAAGTCTTGTCGGAGCATGTGCCGACTATGGGTTGCACGAGGATGCCCATCAACGGCGGCAATATCCAGAAATAGCTAAGGTTGTGGGGGTCGGCACCAAGTGTCGCGAAGATGCGCGAAATGTTGGCACTCTGCAGGGCGTAGGCAATCTGTACGCCAAAGAAGCCAAAGCTGAGGTTCCACAAGCCCCAAAACGACATGTCCGGCTTCTCCTTCAACATTCGCGGGGTCTCTTTATTCAATTCCGTATTCATTGCTTATAATAATTATCCGTAATGGTTTTCAGTCTAAACCGTTAGCGTGTGGTGCCTCTGATGACAAGGCGCGTCCTCACGATTCTCTTCTCTATCTTTTCAAATGGCAATGCGCCTTCCACCTTGCTTATAAGGATGTTGGCAGCCTCCTCACCTACCCTGACGCCCCGCTGCTCCACCGTTGTCAGCATCGGGTCGCTCGACACCGCACGCTGTCCGTTGGTGAAGCCGCAGATGCTGATGTCCTCCGGCACCCGGTAGCCCATGCGCTTGGCGGTATAGAGTATGCCGATGGCGGTATCGTCGTTGACGGCAAAGAAAGCGTCGGGAATTTCCTCTTGCGACAGTAGCTCGGGGGTTATAGCCTCGGCATCAATACGGTTATCGCAGATGCGGAAGAATCTCTCTTCCGGCTTCAAGCCATTGTGAAGCAATGCGTCACGATAGCCGTTGTAGCGGTTCTTGCTTATCTCCATGGTCATTGGCGATCCATAGAAAGCTATGCGGCGGCAACCACGCTCTATCATATAGTTGACCGCATTGAAAGCGCCCTGATAGTCGTCTACGACAACACGGTCACTATTGACTCCTGTGCAGATGCGGTCGTAGAACACAAGCGGCATGTGGTTGTCGATAATGCGCTTGAAATGTTCGTAGCGTACTGTGTTCTTGGCCTCGGAGACTATGACCCCGCACACGCGGTTTTCCATGAAACGCTTGCAGATAAGGGTCTCGGCCTCATACTCGTCGAAGCTCTCGCTCACCATCATGGTATAGCCATGCGACATGGCCTCCTGGTTGATGCCACTCAAGACCGATGAGAAATAGAAATGCTCAAACTGTGGCACAATGACACCAATGGCCTTTGATGTCCGCGTGACATTGGTGCGCAGGCACTCGGCAAGCACGTTTGGGAAATAATCGTGCTCCTTGGCGTAAGACTTGATGCGTTCGCGTTGCTCGGCGCTTATCCGCGGACTGTCTTTCAACGCCCTCGACACCGTTGCCACTGAGACACCCAGGGCCTCGGCAATGTCTTTCATTGTTATGGTAGATTGTGCCATCTAATCGCAGCTTTCAGGAATTCGTTTTTGATTGTCGCAGTGCAAAATTAGGTCTTTTCCCGTGCAACAAAAAGAAAAGGAGGCAATAACGTTGACACGAATCATGCAAACGTTTGCACGTTGCGCTAAAAACTCTTCTCAACGGTCGACCATTCGTCATCGGTGGTGAGCTTAAACTTGGACGACGAGTCGCCCGTCACTGGCTCATCGCTGAAGAGCGCGCCCGTGAATTGGGTTATCTGGTTGCGGCTTACCGGCACGTTCTCGAACGTGTGGCTGCACACCGTGTTGCCGGTAGCACCGAGCCCGGTCACTTCTATCTTCAGCTCTTTGCTGTCGCTCTTCGGGAAAGTATAGATCTCAAACTGGCCGGTTTTGCCTTTCATGTCGTCGGTGATGGAGAACTTCACCGTCTGGCGTGAGTTGACGCAGCCGTTGCCCGTCAACCCGTCGAGGGTTGAGCTGCCGCCAGTGTAATAGAACTGCAGTGTTGAGACGTCATCTGGAATTTTGTCAGTAGTGACGAACCTTACCATTGCCACCGTACGATGCATGCTGACATCCACGTCGAGACCGTTGCCCTCATTTACCGTGATGTCGTTGCTCCACAAGAATGTGTCGGACAAGTCACCACTGAAAGTTATCTTTTCGGCATTGGTCGTGGTGGGAGTCTTGTCTTGGTTGTGGGCAAGTATCACGACCTTATAGGAGCCCGCATCAAGGGCTACCGACAGCGTGCCGAAATCCTTGTCGCCGACTTTTTGCGTTACCTTTTCCGTGCGGGTGCCTCCTTGGAACACGGCAAGGTCTATCTGTTTGCACAATTCAGAGACGGCCTGCGAACGCGACTGCGCGGTGGAGAATGGCATGGTCTCAAACTGGCTGATTTTGAACTTTACCATCGACTTCCCTTCGGATGGTTGTTCAGGGTCCTCGCTTGTCAAGCGTTGGCAGGAGACCATGGAAAATGCAAGAAGCACCGCGAGAACGATGCGCAAGTTTCTGACGCTAAAAGGTTTCATAAACAATGATTTTGGTTTTGAATGTTCAGGTATGGGAATAAGTGAAGGCTGAGCAACAGCAACCTTGGCGGATTATGGCAATATTATGCCACCTGCAGTTAGGGCCTTCCGGCTTTAATGTTCAGCGACGGGGCGCACAGGATGTCCATAGAAACGATAGCGGTAGCCCTCGTAGTATTGGTCATCCAAGAAGCGGAGAGCGTATGCATAGCCAGGCTCACCGGTATTGAGCGAGCTCGACCAATAGCGGCCGTACGAGCTACGTTTGAGGAGGTCCTTTTCGTAGCGATAGCCTGAGGCCGGCAGGAATATTGAATTGCCGTTTTTCGTTGAGCTTACTTTATAGCCGGCAACAAAAGAACCGTCCGATGTAGTCGTGTCGGTCCAAGTCCAAGTGCAATAACTTGTATTGAGAAGTTCGTCAAACTCCTCTTTGGTTGGCATGCGGCAAGACTCACCCCAATTGACATAGGCAGCATCGTTGCTCTTGACGAGAGTCGTCTTGCCGTCGACAGTGTTGTAGCCGGTCAGATCGTCAGGCGAGGAACCATGGCTATACGTCTTCCAATCGTAAGAGGCCTTTGTGGTCATGTCGGTCTCGCCCCAAGCGAAATAGCAACCGTCGTCAGCGGCAGTCTTGGCCCCGACATTTGTTTCTGCCCACAGCAGGCCGCTGGGCAGACCGAGGTCAACGAACCGGTGACCGTTGATTACATATACTCCTACGTGTTTTTGCTCTTCATTGTTGTCTTCCGTACCCTCCGACGAGCCGCACGATGTAGCAACACACAACATAACAGCAGAGATTGCCAGCATGACAAATAGTTTCAATGATTTCATATCTTAGTCTTTGCAAAGAATTCTGTTCAAGGCTGTGTTAAGGGTTGTTTTATATATTACGCCCCCTCATTTGATTCTACCGACAAAAATACTGTTTTCCTCTCTTAGCCACAAATATTTTGTAGGAATAATTAGGTTTAATCGTAAACTTTGCGGCCTGGGACGGTTTTCGACACGAGAATAGTGCGGCTATAATCGTCAACAACGATATAAAAAAGCGAGTTCGCAAACTTATTGACCACAAACCTGTAAACTCGCTTTATAGCCCGCACTCCTGTGGAGCAGAGCTCATGACACTAACCAGAAAACAGTTTAAAAACATCACATTTGATCAATTACGGAAGTTTCGGATTTAGGTATTTATGCTTGTATATACGTCCCCGAAGGGGGCAAACTATGCATAACCGCTGGTGACTGAAGGGAACCAGCGGATAGAGCGCCGGATTATAAAACCGTCC
>CAZXGQ010000115.1:0-10327 GCA_964640415.1 uncultured Prevotella sp.
CTTCTGGCAAGCGTCTGTAACCACCTGACCACGGTTGCCCTTGGCAATCATCACAAGGCTTGCGCCATGATCCTGGAACTCGTCAACATACGGGTCCATACGGTTGGCAGTGGTCGGGCCCATAGATCCGCAAGGATAGCCTTCCGGAGTCTTGGCTGGTCCTGCATAAAGGATAGGATGGTTCTTGAAGTAGTCGGGCATCTCCTCGCCGGCGTCCAAACGAGCCTTGAGCTTGGCGTGAGCGATGTCGCGTGCCACAATGATGGTACCCTTGAGGTTGACGCGTGTGCTGACGGGATACTTGGTCAGCTCGGCACGCACTGCGTCGATACCCTTGTCGAGGTCGATCTCGATGCCCTTGGCGCCCTCGCCCGGCTTGCGGAGCTCCTCAGGAATCAGCTCGGTCGGGTTCTCGTCCATCTTCTCCAACCAGATACCGTCCTTGTTGATCTTAGCCTTGATATTGCGGTCGGCAGAGCAGCTTACGCCCATACCGATAGGACAGCTGGCACCGTGGCGAGGCAGACGGATCACACGGATGTCGTGAGCCAGATACTTGCCGCCGAACTGTGCGCCAAGACCAATCTTGTGAGCCTCATCGAGGAGCTTGTTCTCCAAGTCGATGTCGCGGAAAGCACGGCCTGTCTCATCGCCTGTTGTAGGCAACTCGTCGTAGTACTTGATGGAAGCGAGCTTCACGGTCAGGAGGTTCTTCTCAGCAGAAGTGCCGCCGATGACGAAAGCGATGTGGTAAGGAGGACAAGCGGCTGTGCCGAGGCTCTTCATCTTCTCTACGAGGAATGGCAGGAGAGTGCCCTCGTTCTGGATGGTAGCCTTGGTCATTGGGTAGAAATAGGTCTTGTTGGCAGAACCGCCACCCTTGGCAACCATCACGAAGCGATACTCGTCGCCCTCTGTTGCCTCGATGTCGATCTGTGCAGGGAGGTTGCAGCGGGTGTTCACCTCATCGTACATGTTGAGGGGAGCGTTCTGCGAATAGCGCAGGTTGTCCTGTGTGTAGGTGTTGTATACGCCGAGGCTCAATGCCTCCTCGTCCTCGAAGTCGGTCCACACGCGCTGACCCTTCTCGCCGTGGATGATAGCCGTACCAGTGTCCTGGCAGAATGGGAGAATGCCCTTGACGGCAGTCTCTGCGTTGCGGAGGAACTGGAGAGCCACATACTTGTCGTTCTCAGAAGCCTCGGGGTCGGTCAATATCTTTGCCACCTGTGCGTTGTGCTCGCGACGGAGCATGAACTCCACGTCGTGGAACCCCTGCTGGGCCAGCAATGTCAAGGCTTCCTTTGAAACCTTGAGGATGGTCTTGCCCTCAAACTCAGCTGTGCTTACGCCTTCCTTGGTAAGCAAGCGATACTCTGTCTTGTCCTCTCCAAGCTGGAACATTGGAGCGTACTTGAAATCCGGTGTCTTAGCCATAATGTTTTATATAAATGATAAATGATAATTTATAAATTATAAATGAGACTGCGGTCGGTTCTTTAATATTGATGTCAGTATTTTTAAGAGCTCGGTGCAATCCTTGTTTATACTATTGAATGAATTGTCGTCAATGTAGTTACTTTCATGAAGTATTTCCAACCAATATTCTGTTTCGGCTGCCTCTTTGAGAGAGAGATACTTAACTTAGCATAAAAGTCAGCTTTTGATTGCGCTGCATGAGCTTCCTTTGCATTAGCCCCAATGCTAGTTCCGCTCCGTACAATCTGCTTTGAAAGGATAAATTCTTTCTTCTCCTGACAAAGATATTTGTAGAGTCGAATAACCCTTAAAGCGAAAGCTTTGCTCTTATCTAAAATAATGTTCCCTTCCTTCATGAGCAAGGTCGACTTATTAATTGTAATTTATAATTTGCTTAGTAGCCAAATATGTCTTTTTGACTCAATCTCTTGATGGGCGCAATCTTCTCCAAAGCCTCCATGTCGAGGTTATTCTCATCACCAAGGATTACCATGCGGTAAGGCTTGCCCACGACGTTCTGCTTTTCAAAGTTTGTGATGTCCTGCAAGGTGAGAGCGGGAAGATCTTCGTAAAGTTTCTTGTTGGGATCGTAATCAAGTCCTTTCTTCTTGGCGTTGATGTATGACAAGATTACGTTGAACTTGGTGGTACGACTGCTCTGGAGCGACTTGGTGAGACTCTGCTTTGCCAAGTTGAACGCAGCTTCGTTTTGTGGCAAGTCGTTGATGATTTCATTGAACACCTTGATGCAGTCGGTCATCTTGTCGTTCTGCGAGATGATATGTGTGAAGAAACACTCGCTGCCGTTCTTGTCGTCAGGGCGAACGTAATTAGAACCGGCATTGTATGCCAGGCCGCGGGTCTCACGAAGCTCCTGGAATACGATGGCGTTCATTCCACCGCCGAAGTACTCATTGAAAAGGCTTACCACCGCCATGTTGTCGGCTGTGAAAGGCTTGCCCTGGTTCTGGTATGTGCGGAGATAGATGTTCTTTGCCTCGTATGGAGCAATGTAGATCTCGTTCTTCGTAATCACCTGTTTCTCGTATTTCTTGCCTTGCGGCACGGCGGCGAGCTTCTTGGCAGTCTTGTGTTCCTTGGCAAGGAGCGCATTCAACTCTTTCTCGCTGTAGGGACCATAATACAATACCGAGTGCTCCAAATTGCTCAAGCCACCGAGAAGACTGATGAAATCCTGCGGATTGCTCTGGCGCAGCTTTTCCGGGCTGATGCTGTTGAGATAAGTGTTGTAGGCGCCATACGTGCTGTAAGCCCAGAGACGGGAGAAGTTCTCCTTCTGGTTGGTCTTGGCATCAGCCTGATTCTTCTCTATGAGGTCGATGAACTGGTTCCAGCTGGTCTTGTCGGCCTTGGCGTTGTGGAGCACATTCTCCAGGAGACGGAGGGCAGCCGGAAGGTTCTCGTTCAGACCATTGAGGCTGATTTGAAGAGACTTCGAACCTTGTGCCACACTGTAGTTGCAGGCAAGTTTGTAGAAAGCCTGCTTGATGTCGGACACGCTCATCTTGTCGGTACCGATATAGTTGAGATAATCGGCGGCATATGAATAGCGAAGGTCGTCTTCATCGCCAAAATCATAGCGGAACACGAGGTTGAACAAACCGTCCTGTGTGTTCTGCTTGTAGAGCAAAGGCAGATTCTTGCTGGTCTTGGTTACAGTCAGGTCTTTCTTGTAGTCAACAAACTGTGGCTGGATAGGAGCCACCTCAGAATTCTTGATTTCCTTGACGAAATCGCTCTCATACTCACGGTTTGCCGGGATAGGCGTAATGACAGGCTTCTCAATCTTCTTGATAGTGGCATCTTCGCCCGTGCGCTTGTAGACGCAAACAAAGTTGTCGCTGCGCAAGTATTTGTTGGCGAAGTCAACGATATCCTGCTTGGTGAGTTTGCTCTGGCGGTCGAGTTGCAGAGCCACCTGGCTCCAGTCCTGGTCGTTGATGAAGGCGTCGCCCATCATGCTGGCACGCGAGTCGTTGCTGTCGAGGCCCTTATAGAAGTCGAGCTTCTTGTTGGCAATGACGGCAGGCAAGAGGTCGTCGGAGAACTCTCCGCGGCGCAGCTTGTCCATCTCTTCCAACAGAAGGGCACGCACATCTTCCAACTTCTGGTCTTTGTTTGGAACACCTTGAATGACGAAGGCTGTATAATCGTGCAAGTTATCGGCATAGGCCCCTGCCTGGCTCAGCTTCATCTGCTGTTCAAGGTCGACCTCAAGAAGACCTGCTTTTCCATTTGCCAACATTCCGGCGATGATGCCGAGCGTATCGTTTTGCAGATTGTTGGCACCCTTGAACTGCCAGCCGAGCATAATGTTCTCGGCGTCGTTGCCAACAACAGATGTGTCTTTGACAGCAGTAATCTTAGGTTGTACAGCGAACTCCGGGCGTGAAAGCTTGTCGCTCTTCTTCCAGTTGCCGAAATACTTGTCGATGATGGCGATGGTCTTGTCGGGATCGAAGTCACCGGCCAGGATTATGGCCACGTTGTTGGGCACATAGTACTGGTGGAAGTAGTTCTGAATGTTGACTATGCTCGGATTCTTCAGGTGTTCCTGCTCGCCGATAGTGGTCTGCGTGCCATAGGGGTGTGTAGGGGTGAGGAGCTTCCAAAGTGCGGCATATTCCTTGTCATCGTCGCTTGCCATGGTGATGTTCTTCTCCTCATACACAGCCTCAAGCTCTGTATGGAATCCGCGGATCACCATGTTCTGGAAGCGGTCGCTCTGCACCTTTGCCCAGTTCTCAATCTCGTTGTTGGGAATGTTCTCCACATAGCAAGTCACGTCGTTTGAGGTGTAGGCGTTGCTGCCTTCGCTTCCGATGCTTGCCATGAGTTTGTCGTACTCGTTAGGGATGTTGTACTTGGCTGCAAGTTGAGAAACAGAGTCTATCTCATGGTAGGCTTGCTTGCGCTGCATTGGGTCGGTCAACTTGCGGTAGCTCTCATATCTCTTGGTTATTTCATCGAGATAGGGTTTCTCCTTGGCATAGTCGATGGTACCAAACTTCTGGGTTCCCTTGAACATCAAGTGCTCAAGGTAATGGGCCAGGCCCGTGGTCTCGGCAGGGTCGTTGCGGGAGCCTGTCTTCACTGCAATGTTAGCCTGCAAACGAGGCCGTTCCTTGTTAACAGACATGTACACCTTCAGTCCATTGTCGAGGGTGTAGATTCGGGCGTTCATTGCGTCGCCCTCCACTGTTGAGTAATGGTAACTCTTCTGCGCCTGTGCACTCACGGCAAGCACCGTGGCGAATGCGCAAAGAAGTGTTCTCAAATGTCTCATATTATATAATGTATAAATGTGTGTCGTGTATTATGATGGTTTCTATCTCCCAAGGCTTGCTCAGTTGTCCGGCTCGAGTTCTTGGTCGAGTTGCGAGCAGAAGCTGTCGAACGCCTCCGGCTCCATATAGCCTTTTTTAAACTCTTTTTCCGCATCTTTGCGGATCCCGTCTATCCATTCTTTCCTCGCTGTCTGGCAATCGTGCGTGACATGCGCAAGGCTCTCGTCGTCAAGCCCTTGCAGATTGTAATGGTTGAGTATGAGCCTATAAGTCCATGCCCATTGATACTCCACGTAGCAAGCATCGATGTCGACGAGACGGCAGAGCACTGCGTCGACGGAGTCGAGTTCGCCTGTCTTTACATCGTTCACAAGGCGTTCCTCCTCCGTAGCCGGCAGCAGCAGACCCGACAGGTCGTCCCACGGGGCGGGTCCGACCTCGGTGTCGGGCGGTGTTAGAGCCTGTTCACGGTTGAGTGCGCGTTCAAGTGCTGCACCAATGTAAACACGCAATGCCATGTCGTAGTATCTTATGCCGCCTCGCAACGACGGGGCACTGATTGTGAACTCATGGTAATTGTATGTCCTTGCGTCCTCACCCGATGCAGACAGCAGGCCTTCGAGAATCTTCTTGCCCTTTATTATCTCTCCCAGGGAGTAAGGTGACAGCCAGTCGAAGTTGACTATGCTCTTGCGCATTTCCCTTGTTCTGACGTCGCGCCTCGGCCATTTGTGCGTGTTGCGGTACAGCTCCGCCGAGCATATGTTGCGCCCCGGCTCGAGACGCAAGGCATCGCCATCGGCTATGATGCACGAGAATGGCAGGTCGCACGTGCCTGGATGCAGGGTCTTGCTGTAGAGGCTGGCAGCGGAGTCAACGTCGCAGAAACTGTATCGCGAGCCTGCAAGCAGCGTGTTTTTGTGATGGCAGACGGTGAACGGCCCGCAGAAAGCGGAGCATGCCTCGCCGTTGCTCATGAAGCAATTGGCGAAAAACACGCTCTGCGAAGCCGTGAAGCCATTGCTGATCTTGCACGCCTCGCCAACGAAGCAGTCTTGCATCTTCACGGAGTTGGCAAGACTTGCCCCATTGCTTATGATGGAGTTTTCGCAGATGACTCCCGTACCTATATATACGGTGGCTTCCGGCGACGACAGTATGGTGACGTCGCTGAGCCGTGCCGCCCCGTTTATCTCGCACTCGTCGCCCACAAGAGCATTGGTTATCTCCTTGGTGTTCACTATCTTCACACCGTCGCCCAAGGTGCCGCGGTCAGGTGCAGTGGCCTTTATGTCCTCGCCTATGAGGCGGCGCATGGCCGAGCGGAAGTCCTTGTCGCGGTTATGCTTCACCATCAGGTCGGCCACCTGACTGCTCAACCCGTTGAAGAACATCACGTTGCCGTCGCCCGTCTCGCTGAGCACCGACACAATATTGCCTTGCCCGTAGGTCGCACCCTCGGTGGTCTCCATGGTTGCGATGTTCGCCAGACGGCAATCGTTGCCTATGGTGTAGTTGTTTATATAGTTGCCTACATTCTCGATAAGACAGTCGTCGCCCACGCTGACATTGCGCAGCGTGGCGTTGTAGATGCCCGAATGCTTCAGGAAGCCCTGCGACACCTCTACGTTCTTGCTGAAACAGCCTATCGTTATCTCGCCATACAGCATGACATGGCGCATATACTGCGGCACGAAGTCGTCGCTGACGCTGACGTTGCCCCAGTCTTCCGCCCAACAGCCATTGTCGTCGAGGATGTTTATCTCCTCATCTGTTAAAGCCCTGTATGCCATGATGCTTGTTGTTTTGTCAGTCCTCCACGGGATAGAGGAAGTCGTTGTAGGGGTATTTCTGCACATGCAGTTCCCTCACCTTCCTGTAGAGCATATCCCTGAACTCGTCTATGTTGTCCTTGTTTTTCGCCGACACGAAGATGCAGTCGTCGTTGAGCTTGGCCATCCACGTCTTCTTCAAATCGTTGAGCGAGATGTTCTCTTTCTGCACGGGCGTAAGGTCGTCGGGGTCCTTCTCCGTCCAGCTGTAGTTGTCTATCTTGTTGAAGACGAGCATTGTGGGCTTGTCGGCACACTCGAGGTCTTTCAGCGTGGAGTTGACCACCTGTATCTGTTCCTCGAAGTCGGGGTGCGAGATGTCTACCACGTGAAGCAGCAGGTCGGCCTCGCGCACCTCGTCGAGCGTCGACTTGAACGAGTCTACGAGGTCGTGCGGCAGCTTGCGTATGAAGCCCACCGTGTCGGCAAGCAGGAACGGCAGGTTCTGTATAACCACCTTGCGCACCGTGGTGTCGAGCGTGGCGAAAAGCTTGTTCTCGGCAAACACCTCACTCTTGGCCATTAGGTTCATTATGGTCGACTTGCCCACGTTGGTGTAGCCCACAAGAGCCACACGTATGAGCCTTCCGCGGTTCTTGCGCTGCGTCACCTTCTGCTGGTCTATCTCCACGAGGCGCTTCTTGAGAAGCGACATGCGGTTGAGGATTATTCGGCGGTCCATCTCGAGCTGCGTCTCACCCGGTCCGCGCAATCCCACCGAGCCTTTGCCGCCGCCCGATCCCGAGCCGCCGCCCTGACGCTCAAGGTGGGTCCACATTCGCTGCAGGCGGGGCAACATGTAGCGATACTGCGCCAGCTCCACCTGAGTCTTGGCATTGGCGGTCTGGGCGCGCATGGCGAAGATGTCGAGGATGAGCGATGTGCGGTCGAGGACCTTCACGTGGAGCTCGTTCTCAATGTTGCGTAGCTGCTTTGCCGACAGCTCGTCGTCGAAGATGACCATGCCTATCTCGCGCTCGTTGTCTTCCTCGTCCTTGATATATTGGCGTATCTCCTCCAGCTTGCCTTTTCCCACATACGATGTCTGGTTGGCGCCGCCCACCTTCTGGGTGAAGCGCTTCACGGTGACGGCACCGGCGGTGTCGGCCAGGAACTCCAGCTCGTCGAGATATTCTTTTGTCTTGGCCTCGTCCTGCGACGGGGTTATCAATCCCACAAGGATGGCGGTTTCTGCCCTGTTGGCCTCAGCCTCGGAGTATTCAAATTCCTTCATTAAATTTCGATTGTGTATTATTAATGCAAAGATACATAAAAGATGGGATACGATAAAGATGTAGATAATATTTTTTGTAACTTTGCTGCCAGTTAAATCGGGCAAGACCCATCAAACAAACAAAAAAGATGAAAACAAACATTGTTCTTTCCATGGCATTTGCCATGGGCCTGGCACTCGCTCCCTTAGCGGAAGCCGCAGCCAACACCACGGGCGTGGAGTCGCTCGCAACAGCAACCAAGAAGAAGACAACCACGAAGAAGACGACTACAAAGAAAACGACTACAAAGAAAACCACAACTACAGCAAAAAAAGCCACAACAACCACTACAACGAAGACAACAGCCACACCCGATGCCACAACAGGCGCCACTTCGCTGACGGGCACAACCACAAAGGCTGAAACCACGGCAAAGGCTGCCACAAGCACATCGAGCACCGGCAGCAGCCTGCTCGGCGGCATCATCTCTGCCATCGGCGGAAGCAGCAGCAGTAGCAGCAGCAAGACCGGTTCACTGCTCTCCGGCCTGGCTGCCATCTTCGACGCCACAAAGGGCGCCACGAAGGACCGCATCGTAGGTACGTGGACTTACACTGAACCTGCTGTGGTGTTCACAAGCAGCAACGTGCTGAGCAGCATCGGCGGCAAAGTGGCTGCAAGCACCATCGAGAACAAGCTGCAGACACAGCTCGAGAAGGTTGGAATAAAGAAGGGCATGATGACTATGACTTTCGACGAGAGCGGGAACTTCACCCAGACCATTGGTTCACGCAACACTTCGGGCACTTACACCATCAGCAACAACAGCGTGACGCTCAACTATGGCGGCACGGTAAAGCAGATCGTAGGCACCACACAGCTCGACGGCAACGACCTGCTCATCGTGATGGATGCCTCCAAGCTGCTTAAGTTTGCCAACGTGCTCAGCTCGCTCTCGGGCAGCTCTACATTGAGCACACTCGGTTCGGCCATCAGTTCGATCAGCGGCATGCAGGTTGGCCTGAAGCTCAACAAATAAGTATGGACCTGACCATCATCTCCGACGACCGTCCCAAGGTGCTGCTCGTGCAGCCCGTCGACAGTCACGACATGGAGGAGCTGGAAGCGGAGGTTGACTATCTCCGCACCCATTCTCCCCTGCCCTTCCGCCTCGTGGCGATGCGCGTGGGCAAGTGGAACGAGGAACTCACACCGTGGCCTGCCCCGCCCGTGTTTGGCAAGACTCCGTTCGGCGACGGTGCGCAGGCCACTCTCGACAAGATAATGACCGTTGCGGAAGAACAGTCACGGTTTCTGTGCGGCACCGCCCAAGCCGGCGGCAACCTTTCGCGCGTCATTCTTGGCGGCTATTCTCTGGCAGGTCTCTTCGCGCTATGGGCAGGCACGCGCCAGCCGTTTGGCGCCATAGTGTCAGCGTCGCCATCAGTGTGGTACAAGGATTGGCTCGGCTATGCAGAGTCGCATCCGGCCATGTCGCAGCATGTCTACCTCAGCCTCGGCGACCGCGAGCACCACTCAAAGACCGCCATCATGGCTACGGTAAACGACTGCATGAAACGCCAGCACAACTTGCTGCTGAGCCAAGGCGTGGACACCGAACTGCACATGAACCCCGGCAACCACTTCCAAGACAACGGCATGCGCACCGCCATGGGATTCACATGGTGCATCAATAGAATCGGGAGCCCTTCGGGGAAAAATTAAAACGCGCATCGCGGTTACGTTGGAACCGCAACGCGATTACGCTTATATCGCAACGGCTTGACGGCGTGAAGGCAAAAGCCTTCCTCCGTCAAGCCGTTTTTTTGTTATTGTTGTTGCATTATTTCGCAAGAATATTCTTCATCCAGGAGAACAGTTCATTGAGGGCATAATCACCTGAGTGGGGACGGTTCCAAGGCAGTTTGAAGTCAACGTCCTTACCCATATTCTGCAGTTTGAGGGCAAGATTGATTGGAACGGGGAATGCCGTATCACGGTCTCTTGCGCCATGGCGAATGTACCAGTGCGGTGCTACTGTCGAGCCTTCGTCGGTCATCATCCGCATTGGGTTCAGCAAGCGGACGTTCTCTGCAATCTCTTGAGTTATAGTAGCATCTGCCTTGCCTGTAGCCTTCTGAAGGGCATAGTCGGTGAAGTTTACACTGCTTCCACGGTCGTCTCCGAACTCTTCGTTCTCGCCGCTTGCCTTGCTGCCGGCCACGTTCCGACTGTCGAATGCCGGTATGCCTTTCAAGGCTACGGTAGAGGCAACGTATGCGAGATACTTATCCATATCCAAGTCGGTGATGTACTCGCCCTTCTGCTTTGCCATCCTGCGCCTTACTTCGTCAGGTATTTTCATGGCCGGCATGTTGCCGTCTTTCCCTTTTGCACCGCCGTTTACGGGTGCTGCAAACTTTGCACCAGACGAGAAGCTGAAGCCCAAGCTGTCGGCAATGTCCGCTCCGGCATCCTTTGCCTCTTGCGCACT
>CAZXGQ010000116.1:0-10265 GCA_964640415.1 uncultured Prevotella sp.
GAGATGGCCTCGTTGCGGTAAACGCGTCCGGGGCAGAGCACGCGGATAGGCGGCTCGTGGCACTCCATGTAGTGAGCCTCGTCGCCAGAGGTGTGTGAGCGCAGCAATACGTTCTTTGTCACATCGTTCTGGTTCTGTGAGATGAAGAACGTGTCTTGCATGTCGCGTGCCGGATGGTCGGCAGCAAAGTTGAGCATGGTGAAGACGTGCTGGTCGTCGTCAATCTCGGGACCATTGTACATGGTGAAACCCATGCGCTGGAATATCTCGATGATCTCGTTCTTGACAATGGTGAGCGGATGGCGTGTGCCGAGCCCGATGGGGTAGGGCGTGCGGGTCAGGTCAAGGCTTTCCTCGCCGCTCTCCGTGGTCTCCACAGTCTCGCGAAGTTCGTTGATCTTCTCCGTAGCCGTCTTCTTGAGCTCGTTGATCTTCATGCCGAACTCCTTTTTCTTGTCTTTGGCCACGTTGCGGAACTCGTCCATGAGCGCGCTGATCTCACCTTTCTTGCTCAGGTATTTGATTCTGAGCTTCTCTACGTCTTCCGCGTTCTTTGCGGAAAGCTCCGAAACCTCCTTCAGAAGGTCGTCTATCTTGTCTAACAACATGATTGTATATTTTTTCTAATCCTAATAGTCTTGTCGCATATTAATTGTTGTGTGCAAAGTTACTAATTTTATCGCATAAAGGATATTGTATCTTAAAAATTATGCGTAATTTTGCGCACGTTAATTAGTAGGTTATGAGAAAATCATTACTTTCGGTTGTTTTACCGTTTCTCATTTTCATGTTTACTGCCCCTTTGGGTTGCACAGACAAGAAGCCCCGGCAGGAGAATGACACGACAGCCGATTCCATCTTGATAGACACGTCTTCCGTCGACTCTACGGAGGCATTGATAGAGGAAACGCCAATGCCAAAAGCAGCCGACGAGCTTTTCGACGACTTCATATTCAACTTCGCGGCAAACCGCAAGCTGCAGAAGTCACGCACCGTGTTCCCGTTGAAAGTGTATAGAAACGGCAAACTGGCAAGGGAGATACCTGTGAAGCAATGGGAAATGGAACATTTCTTCATGCGCCAGCAATACTACACGCTTATCCTGGACAGCAAGAAGCAAATGGACCTGGTAAAGGATACGGCGGTAAACCATGTGGTGATAGAAAAGATATTCTTACGCAAGAACCTTGTACAGCAGTTTGTTTTCAACCGCATCAACGGCCAGTTCATGATGACTTCGCTCAACTATGAGCCGCTGCGCGCCAATGCGAACATCGATTTCCTGAAATTCTACGACCATTTCTCGAGAGACTCTGCGTTTCAGGTCGCCTCGATGGCAGACGAGGTGGAGTTTACCGCTCCTGACCCCGACAACGAATTCGCCAACATCAATGGCATAATGATGCCGCAGCAGTGGCCCGACTTCAAGCCTGCCATTATTCCGCGTGACAAGATATACAACATTGTCTATGGCCAGAAATGTACATCTATGAAGCGCAAGCTGTTTGTCATAAGGGGCATCTCCAACTCTTTGGAGATAGAGATGATGTTCAGGAAAAACGGAAAACGATGGACGCTTGTCAAGTTTAACGCTTAAGGGACGTTCTGTAAATCACCACCCTAACAGGAATTAGAACAATGCTGATAGAGAAAGATCACTCGCTCTTGTGCGACAACACCTTCCATATAGACCAGAAGTGTGACGAATACGTAGTCTTTGCCAATGAAGGCGAAGCTATTGAAGTGGCAAGGAATTTGAAGGAACCGTTTCTCTTGCTGGGCGGCGGCAGTAACCTGCTGTTGACAACCGATTTCCATGGAAAGGTTGTGACGCCGGAGAAACGCTTCGACATTGCCGTGGAACTGCGCTATGGCAGCAATGAGCCATGTCTGAAATGCTGGGCAGGCACGACGTTCGACGACGTGGTAGACTATGCCGTGCGCCATGGCTATCACGGCTTGGAGAACCTGAGTTTGATACCGGGCGAGTGTGGTGCCTCTGCTGTACAGAACATCGGAGCCTACGGGGCTGAGATAAAAGATGTGTTGCTGGAAGTTGAGGCCGTGGAGATAGGCACGGGAAAGGTCGTTAAAATTAAGGCCGAAGACTGTGGGTATAGCTACAGGCAGAGCAAGTTCAAGCACGAATGGAAAAACAAGTACATTGTCGTGTATGTCACTTACCAGCTTCACCGCCTTTTCCAGCCGGAGCTTGACTATGGCAATATAAGGAAACAACTCGCCGACAATGGCATAGAGGAAAGCCAGTTGACAGGAGAGATACTTCGCGACGTAATCATCGACATCCGCCAGTCCAAGTTGCCCGACTCCGCAGTGAAAGGCAACGCTGGCAGCTTCTTCATGAATCCCGTTGTAGACAGGTCTGCCTTCGAAAGGCTTAAGGAGAAGCATTCCGACCTTCGTTATTTCGAGGTGCCGCAGCCTGACGGGAAAATGAAATACAAGATTCCGGCCGGATGGATGATAGACCAATGCGGATGGAAAGGCAAGTCGCTCGGTCGCGCCGGAGTCTACGACAAGCAGGCGCTCATACTCGTAAACAATGGAGGAGCATCGGGTAAAGACGTCGTTGAACTGATGAAAGCCGTTCAAAAAGCCGTGTCAGACAAGTTCGGCCTGGAGATAAGTCCGGAGGTCAATATCGTTTAAGAATCAAGGTTATGAAGTTGACATTTCTTGGAACAGGCACGTCTACAGGCGTTCCCGTAATAGGCTGCAAGTGTGATGTGTGCATGAGCAAGGATCTGCGCGACAAGCGTTTCCGCACCGCAGCGCTCTTGGAGTCGGATACCACGCGTGTGCTAATAGATTGCGGCCCCGACATTCGCCAGCAGTTGCTTCGTGTGCCGTTCAAGAAGATCGACGGGGTGCTGCTTACCCACGAGCATTATGATCACGTGGGCGGGCTCGACGATTTGCGTCCTTATTGTTATGCTTTCGGCGACCTCGACATATACGCCAACGCCCGAACTGTGAAGAACGTTCGCCATAACTTCCCTTACTGCTTTGTCGAGAATCCATATCCCGGCGTGCCGTCGTTCAACCTCAAGGAGGTGGAGAAACATAAGGAATTCCGTATTGGTGACATATCTGTCGTTGCGATCGAAGTGATGCACGGCAAGATGCCTATCTTCGGATATCGCTTTGGTTCAATGGCTTATATCACTGACATGAGGGTAATAGCAGACGAT
This sequence comes from uncultured Prevotella sp., assembly GCA_964640415.1. Classification (GTDB taxonomy): domain Bacteria; phylum Bacteroidota; class Bacteroidia; order Bacteroidales; family Bacteroidaceae; genus Prevotella. The sequence goes on from CAZXGQ010000116.1 coordinate 3,213, forward strand.
GAGCTGGCTTGGCTAAAAGGCGTTGATACGCTCGTGGTCAACGCACTGCGATGGAAAAAGGAACATCACAGCCATATGCTCGTGAACGACGCCATAGAGTTCTCGAAACGCATCGGCGCAAAAAGAACTTATCTGATTCATGTCACCCACGATATAGGATTATACGAAGAAGCCAACAAGCTGTTGCCGCAGGGCTTTCAAATAGCATGCGACGGTATGGAAATTACCGTTTAAACTTGCGGTAGAGCTTCCATACCAGCAGGATGCCGTCAAGCATGCCGGTTCCCGTGCTGATTATACCGGAGATGCGTTGTGAAGGCGTGCCCGGCTTAGACAAAGCCTCGGGCTTCTTGAACAAGGAGTGCCATTTCTCCTCTATTCTGGCGCTGTCGGCCTCAATGTCCTTCAGCAACGCTGCCTTGCGCAACCTTATCTCCTCTATCGACTGGTAAGACGACTCCGTTGGAAAACTATCTTTCATCTTTTGCTTTTATTGATTTGTGCCTTTCTGCCACTTAACTCAAGAGAAGTCCGGACAGGAAACGCACCAACGGCTTTTCGATCCAGTTCTTCCTGAAAATGATGAACAAGAGGAAGACAAGGAAATAGACGCCTGCCACAATGGAGAACGCCGCCACCTCTCCCACACAATTTGAAAGTGCGGCCACAACGGCGAAACTCAGGAAAATCAACACGAACACCAAAAGCAGACCAAGGATGGCAGTCATGGCTATTGCCGTGAGAATCCTCACGGTCTTTTCCACGGTGCCAAGCTTGATATACTCTTTTTGTAGGTCGGCGTAGTGTTTGAGCACGTCTACAAGCTGGCCTATGGTCTCAATGTTCTGATCGTTTGAAAACATCGAATACTAAGATTTAAGCCTTCTCGTCCTCAACGGCGTCCTTGATGTCGTCGACAAGGTCCTCGGCATCTTTGCGGTTAAGCTTGATGTCGTGCTTCTTGCAGAAGTCGTCTACCGTGTCGGCAATCTTTGAACGAACGTCTGAACCCTTCTCGGGGGCAAGCAGCAAACCAACGGCTGCGCCTGCGATAGCGCCACCAATGAATGTGGCAATGTAACCAAATGTCTTCATAATTGAATCCTTTCTTTTGTAAATGAACATAAAGTCGACAAGTCGGCCGACCTGTGACTTTCCAATTGCAAACTTAATTGTTTTTTCTAATATATCGACGTTTAAAGACGATAAATGTTGCCGGAACAGTCATAAATTATATTAACCGATTGAAAAAAGCTTTGTCGGTTGAATCTTTAACAAACTTTATGTTTGGTAGGAAGCGCCGTTTGCGGAGATTTTTGTAATTTCGCATGTAAAAGTATATTTCCGATTAAAAGTAGAATTTAAAACAATTACTTAACAAGAAGTATGAAAAAATATTTGGTAATGGGCGCAGCCCTTTGCGTGGCAATCGCTTTCACAAGTTGTAAATCGCAGGAGAGTGCATACAAGAAGATGTACGAGAAGGCGAAAGCTCAGGAAGAGCAGCAGACTGCCGCTTCCAATGCTCAAGAGCAGGCTACTGTCACTCCGATGGTTACTAAGCAGGCAAACCAGACCACGGTCAGCAATGTCGACAACACTCCGGTTCGCTCAGAGGACGTTACGCTCATCAGCGGCTCGGGCTTGAAGCAGTTTAGCGTTGTCGTTGGCAGCTTCGGCTTGAAGTCGAATGCCGAGGGCATGCAGAGTCTGCTGAAGCAAGGCGGCTACGACGCCCAGATTGTCTTCAATCCGCAGAACAGCATGTACCGCGTTATTTCCGGCACTTACGACAACAAGAGCCAGGCTGTGCAGAGCCGTGACGCCATCCGTGGCAGCAAGTTCAACAAGAACAGCGATTCTTGGCTTTTGTTTAAGAAGTAAATGTCGAGAATACTGTCCATAGACTATGGCAAGAAACGCACGGGGCTGGCTGTGACCGACCCCTTGCAGATTATTGCCAACGGTTTGACAACAGTGGAGACGAAAGATTTGCTCGACTTCCTCCTCAAATATGTTAAAGACGAGGAAGTGGAGCAAATCGTTATAGGGAAACCGATGCAGCCAAACGGCCAGCCGTCGGAGAATCTCGCAAGGGTTGAGGCTTTCGTGAATCGTTGGCGTAAGGTCTCGCCGTCTGTCCCAATAGTTTTTTACGACGAGCGTTTTACCTCAGTGCTTGCACATCGCGCCATTATTGACGGCGGCGTGAAGAAGAAGACAAGGAGGGAAAACAAGGGTCTTGTGGATGAAGTCAGTGCGACGATAATCCTTCAAGACTATATGAATTCAAAACGATGATATTACCGATTTATACATACGGGCAACCAGTTCTCAGAAAAGTTGCCCAAGATATCCCAACCGATTATCCTGAGCTCGATAAGCTTATCGCTGACATGTTTGAGACCCTTGACGCCTCTTCTGGCGTAGGCCTCGCCGCACCGCAGATAGGAAAAGCCATTCGGGTGGTGGTTATCGACTTGGATGTGCTGAAGGAAGATTACCCGCAATACGCCGGATTCCGTCATGCGTTTATCAATGGCCACATTATTGAGGCAGACGAAAAGGCTGGCAACGTGTCGATGGAAGAGGGTTGCCTCTCTATCCCAGGGCTCAGCGAAGACGTGTCGCGCCCCAAGCGCATCCATGCCACATGGCTCGATGAAAACCTTCAGCAGCACGACGAGTGGGTCGATGACTATCAGGCAAGGGTGATGCAGCACGAGTTTGACCATCTTGAGGGCGTGATGTATATCGACAAGGTGTCACCTTTCCGCAAGCAGATGAACCGCAACAAGCTCAAGGCCATGGCACAAGGCAAGTTCCGTGCATCTTACCGCACAAAGCCCATTCACAAGTAAGACTTTACAACACAAGCAAGAACTTATTATTAGATGAAAAGCAGGATAATTGTTTTCTTATTGGCTTTGCTGTCTGTCGGCAGAGCCAACGCACAGTATAATGTCGACCGTCTTATCATGAATGGTGAGGTGGCGTTGCATTATGATGATTATGTGCTTTCCATCCAATATTTCAATAAGGTACTGGCTCTCAAGCCTTACCTTTGGTTGCCATGGTACGATCGTGCCGTGGCAAAGTTTTATCTTGACGACTACATTGGCTCTGAGGGAGATGCCTCGAAGGCTATAGAACTGAACCCTTACATTGAGCAAATCTTCGACTTGAGGGCAATAACGCGCATTCGCCAGGAGAAATATCAGGATGCAATCAACGACTACAACCGTGCCATCCGTCTTAATCCTTCAGTTTCAAACTTTTGGGTCAACCGTGCCATATGCCGGATGAACTTGCAGGATTATGACCAGGCGTTGCTCGATGCCGACACGATAATACAACGATGGTCGAACATTTCAACCGCATATTCTCTGAAGGCTGAAGTGTATTTGGAGAAGAAGGACACTACGCAAGCCGACCGATGGTTGTCGCAGAGTCTCTCTATCAATCCGTATAACGCCGACGCTTGGTCTACAAGATCGTATATTGCGCTGAACCGCAAGCAGTGGCACACGGCCGACACGTGCCTTGGAAAGGCTATACATCTAAGGCCGAAGGTGGTGAACAATTACGTGAACAGGGCTTTGGCAAGAATCAACACCAATAATCTCAAAGGTGCGCTTGCCGATTATGACATGGCAATAGACCTTGACCCGAAAAACTTTCTTGCCCACTATAACCGTGGATTGCTGAGGGTACAGCTCGGTGACGACAACCGTGCCGTGGCCGACTTCGATTTCGTGGTGAACATGGAGCCAAGCAACTTCATGGCTATCTACAACCGCGCCTTGCTCAACGACAAGATAGGAAACCTTCAGGCTGCAATCAGAGACTATACTAAAGTCATTGACCAATTCCCCAATTTCTGGACAGGCTTGTCGGCAAGGGCCAACTGTTATCGCCGGTTGGGCATGACCAACCAGGCCGAGCTGGATGAGTTCCGCATACTCAAGGCACAGATGAACAAGCATCTCGGAATACAGCAGAGATGGAGCAAAGACAAGTTACGTGAGGTGCGCAAGCGTTCGGAACTTGACATATCAAAGTATAACGAGGTTGTTGTAGAGGACAAGCCCAAGGTAGAACACACTTATTCAAGTGGCGTCCGCGGCACCATTCAAGACCGTGAGGTGGAAATAGATTTCTTGCCCATGTACCAGCTTTCGTATTTCTCATATGCCAATGCTGTTAAGGGTTATCAGGCATACGATACGGAGGTTGATCATTTCAACGACAAGTGCGACCCACTGCGCAAACTGAATCTTACCTGCAATGCAATGCGCCAACAACTCACGGCCGTGCAGTCGAAGCAGATATTCCAGTTGATAGACGCACTCACGGCGGGTATCAACGAGGAAAATGACCGTAAGGCAAGAGCCTCGCTCTTGCTGCAGCGTGCAGTGGCTTATTCAGAGGCACAGAACTTCAGCGATGCCATTTCCGACCTCGATGATTATCTCTCTGTGGACACAGCTTCAGCAATGGGCCACTGGGAACGTGCCGTGTGCCAACAACTGCTCAACAGTTATGAGGCTTCGAAAGGCACAAAGACGGCAATGAAACTCTCGCAGGTTGAGGGTGACTTCGCGGTTGCCATACAACTGCAACCCAAGAATGCCTATACATATTATAATAGGGGAAACCTTTTTGCTGCAGAGAAGAATTATTCGCGTGCCATTGCCGATTACACTCACGCCATAAGCCTTGATCCAAACATGGCACAGGCATACTATAACCGTGCCGTAGCCCACTTCTACTCAGGCGATATCAAGTCTGCCCAAAGCGACCTTAGCCGTGCCGGTGAACTCGGACTTTACAATGCCTATGCACTCAGCAAGAAGATGAGCGAGTCGCAACCGAAGAAAAACCAATCGTCGGCAAAGAAATAAGTGTTTTTGCTTATCCTATTAAAAAATAAATAGTACTTTTGCAAGCGATTTAGATAAACTAATTTGTAGCATGGTTAAAATCACATTCCCCGATGGCTCCGTTCGTGAATACGAGAATGGAGTGACGGGTCTTCAAATCGCAGAGAGCATCTCACCTGCTCTCGCCCGTGACGTTGTATGTTGCGGGATCAATGGTGAGACAACAGAGCTCAACCGTCCTATAAACAGCGACGCAGCCATAGAGCTTTACAAGTTTGATGACGAAGAGGGCAAGCATACCTTCTGGCACACATCTGCTCACTTGCTTGCTGAGGCTCTGCAAGAACTTTACCCTGGCATCCAGTTCGGGTTCGGTCCTGCCATTGAGACCGGCTTCTTCTATGACGTCATGCCTCCTAAGGGAACAGCTATCTCCGAGAACGATTTCCCGAAGATCGAGGCCAAGATGAAGGAACTTGCCAAGAAAAATGAGCCCGTTGTACGCCAAGAGGTGGCAAAGGCCGACGCTCTCAAGGAGTTCGAGGCTATGGGTCAGCAGTATAAGGTGGAGCACATCTCCGAGGATCTTGAGGATGGCACCATCACCACATATACACAAGGCAATTTCACTGACCTTTGTCGTGGTCCGCATCTCTTGTCGACCGGTTCTATTAAGGCCATTAAGATTACCAGCGTTGCCGGTGCATTCTGGCGTGGAGATGCCAAGCGCGAGCAGATGACACGTATCTATGGTGTGACATTCCCTAAGAAGAAGATGCTCGATGAGTATCTCGTCATGCTGGAGGAGGCCAAGAAGCGCGACCACCGTAAGATAGGCAAGGAGATGGAGCTCTTCATGTTCTCAGAGCGTGTAGGCAAGGGTTTGCCAATATGGTTGCCAAAAGGCACACAGTTGCGTCTGCGCTTGCAGGATCTGCTTCGTCATGTGCTGAAACCATACCATTATCAAGAGGTCATCACTCCAGGTATCGGCTCAAAGAACCTCTATGTCACCTCCGGTCACTACGCTCACTATGGCAAGGACGCATTCCAGCCAATCCATACTCCGGAACCGGAGGAAGAGTACATGCTCAAGCCGATGAACTGCCCTCATCACTGTGAGGTTTATGCCCGCAAGCCACGTTCTTATAAGGATCTGCCTCTCCGCATTGCTGAGTTCGGTACGGTGTTCCGTTATGAGAAGAGTGGTGAGCTGCACGGACTTACACGTGTGCGTACGTTCACGCAGGATGACGCTCACATCTTTGCCCGCCCCGACCAAGTGAAGGCCGAGTTTGAGTCAATTATCGACATCATCCTCAAGGTGTTCAAGATTTTCGGCTTCGAGAACTACGATGCACAGATTTCTCTTCGCGACCCTAAGGATACCGACAAGTATATTGGTTCTGACGAGATTTGGGAGGAGAGCGAGAACGCTATCCGTGAGGCTTGTAAAGAGAAAGGCCTCAATACCCATGAGGAAATCGGTGAGGCTGCTTTCTATGGTCCTAAGCTCGACTTCATGGTGAAGGACGCTATCGGTCGTAAGTGGCAGCTTGGTACCATTCAGGTAGACTACAATCTTCCAGAGCGCTTCAAACTGGAATACACTGCAGAGGACAACTCTAAGAAGACTCCTGTGATGGTTCACCGTGCTCCGTTCGGTTCTTTGGAGCGCTTCACTGCCGTGCTCATCGAGCACACCGCAGGTCACTTCCCATTGTGGCTCGCTCCAGATCAGGTGGCCATTCTGCCAATCTCAGAGAAGTTCAACGATTATGCCAAGAAGGTGCAAGACTATCTCGATTCGGTAGACATCCGCAGCTATATTGACGACCGCAACGAGAAGATTGGCCGCAAGATTCGCGACAACGAGTTGAAGCGTGTACCTTACATGCTGATTGTGGGTGAGAAGGAGGCAGCCGATGGTCTTGTTTCTATGCGTAAGCAAGGCGGTGGCGAGCAGGCTCAGATGCCAATGGAGGAGTTTGCTAAGCGCGTAGCCGATGAGGTTAAGGATCAGCTCAAGGCTCTTGACGAATAATTAAGAATGTAGATTAGAATCAATAAATAAAGGGTAAGCACTGAAAGGTGCTTACCCTTATTTTGTATATACCAATTAATTCTTTTTGCACTGCTTTTTAACTTCCTATTCGGCAGAAACAATTAA
>CAZXGQ010000117.1:0-9874 GCA_964640415.1 uncultured Prevotella sp.
TTCACGTTGCCCGAGCCGGTGCCGCCGGCGATTGGGCGGTAGCCGGCCACGCCATAGAGCGCCACCTTCTTCGTGCCGGCGGCGAGAGGCAACGCCCCGTTGTTCTTCAGCAGCACGGTGCCTTCAGCAGCGGCGTCGCGTGTCACGGTGGCATGCGCCTTGAGGTCGGGGTCGTTCTTATACTGATAGCCCTTGAAGTGCGGGGTCTTCACTATGTAGTTCAGTACGTTGCGCACGCAGTTGTCCAGGTCTTTCTCGCTCAGGCGTCCGCTCTTCACGGCATTCTCTATGTCCTCAATGTCGTCTTCGCCGCCCGGCTCCAGCAGGTCGTTGCCAGCATGTATGCTTGCGGCTCTGTCGGCGAGTCCGTTGAAGGCCGATAGTCCTACGCTTCCCGGGTGAGGTCTGCGTATTGGGTCGCGGCCGCCGCCCCAGTCGGTCATCACGATGCCCTTGTAACCCCACTCGTTGCGCAGGATGGTGGTGAGCAGGTCGTGGCACTCGCTCGTCATGGTGTCGTTCACGAGGTTATAAGAGCTCATCACCGTCCAGGGATTCGACTTCTTTATGGCTATCTCGAAGTTTTTCAGGTATATCTCCCTTGCCGCCCTCTGGCTCACTATGGCGTTGTTGCCCAGACGGGCAGTCTCCTGCTGGTTGAAGGCGAAGTGCTTTATCGATGTGCCCACGCCTTGGCTCTGTATGCCGTTGATGTAAGCCGCCGCGATGTTGCCCGAGAGCACCGGGTCTTCAGAGTAGTATTCGAAGTTGCGTCCGCACAGAGGGTTGCGCTGTATGCACACGCCGGGTGCGAGAAGCACGTCCACGCCATAGCGGTGCACCTCGTCGCCGATGGCCGAGCCCACACTGCTCACGAGTTGCGTGTTCCACGAGCTCGACAGGCAGGTGCCTATCGGGAAGTGTGTGGCATAGTAGGTGTTGCTGTCGTAGGGACGGGTGGGGTCGATGCGCAGTCCGGCAGGACCGTCGGCCAGGAGCGTGTAGGGGATGCCGAGGCGCGGAATGTCGATAGTGGCTCCGGCCACACCGCTCACCACGTCGGCCAGCTTGCCGCCCTGCGACACGTCGGCGGCACGGTGTGTGCCCACGCATAGCAGGGCCTTCTCGTGAAGCGTCATGGCCTTCACCACCTCGTCGATGTTCGAAGCGTTGAGCTGAGGCGCTTTCTGTGCCATAACCATGGCAGAGCAAGCCATGGCCACGCAAGTAGTAATGATACCTTTCATCTTGTTTCTGTTTTGTTGTTTTTGGTTTATGTAAGCGTGCGGCAATAACCTCCGCATGCAATCTGTCTTGACGCAGCAAAGATAAATGTTTTTTACATGCTGTGCAAAGCTCAGTTGTGTCTTTTAAACCTCTTTAGCGAAAAGGGCATAACAGGCCATTGCGGCCCGTTGTGCCTTTTTTGTGTCTATGTCAGTTTATTTGAAAAGCTTTGGAGCGAAGATAAGCAGATATTGGCGCCAGTTGCTCCAGAGGTGGCCGCGTGTAGACTCGTGGTAAGTGTACTTGAAGTCCATGCCGTCGAGCTTCTTCATGAAGGCTTGGTTGTCCTTGTAGAGGAAGTCGGCGTTGCCTATACCTATCCAGTAGAGCTTGTAGCCTGCCTTCTTCTGGTTTTCCAGCTTCTGGTCAAGGTTCTTGTAGGCGGGGAAGTCCCAGTTGAAATCTGTCCAGTCGAGTCCGGCAGAGAAGAGACCCACGTAGTCGAAAAGGTCGGGATAGTTGGCCGAGACGAACATCGAGGTCATGCCGCCCATCGACAAGCCTGCTATGGCGCGGTGCTGCTTGTCGGCAAGGGTGCTGTAGTGTGAGTCCACATAGTTCACGATCTCGGGGAAGTTCTCCTCCACCTTGCCCTCTTTGAAGTAGGGCAGAAAGTTTGTCATCACGGGCTTGTAGCTGAGGTTGTCTGCCGTTTCTCCGGCCTCCGCCTCCACGCTTGGGTTGATGTTTGGCAGCACCACGATCATCGGTTCCACCTTGCCTTCGGCAATGAGGTTGTCCATGATGCGGTTCACGAATCCGAGGTCGAGCCATGCGTTCTCGTCGCCGCCGCTGCCGTGCATGAGGTAGAGCACGGGATAGTTGCGGTTAGCCTTGCCGTACATTGGCGGCAGGTAGACGTTCATGCGGCGGTTCTTCTTTGGCATGTTTGAAGGATACCACACCGTCTCCACCGTTCCGTGGGGCACGTCGCGCACCTGATAGTAGTCGGCACTGCCGCCGCCCACGAAGAATATGCTGAACACGTTGCCCACGTCGCGGCGCGTGAACGGGTCGGAAGGGTCGGTTGTCACCACACCGTCCATGTCGAAACGGTAGGTGAACATCTCTGAAGGCAGCGCGGGTGTGGTGTAGGTCCACACGCCGTCCTTGCCTTTCTTCATCTGGCCTTTGCCGTCGTTAGCCTCCCAGTCGCCGTTCACGGTCACGGTTTTTGCCTTGGGTGCAAGCAGACGGAAAGTCACTGTTTTGTCGGCGTTCACTTGCGGCGACACTATCTTTTCGCCGTTGTTGTTGATGTTTTGCTGTGCCATGGCTGCCGTGCTGGCAAGTGTGAACAGCGAAAGCATTACGGTCTTGAATTTCATAGTCATGTGTTGTTGTTTTTGGTTTATGTAAGCGTGCGGCAATAACCTCCGCACGCAATCTGTCTTGACGCAGCAAAGATAAATGTCTTTTACATGCTGTGTAAAGCTCAGTCGTGTCTTTTAAACCTCTTTGGCGAAAAGGGCATGACAGGCCATTGCGGCCCGTTATGCCTTTTTTGTGTCTATGTCAGTTTATTTGAAAAGCTTTGGAGCGAAGATGAGCAGATATTGGCGCCAGTTGCTCCAGAGGTGGCCGCGTGTAGACTCGTGGTAAGTGTACTTGAAGTCCATGCCGTCGAGCTTCTTCATGAAGGCTTGGTTGTCCTTGTAGAGGAAGTCGGCGTTGCCTATACCTATCCAGTAGAGCTTGTAGCCTGCCTTCTTCTGGTTTTCCAGCTTCTGGTCAAGGTTCTTGTAGGCGGGGAAGTCCCAGTTGAAATCTGTCCAGTCGAGTCCGGCAGAGAAGAGACCCACGTAGTCGAAAAGGTCGGGATAGTTGGCCGAGACGAACATCGAGGTCATGCCGCCCATCGACAAGCCTGCTATGGCGCGGTGCTGCTTGTCGGCAAGGGTGCTGTAGTGTGAGTCCACATAGTTCACGATCTCGGGGAAGTTCTCCTCCACCTTGCCCTCTTTGAAGTAGGGCAGAAAGTTTGTCATCACGGGCTTGTAGCTGAGGTTGTCTGCCGTTTCTCCGGCCTCCGCCTCCACGCTTGGGTTGATGTTTGGCAGCACCACGATCATCGGTTCCACCTTGCCTTCGGCAATGAGGTTGTCCATGATGCGGTTCACGAATCCGAGGTCGAGCCATGCGTTCTCGTCGCCGCCGCTGCCGTGCATGAGGTAGAGCACGGGATAGTTGCGGTTAGCCTTGCCGTACATTGGCGGCAGGTAGACGTTCATGCGGCGGTTCTTCTTTGGCATGTTTGAAGGATACCACACCGTCTCCACCGTTCCGTGGGGCACGTCGCGCACCTGATAGTAGTCGGCACTGCCGCCGCCCACGAAGAATATGCTGAACACGTTGCCCACGTCGCGGCGCGTGAACGGGTCGGAAGGGTCGGTTGTCACCACACCGTCCATGTCGAAACGGTAGGTGAACATCTCTGAAGGCAGCGCGGGTGTGGTGTAGGTCCACACGCCGTCCTTGCCTTTCTTCATCTGGCCTTTGCCGTCGTTAGCCTCCCAGTCGCCGTTCACGGTCACGGTTTTTGCCTTGGGTGCAAGCAGACGGAAAGTCACTGTTTTGTCGGCGTTCACTTGCGGCGACACTATCTTTTCGCCGTTGTTGTTGATGTTTTGCTGTGCCATGGCTGCCGTGCTGGCGAGTGTGAGCAGCGAAAGCATTACGGTCTTGAGTTTCATAGTCATGTGTTTTTTAGGTTGGTTGCTTATGGCAGGTCGCATATGCGTTCCTGCCATATTTGTTTTTTACGACTCCATCAGAACTTTATCTGAGCTGAGAACATCACCTGGAAAGGCAGGATATAGTTGCCGGCGAGCACGGTGCCGTTGAGCTTCGAGGCATCTTCCACGGTGTCGGAACTTGGGATGGTGCCCTGAGCGCCGCTCTGTCCGAGGAAGTTGGTCACGTTGGCGTTGAGCGTGAGATACTTGTTCACGTTGTAGCTCATGCCGCCGAAGGTCTCCCAGCGGCCCTTGAAGAACACGGAGTTGCCCACGTTGACATACTGCTTGCTGTAGTAGCGGAAGTTGGCCCATACTGAGAAACGGCCGATGCTGTAGCGGGGGTCAAGTTCGAGCAGGAACTTCGATGTCTTGGTCACGACCATATCCTGGAAGCTGTAGTCTTTCCATGATGTGTTGAACGAGTAGCCGCCGTATTTGGGCGACTGCAGGGTGACGCGTGCGTGGAACTGGAATCCCTTGAACGGGTGGAACACGGCGTCCGTTGTCCAGCCGATGGTCTTGATGCTGTATGTGTTGGCCACCATCTCCGTCATTGTGGCGTCGTTGGGGTTGGTCACGTAGAGGCGGTTGTAGTTGTGGTTCTGCGAGGCGTATGTGAATGCGCTTACGAGGTTGATCCACGGTGCGTTGTAGAAGATGCCTGCCTGTCCCACGAGCATGTTGCGTGCGCTGTAGAGAGGCTCCGATGTGCCGGAGTATGCCTCCAGGTGGCGGTGCTGCTTCAGGAAGTTGCCCTCAGCCGTGAGTCCGAAGGCGTCGGTGATGTTCCATTTCGGTGCGAGCGTTATGGCATAGTTGAGGCTGTTGGCGTTGTGGGCTGTGGTCTCAATCTTGTTGCCGTTGGCATCGGTGCCGCCGAGGTAGAAGTAGTGGGTGCCGTTGGCGTCGCTCCACGAGCTGCGCGAGTTGGCGATGTTGTCCACGTTGGCGTGGAACCACTCCAGACGCACACCGTAGTTGAGGCGGAAGTTGTAGGTCGGCTCCCACTTGTCGAACACGTAGCCGGCGAGCTTGTTCTCGTTGCCGTAGTCATATTCCGAACCGTTGTTGAAGTTGGAGAATGCCGATGTTGCGCCGTTGATGAGCAGCTTCTCGGGGTTGGCAGCCACCTCGTGGTAGAGGGCTGCGGTAGAGCGTGCATAGTGGATGTTTGTGTGCAGCTCGTCCAGGCCGATGATCCAGTCGTGGTATCCTTTCTTGGCCTTCATCTGGGCCGTGAAGAGAGCGTCGTTCACCTGGAAGTTGTTGAATTGCAGCGTGCGTCCCTGTATGAGTCCGCTGTAGGCTCTGCCGTCGGTGTATGTAGCCTTCACTCCGTCGGCGGTGTTCAGCACGCCCGTTGCCACCATGTCGCCTGATGCGCCCTCGCTGTGCGAGATCTTGCCGCGCACTGAGAAGTTCCAGCCGTTGCGCAGAGGCGTGTCGAAATACACGCTGCCCTCGTTGGTCACGGCGTGGATGCCGTCGTAGAGGCTCGTAGTCTTGCTTTCGCCGGTGCGCACGTCGATATAGCTGATCTGTCCGTCTACGGGCAGGTAAGAGTCGCGGCCAATCTTGAAGCCGTTGACCGTGGTCACGCTTCCGTCGCTGTTCCACTGGAACGGGGCGTAGTTGGCGGCACTTGAGAGGTTGTGCACGTCGGTGTGCTTATACATGAAGGTGAGCTGTGCGCCGTTGTCCCAGTGCTTTGTCAGACCGCCGGTGTAGAACTGGCTGCGGTCTACATACTGTGCAAACTTTATCTTGAAGCAGCCCGGGTCGAAGTTGTTGTAGGCGCTGGCGGTGTAGCTCCAGCCCTTGCCAAGCGGGCCCGAGAGATTAATGTCCACGTTTTGCGAACCGAAGGTGTTGACGCCATATTTCACCTTGCCCTTGAAGGTGTCGCCTCCCAGCTCGGCCCACGAGTCTACGCCATAGCCAATCTCGCCTTCGGTGATGGCCACATGCGGCATGTCGAGCATTCCCTGCTTCGAGAAGAGCTGCTCCGAGCGCCAGTGGTTGCTGGTGGTGTTTGGCCAGTAATAGTAGACCGACGGCAGGCCGTTGAACATCACGGCGGTGTAGGTCATGGGCAGGCCTATCTCCACCTGTCGGGGTTCTGTGGTGCTCTTGGCGTTGAGCATGATGCCGCGGTCGGAACTCTGCTCCGTCGAGCTTTTCTTTTGTTGCTGCAGGGCGGTCTCTTCGGCCTTCTTGACCTCGTTCTTTGTCTCGGTCTCGTTCTTTATCTCGGTGTCAACATTGTTCTTGGTGTCGGTCTCAGTCGTGGCCGATGCATTTGCCGCGAGGCTTGCCATGAAGAGCAGAGCTGCGAGCTTGCCGGTGTATGTAAGATGTGTGTTCATGGTGTGTGGGTTTTTGGTTTGTAATGTAGGTGATTGTTTTTTTTATTTGAAGAGTTTTGGAGCGAATTGCAGCAGGAACTGGCGCCAGTTGGCCCAGATGTGTCCGCGTGTGGCAGGGTAGAAGGTGTAGGCCATGCCGAGGCTGTCCATCAGCTTCATGTGGTCTTTCACGCCCGGCAGCCATGGGTCTTCGTCGCCGTCGCCAATCCAGTAGAGCTTGTAGCCGGCTTCCTTCTGTGCCTGGAGCTTGCCCTTGAGGTTGCTGTATATGGCGTTTGTCATGTCGAGGCCTTTATAGTCGAGTCCGGCAGAGAAGAGGCCCACATAGTCGAACATGTTGGGGAAGGCGGCAGAGATGAACAGCGTGTGGAATCCGCCCATGGAGAGTCCGGCAATGGCGCGTCCGCTCTTCGTGGCCTTGGTGCGGAACTTGCCGTCAACATAGCTCACTATCTGCGGGAAAGCGGCCTCGAAGCGCGAGTTCTTGTAGTCTTTCTGGAACTTCGTCAGCACGGGCATATAGCTCAGGTTGTCTTCGGTCTCGCCGGCCTCGGCATCCACCGACACGTTGCCGTTTGGCAGCACCACGATCATCGGCTGTGCCTTGCCTTCGGCTATGAGATTGTCCATCACGCGGTTCACGAATCCGAGGTCGAGCCATGCGTTCTCGTCGCCGCCACTGCCGTGCAGCAGGTAGAGCACGGGATAGGAAGCGTTGCTCTCGTCGTAGTGGGGCGGCAGATATACGTTCATGCGGCGGTAGGTGTTGTTGAGTCCCTGCTGTGGCATCCACAGGGTCTGCACGGTGCCGTGCGCCACGTTGTGCACCTGATAGTAGTCGGCATTGCCGCCGTTGACAAAGAAGATGCTGAACACGTTGCCCACGTCGCGGCGTGTGAACGAGTTCAATGGGTCTGTGATCGTCACGCCGTCGATGTTGAAGCGGTAGGTGTACATCTCCGAAGGCAGTGTGGGCGTGGTGTAGCTCCATACGCCGTTCTTGCCTTTGGTGAGCGTGCCTTTGCCGCCGTTGGCTTCCCAGTCGCCTGCCACGCTCACGGTTTTAGCCTTTGGCGCAACGATGCTGAAGGTGACGGTCTTGTCGGCGTTGACCACCGGCGAACTGATGTTGGCGGTGCGGAATCCCACGTTCTGCTGTGCGTGGGCGCCGAGGGCGATGCAGCCTGCTACGGCTGACAGTAAAAGATGCTTTATTCTCATGGTTTTTATGAATTTAGAATGGTTTCCCAGTTGGTCTGCAACCTTGCTTGGTTTTCGGTTGCAAAATTAGGCAAGAAATGATAACAAATAAAAAAATACACCGTCTGTGTGACGGTGTATTTTATATAACTTGTTGAGAATAAAGTGTTTGCTGATTTAGCTCTGGCTTGGTTGTACACCCGTTGATACACCACCGTTATGGTCGGTTTTCTCGTAGTGTATCTTCATCAGCTGCTTGTAAAACTCCTCGTTGGTATAGTTTGAGGCGTTGAAGGCAATGGTCTTGTAGTGCTTTATGGTGTTGAGCGAGTAGTTGAGGCTCTCTGCCAGTTCGGCGTTGCTCGTTATGCCAAGCCTTATCAGGCCGAAGAGCCGCATCTCCGGTGTCAGCTTGCCGGTATCCGGGTTTTGCGGACGGTTCTCTGGCTTAATCAGCAGCTCGTAGTATTGCGTTACAAACTGCGGGAAGATCGACAGTATGAGCGTGTCTATAAGTTCGTTTTGTTCCCTGTTGTGCGTCTGCCTCTTTTGCGTCATCTCCTTCGCGTCGGCGTAGTTGCCCACGGTGAGTTGCCGGTTCAGCTTCTTCAGAAACTCGCCAGTGTCCTTTCTCGATGCCGCCATTTGCGCCACAAGGTTGCCGAGCGCGTTTATCTTCATGTTGTTGGCCTCGTCGAGCTGCAGGTTCATCTGCGATATGAGTGCGTTCTTCTTCTGCATCTTCACATATTGGTTCCTGATGAACGCAAAGCTCAGTGTCAGCATTATGGCCATGATTATGAGCACGACGATGGCAGCCGTGAGCGTCGAGCGCTGCTTGTTTATTATGCCGAACATCCGCTCGTGCACTATCGGGTAAAACTGCGACACCTCGTATATGCGGTACATGCTCTTGTAGCTCTTGGCATTGGCCATGCCCACCTCGCTGTAGTGGTAGGCTTCCCGGTCCATGCTGAGCACGGTGAGCAGTTCGGTGAGCTTGCGCATCACGGGATATTCCGTTGAACCGAGCTTTATCTCGCTTATTGCCGACTCGGTGAGGTATTTCACGGCGTCTACAAACTCTCCCGCGCCCATCTTGTTGTAGCCCACGTTGCCCAGCTGGTAGGCATACTCTTCGGTGCCCGGCTTGCCTGCCGCCACGAGCTGAAGCGCATAGGTGTAGGCAGCCTTGTAGTCGAGCAGATGGAAGTGGTATTCCAGTTTCATGCGTGTGTGTTCGTATGCGCTGTCGGGGAAATCCCTCACCATGGCGTTGTATATCGAGCGCATGGCGATGGCGTAGGGGTCGTTGGCGTTGCGGCAGTCGGGGAACACGAAACCGCCTTCGAAGTTCATGTCGAACGATACCTTGTAGTATTTGTACAGGTTTTCTCTCGACAGCCCTGCTTTGTCGATGCTGTCAAGTATGTCGTCGCACTCCTTGAAGTATCCGCCCTTGATGAGCAGCGCAGCCTCTCTGAGGCGTACCATTGCGTATGCCTGGCGGTCGCCCATGCTCCGTGCCTCGCGTTCTGCCATCTGTGCGTATCTCAAGGCGGTGGGGAAGCTGACGATTCTGTATTCCCGTTCCAGGTCCAGCAGGAGCCTGAAGCGCTCTTGGGGTGCACGCATGGTGTGGAGCTGCCTTTCCAGGGCTTCGATGCGCTTGCGCTTGGCGGCGTTGTAGCGGGTGGTGTCTTTGAGGGCCTTGTCAAGCTCTGCAAGATAGCCCTTGATGCTTTTGGCTGTCTCTTTTTTCTTGCTGCTGTTGCCGTAGACCCGGTTGAGATAGTCGAAGTCCATACCAGCCCTGCATGGCAAGGCGGCGGTGAAGAGAAACGAAGTAAGGATGAAGATTAGGCGGTACATATTATTATAATAATGTGTATTGTTTATATGTTGAGCTGTCTTTGTCCATACAGAATTTGATGGTTGCAAAGCTAAGCAAAATAAATGTAACAACAAAGGTTTGCATGCCGCCAAACGATAATTTTTGTGTCAATGCCGATTTTGCCGGCATTCGCATCCCTCATGGCGTGCCCCGCATGTTGTTGTACCCTTCGTGTGTTATCGTTCGCAACCCGTAAGGAGGTTTGTCTTTGCCGATTGTTTCACGCAGAGCCGCGGAGATTATTGAGCCGCTGAGGGTGAACCTTTGAGGTACAGAGCTTTCAGAGAGAGGCCTTCGGCCTTTGAGAGCGGAGCCATGAGAGTTCATGGTATATATGACAGCCCAGCAAGGTAGAGTTTCAAAATCAGCACGAAAATCGCATTTATGGC
>CAZXGQ010000118.1:0-9849 GCA_964640415.1 uncultured Prevotella sp.
ACAACCTCCACCCCGTCTGGGCACAGTCGGTTAATCATATCATCAAGTTTGCTCATACGTTTTCCTCCTTTTTGTCGTTGTTTTCAGTTTGTTGCATCAAGAATATTTCCTTTTGCTGTTCTATCTCTTGCCTTAGCTGCTCCTCAGTAGGGAGAAAAGTGAGATACTTGGCTTGGAACAGCTGCTTGTTCTCTTTCAAGATAGAGTAGCGTGCCATGTCGGCACTCGTTTCCGAGCAGAGTATCAGCCCTATTGTCGGGTTGTCGCCCTCGGTGCGTTTCAGGCTGTCGTACATCCTCACATACATGTCCATCTGCCCCACATCCTGGTGCGATATCTGCGTGGTTTTCAAGTCGATGAGCATAAAGCACTTCAAGATGTAGTTGTAGAACACAAGGTCTATATAGAAGTCGCCCATGTCGGTATGTATATGCTGCTGGCGTGCCACGAAAGCATATCCCTTGCCAAGCTCCATGATGAAATGCTGCAGATGCGTTATGATGCTTGTTTCGAGCTTGCTCTCCGTGAAGTTGGTGTTTGGGGAAAGTCCAAGAAACTCCACCACCATTGGGTTCTTCACAAACTCCAGCTTGTCGCCCTGCATCGTGGCTGTGATATGGTGCATCTCGTCGGCAACAGCCTTCTTGTCTTGCGACTGTAGCAGCCGATAGTAATATTGCGATGCAATGTTGCGGCGCAGCGTGCGCACGCTCCATGTTTCGGCGAATGCCTCGTGGGCGTACCAGCGGCGTGCCTCGTCGTCTTTAACGTCTAAAAGCAGCAAATAGTGCGACCATGACAGCAATTCGGATTTTCCCGACAGTGTCGGGAAAATCTTATAGAAAGAAACGAAACCATACAGGTTGTTCTTGTTAAACCCTTTGCCGTAGATCTCCGTCAGTTTCTTCGATAGGTTTTTCACGACCTCAGCTCCATAGTCGGCGCGGTCTTTTCCGCCAAGAATCTCTTCGTGTATGCGCTTGCCGAGCAGCCAGTTGCGTTGCAGCATCACCACGTTGACGGCTCTGTATGCCGCCTTGCGGCTTTCGTCTATTATCAGCCTTGCATCAGCAAGCAGGTTGCCGCTGCTGGGAAGTGCCGGCATGGCCAAGCCGTTCAAAGAAAAGTCGTTGTCCATAGCTTATGCCTCCAAGTCCTTCACTATAGCATCAATCTCGGTCCTCAGCACCTGCTCGCGTTCCACTATCTCGGCTATGCGCTGGTTGAGCTGCACGATGTCCACCTTCTCGCGCGTGTCCTCCTGCTCCACGTAGGTAGACACCGAGAGGTTGAAGTCCTCCGCCTCGATGTCCGCTGTGGTCACCACGTGGCAGAAGTGGGCATCCTCCTCCTTCTTCATATACGCGCGATAGATGCGGTCGATGTTGTCGGCAGTGAGCTTGTTTTTGTTGCCCTCGTGCCCGAACTCGTTGGAGGCGTCGATGAAGCACACGCGGTTGTCGCTCTTGTTCTTCTTCAGTATCAGCAGACAGGTGGCAATCGACGTGCCGAAGAAGAGGTTTTGCGGCAACTGGATAACGGTGTCCACATAGTTGTTGCTCACCAGATACTTGCGTATTTTCTGCTCCGCACCGCCGCGGTAGAGAATGCCCGGAAACTCCACAATGGCTGCCGTGCCTTGCGCCGAGAGCCACGACAGCATGTGCATGGTGAAGGCGAAGTCGGCCTTGGAGCGCGGGGCGAGCACTCCAGCCGGAGCGAAGCGCGGGTCGTTGATGAGCGTAGCGTCGTTGTCGCCGTCCCACGGAATGGAGTAGGGGGGATTCGACACTATGGCATCGAACGGCTCATCGTTGGTGTGCAGAGGGTTGCGCAGCGTGTCGCCAAGCTGGATGTCGAAATGGTCGTAGTTCACGTTGTGCAGAAACATGTTCATGCGGCACAGGTTGTAGGTCTTCAGGTTTATCTCCTGACCGTAGAACCCGTCTTCCACATTCTTCGCGCCCAGCACGAGGTTGAAGTTTAGCAGCAGCGAACCGCTGCCGCATGCCGGGTCGTACACCTTGTTCACGGTCTTTCGCCCCGAGGCGGCAATCTTGGCGAGCAGGTAGCTCACTTCGCTCGGGGTGTAGAACTCGCCACCCTTAGTGCCCGAGTTGAGGGCATACATCTTAATAAGGTGTTCGTAGCAGATGCCGAACACGTCGAGTCCGCTCTCAATGTAGGTGGTGAAGTTGAGGTCGCGCACGCTCTCGAGCAGTGTGGTGAGCAGTTGGTTGCGCTCCGTCACAGTTGTTCCCAGTCCGTTGTCGTTGGTGTTGAAGTTGCTGAACAGTCCCTTCACGTCGTTCTCGCTCGCCTCGCCGATGGCGCTCTGCTCTATGGCCTTGAAGTTGTTGGCGAGCGTGGTGTTCAGCTCCGTGTTCTTCGCCGCTGCATTGGCCACATTTATGAAGAGCTGCGACGGAAGGATGAAGAAACCCTTGGCATTGATTATTTGCCTGCGTGCGTTCTCCGCCGTGGCGTCGCTCATGTTGGCGTAGTCGGGATCGGGCACGCCGGCGTCGGCCATGAGCTGGTTGCAGTAGTCGGTGATGTTCTCCGAGATGAAGCGGTAGAACAGCGCGCCGAGCGTATAGTCCATAAACTGCACCGGCGACACCTTGCCGCCATGCACAAGATTGGTGGCCATGCGCCATATCAGCGAGCCAAGCTCGTTTTTGAGTTCTTCAGTATTGGGTGATGTTGCCATGTGTCTGCTTTCTAAAGTTGCTATATCATTGCAAATTTAGCATGTTTGTATCACATTTCAAAAAGAAAACGCGCCGTTTTACGTTAAACGGCGCTACACAGTAGAGGTCATGGATCACGAAGCATCCATGCCGCATGTCTTGCGAATTGCTATTTGCGCGTGCCCTTCGTGGACCGGAATAAGCCTTCAGCGGTTGTGCTCACTCCTCCGAATAGAGTTTTGCCACGGTGTCGGCAAAGGTCTTTTCGGGGATGCGTGCCCCGTGCCTTACCTTCAGACGGTAGTTGTAGATGGTCTGCGTGGAGTAGTGCAGAAACTCGGCAATGCTCACGCTGTCGGTTATGCCCATGCTCACCAGGGCGTAGATGCGCAGTTCGGGTGTCAGGGTGTCGGGTTCGGCAGGAATGATCTGGCAGTCGTCCCTCAGCAAGGCGTTGAAGCGGCTGATGAAGTCGGGGTGCGACAGCAGGAACGCCTTGTCGAAATGGGCAAAGAAGCTTTGCAGATACTGGTCGGTATCGCCCGTGCGGTTCAGCTCCTTGCGTGCCTGGTCCACCTTTCCGGTGGTTATGAGATTGTAGGTCGACTTCTTGAATGCCTGCACGCCGGCTATATACTTGGTTACAAGGTGGTAGACATTGATGAAGTTCTTGTTGTGATAGGCTATCTCGTTGCGCAGTCGGGCGTTGCTCTCCTTCAGTTTCTCTTGTGCCTTCAGCTCGCTCTCTACGCTTTGCTCCAGCCGTGCGTTCATGTCTTCCACTTTTTTCAGCAGCACGGCCTGGCGGCGACGGCGTTTCACGACAACGACGAGCAGCACCACGATAACAACCACGGCCAGTGCGAGCAGCCCTATCACAACCTGGCACACATGGTTGTAGTGCTGCAGCTGCGCCTGATAAGCCTTGGTGATGCGGGCATGGGCTTTGGTTATCTCATAGCTGCGGCCCACATCCTTGAAGGCCTTTGCATTCTCGGTGCACAGCATGATGTACCTGAACGCCCGGTCGACGTCGAGCGGCAGGTTGTCGTTGTTCATCAGATATACAAGCGACGATGCTTCGCGGTTGCTGCTTTTTATGTCGTTGATGGCGGATAGTATGAGGTAGTGCAGACACTCGTTGATCTTTCCCTGCGCCTGGCTCTGCGACGACAGCGCCACATACAGCATGGCGGCCTTTATCGACGGCTGCGCGGTATGCTTGAGGTCGGCCAGAAGCAGCCGGTCGGTGCGGTCGTTGGTGAGGTGGGTGCGGTAGTAGTGCTTCTGCCACAGGTTGTCGGGCAGATAGGGGCTGTATTTCTTCCACGTGTTCTTCATGTCTTCCTCTTTCGGGCGTTGCTTTTCGGCAAATCCTTTCAGATATACCCTCATCTGGTATTCCATCATGGCCATGGCCAGTTTCATCTGGGCGTTGGCGGGCATCTGCTCTATCGGCGGCAGCTTTTCGAGCATGCGTTCGGCCGTCATCACCTCGCCGCGGCATACGGTGAGGTAGATGGCATCGATATGCGACATAAGGTTGAGGTCGCGCAGCCCCGCTTTCTCCGTCACCTCGATGCAGCGCCGGGCGTAGAATGCGGCGGAGTCGGGGTCAAACTTCATGTATTCGTCGCAGAGATGCTTCAGATAGTTGTACTGTTCCTGTGCGGTGACGCAGCCGTAGGCTTCTTTCTTCCACGCCGCTATGTTCTGCAGCTTCTGCCTGTCGTAGGTCTGGTGGTTGGCCACGGCCTCGTCGAGCTGTTGCAGGTCTTTCTCCAGGTCTATTGTCTGGGCCTGCAGATGTGCGGCACAGGCCACGATGATGGCCAGCAAGAGTTTCAGTTTTCGCATATTCAATGATAGATGTTCAACATGGAAGATTATTTGCTGCAAATGTAACCATATTTTTATGAAGAGCAACATTATGGCGCAGACTTTTCAGCATTGCTGTGCACTTTTTGCCTTATAGCCCCCGTCGGAAGAGTTTACCTTGCACGTTACTGCAGGAAACGTAACTGCCGGAAACACAGCGGCTTGAATTTCAAACCACCTTACTTTTGCGTTTACAACGCCATACAGCGCCTACATATATTGATTAATTTTGCGGCGGATTCAGAAAACCAAATTAATTTTATGAAGAAACCTATTTTTATCATGGCATGTGCCGCCTCAATGGCATTGGGCGCACAGGCACAAACCCCAAAATTGGGAGTCGACCCTATCGACAAAGTTATCCGCGCGATGACGCTCGACGAGAAGATTGATATTGTAGTAGGCAACACGGGCAAGGAAGCCTCCGACGCTTCTGCCACTATCGGCAGTTCGGCTGCGAAAGTGCCGGGAGCTGCCGGCGAGACCAACGCCGTGGAGCGGTTGGGCATAACCGCAACGGTGTTGTCGGACGGTCCTGCCGGTATGCGCATCAACCCCACACGCGAGGGCACATCGAAGACGTTCTACTGCACCCATTTCCCCATCGAAACGGTGATGAGTTCTACATGGAACACCAAGCTGGTCTACAACGTGGGCAAGGCCATGGGCGACGAGGTTAAGCACTATGGTGCCGACGTGCTGCTCGCCCCCGCCACCAACATACAGCGCAACCCGCTCAACGGCCGCAACTTCGAGTATTACTCCGAAGACCCGCTGCTTGCCGGCAAGATCTGCGCCTCGATGGTGAACGGCGTGCAGAGCAACGGCGTGGGAACATCGGTCAAGCACTTTGCACTCAACAACCAGGAGACCAACCGCACCAGCAACAACGTGATAGGCAGTCCGCGCACCTTCCGCGAGATTTATCTCAAGCCCTTCGAGATAGTGGTCAAGGAATCGCAGCCCTGGACCATAATGACGTCGTACAACAAGATCAACGGCACGATGGCCAGCGAGCGTTGCGACCTCATCACCGAGATCCTGCGCCACGAGTGGGGCTTCAAGGGCATGGTGATGACCGACTGGTATGGCGGCCAGAACGCCGCGGCACAGATGGAGGCCGGCAACGACCTGCTCATGCCGGGCAAGCTGAAGCAGCGCGAGGATATAAAGAAAGCCGTGATGAACGGCAACCTCTCGATGGAGATTCTCGACCGCAACGTGAAGCACATCCTTGAATACATCATGCGCACACCGCGCTTCCAGGGCTACACCTGCGACAACAACCCCGACCTGAACGCCCACGCCACAGTGACGCGCAGCGCTGCCACGGAGGGCATGGTGCTGCTCAAGAACTTCAAGAACACGCTGCCCATTGACAATAAGGTGAAGAACCTGGCAGTCTTCGGCCGCACATCCTACGACTTCATCGCCGGCGGAACAGGTTCGGGCGACGTCAACCACGCCTACGTGGTGAACCTCATCGACGGTCTGCAGAACGCCGGCCTTAACATCGATGCCAACGTGAAGGCCGCCTACGAGAAATACATTCCCGAGGCCACGGCCAAGATGCCGAAGTCGGACAACAAGTTTGCTTCGCTCATGCCCAAGCATCTCATCCCCGAGATGACGCTCGATGTCGCCCAGCTGCAGCAGGCCGCCAAGAGCAACGACGCTGCCGTCATCACCATCGGCAAGACCTCGGGCGAGTTTGCCGACCGCTTCATCTCCGGCGGTTTCAACCTCACCGATGCCGAGAAGCAGATGGTGAGCAATGTGTGCACCGCCTTCCACAAGGCCGGCAAGAAGGTCATCGTCATACTCAACGTGTGTGGCGTGATAGAGACCAAGAGCTGGACCGACGGCCCTGATGCAGTGCTCGCAGCATGGCTTCCCGGCCAGGAGGGCGGCAACTCAGTGGCCGACATCCTCACGGGCAAGGAGAGTCCGTCGGGCCGTCTGCCCATGACATGGCCGGCAAGCTACAACGACGTGCCTTCGAAAGACGACTTCCCCACACCCGACAACATCAGCGATGACCAGCTCACCGAGGCGCTCCGCGGATTCCGTGACGTGCGCACCACAGGCGACCGCAAGAACTTCGACTACACCGAGTACAACGACGGCGTGTATGTGGGCTACCGCTACTATACCACAAAGAATGTGAGCGTGGCGTTCCCCTTCGGCTACGGACTGAGCTACACCACCTTCAAATACGGAAAGCCTGAAGTGACGACCGACGTGGCAGGCAACATCAGTGTGAAGGTGAACGTGAAGAACTCCGGCAAGGTGGCCGGCAAGGAGGTGGTGCAGGTCTATGTGGCAGCTCCCGGCAATGATATGGACAAGCCCGCACGCGAGCTGAAAGGCTTTGCCAAGACCGGGAAGCTGAACCCCGGCGAGAGCGAGACGGTGGAGATCAGCATCCCTTACAACAGTCTGGCATCGTTCAACGAGACAGCCAGCCAGTGGCAGGTGGAGGGCGGCACCTATCGCGTGATGGTGGCGCAGAACGCTGCCGACCAGAAGCCTCTCACCGCCGAGGTGACCGAGGAGGCAAAGGTGACCGAAACGGTGCATCCATGCCTTGAGAAGGAAACAAAATAAAGCAACCTATATTCCAGCTTGTCCGGACTTTCTCCGGACAAGTTTACAAACAAAAAACCAAAAATGATGAAAACCAGTTATATCAAACACATGCTCATGGCAGCGGCCGTAATGTCGCCCGCTATGGCCATGGCCCAAGACGAAATAGAAAAAGACTCGGTGCCCGAGACCAAGGAGGTGAAAAACCGCAACGTGATGCTCAACGCATCCAGCGACAACCAGCCGCGCCAGATCTCGATAGGTCTGCCCTCAAGCCTCTCCGCCACCATCTACGAAGACGGTCTGCCCGTGAGCTACAGCATATGGCCATGCCTGCCCTACCTCTTCTGGACGGGATGCGCCCAGCACAGCAACGTGGGCGTGATGTCGCTCGGCGAGAGCGCCATAAAGAACGGAGCCGTCAACTATGCCGTGGTATCCAACACCCGCACCGGCGGCAAGGAGTTTGAAGGCCACGCCAACTATACCACCAACATCTACGGCCTGCAGCGCTTCGACCTGTCGCTCGCCGGACCCATAGCCAAAGGCTGGAGCTACTCTGTCGGAGCCTACGTCAACCACGACCCTGGCACCAACAAGCTCGCCGACGTGACCTATGCCACCGACATGAAGATGATCAAGGCTTCGGTGTCGAAGGAATGGAACGACGGACGCGGCAAGTTCAACGTCTTCTACCGCTATTCCTACTCGAAGAGCCCGAGCGACTCCTACGGACCGTTCGTCTATGTGGGCGACGGATCGGTGAAGGAATACAACGGGTTCCGGCTGGGCAAGGACGGCTTCCTGCCGGCCAACAGCGAGATAACGTTCGTCGACGTGATGACGGGCGAGGAGAAGTCGTTCTACCGCAAGAATGCCAGTGCGCTCGACAACAGCGTCACCGCCAACCTCAACTACACCTTCCTCAACGGCATGAACCTCGACGTCACGACGAAATACAACTACGCCCGCGGCAACTACTCTACGATGGCACTGGCCGGAACGGGCACAGCCACCGAAGCCGACGGCTACACCTACGCCTACGACTACAAGGGACACAAGGCCGGCGAGACGTTCACCGGACTGTACAACAGCCGATACATGCTCCACGACATAGCCCAGGAGCGCGACTGGCTCACCACCGCCGAGCTCACCGGCAAGAGCAAGAACCATGCACACAGCTGGCGCATAGGTGCCAACATCTGGTGGAACCAGCAGGGCATCAAGGCCAACACCGGCGTGTATGCCCACACCGTGGAGGCTGATCCCGCCTGGCTCAACCACTATGGCAAGCAGGAGTTCGGCGCCAACACGGGCGGCGAATACTACGACACTCACGAGACCAAGTTCGCCCTCTACCTCTCCGACGACTGGCAGGTGACCAAGCGCCTGTGGCTCTCGGCAGGAGTGCGCGGCGAATACTATTCGGTGGGCGGCCGCAATGCCATGGCCTATCTCAACGCAACCGACGAGACGCCTACCTATCCCGAAAACGAGCGCACCGTGAACTACTGCGTCAAGAACGGCCGCGTGACCAACTTCAGCAAGCACTGGGTGAACCCTGCCGCTACAATCAACGGCCGGTACACCATCGCCCACGGATTCGGAGTGGTGGCTGAATATGTCTACGCCATGCAGCATCCTGAGTCGCAGGACTTCGCCGGTGCCTACATGCCTATACTCGACGCCGTGAACATACATTTCGGACGCGCCGGAATATTCTGGAACAACAAGTGGCTGCAGCTCGTTTCGCAGGTCTCAATAATCTCGCAGAGCAACTACAAGAGCCGCACACAGTTTACCAACCCCAACAACTCGTCGGACGTGGTGACCATACCTATCACCAACGACGTGCAGACCATGGGATGGACCACCGACCTCGTGCTCACACCGTTCAAGGGATTCACCTTCCACGGACTGCTCACCCTGCAGAGCCCCAAGTACAAGAACTTCAACGTCAACGCCACATTCGAAGACGGCACTACAAAGAGCTATAATTTCAACGACAAGACAACAACGGGCGTCAGCAAGACAATAATCGAGCTCGACCCGAGTTATGTAATTAACAAGTTCCGCATCTGGGCCAGCTTCCGCTATCAGAGCAAGCAGTACATCAACAAGACCAACTCGCTCTACTTCAACGGCCGCTGGGAGTCGTTCGGCGGAGTGGACTACAACATGAACAAGCACGTGAGCTTCTCGGTCAACTTCGTCAACTTCCTCAACCAGAAGGGTTGTTCGGGCAGCATCGGTGCAGCCGACCTCATCGAGGACGTGTCGGCATACAAGAACTACGTGATGGCTGGAACCTATATCCGTCCGTTCACCGTGGAGTTTGCCACCCACATCAACTTCTGATAACCAATCGCAAAGGCGGGTTCCTGAATAATGTAAAAGCAGTTCGGAACCCGCCTTTTCAATAAAAAACCGAACTATATGAAGATTCTGTTCAAATCCCTTGTCGCCCTGTCGCTTTCGGTCGTGTCGCTTTCGGCTTCGGCCCAGTGCTACACCGCCGCCCGGCAGCAGGCGTGGCTGCAAAAGGCTGAGGCTTGCAAACCTGCTCTGCAAACCACCGTGCACCACCCCGTGCAGGAGGTGGAGATAGTGAAAGATTGAAGTTTCGGATTTAGGTACTTATGCTTGAATATACGTCCCCGAAGGGGGCAAACTCTGCATAACCGCTGGTGAC
>CAZXGQ010000119.1:0-9610 GCA_964640415.1 uncultured Prevotella sp.
GTTATTGGCACGTTCGAGGAGATTACTGCATCCGTGCCAGAGAAGTCTCTCGTTTACGGTAAGCGTTCAACCGGCGGTCGAAACAACACCGGTAAGATGACCATGCGCTACATTGGCGGCGGTCACAAGAAGAAGTATCGTCTGATCGACTTCAAGCGAGAGAAAGATGGTGTTCCTGCTGTAGTGAAGACTATCGAGTATGATCCTAACCGTTCAGCTCGTATCGCTCTTCTCTTCTACGCAGATGGCGAGAAACGTTACATCATTGCTCCTAACGGATTGAAGGTCGGCGACAAGCTGATGTCAGGTGCTGAGGCAGCCCCTGAGGTCGGAAACGCCCTCCCACTTGCCAACATTCCTGTCGGTACCGTGATCCACAACATCGAGTTGCGTCCGGGACAGGGTGCACTGCTCGTTCGTTCGGCTGGTAACTTTGCTCAGCTTACTTCTCGTGAAGGCTCCTACTGCGTCATCAAGCTCCCTTCAGGCGAGACTCGCAAGATTCTCTCTGCTTGTAAAGCTACTGTTGGCAGCGTAGGCAACTCAGACCACGCTCTTGAGCAGTCTGGTAAGGCTGGTCGCTCACGCTGGCTCGGTCGTCGTCCACACAACCGTGGTGTTGTCATGAACCCTGTTGATCACCCGATGGGTGGTGGTGAAGGCCGTCAGAGCGGTGGACACCCACGCTCACGCAAGGGCTTGTACGCTAAGGGTCTCAAGACTCGCGCACCGAAGAAGCTCTCGAACAAGTACATTATCGAGAGGGCTAAGAAGAAGTAACTTAAAACACAGAGCAAATTATGAGTCGTTCACTTAAAAAAGGCCCGTACATTAATGTCTCGCTCGAGAAGAAAATCCTTGCCATGAACGAGAGCGGCAAGAAGAGCGTTGTCAAGACTTGGGCCAGAGCATGTATGATTTCACCCGACTTCGTGGGTCATACTGTAGCAGTTCATAACGGTAACAAATTTATCCCCGTGTACATTACTGAGAACATGGTTGGTCACCGCCTCGGAGAGTTCGCCCTCACACGTCGCTTCGGTGGACATACCGGTAACAACAAGAAGTAATCGGGATAAGCATTAAATTCAAGCAAACATAATGGGAGCAAGAAAACATAACGCGGCTGAAAAGTTAAAGGAAGCCCGTAAGAATCAATACTTCGCCAAGCTCGTTGGAGTTCCCTCCTCTCCCCGCAAGATGCGCTACGTTGTAGACATGGTTCGCGGTATGGAGGTAAACCGTGCTCTTGGCGTGCTCAAGTTCTCTAAGAAGCGTGCCGCTCAGGACGTGGAGAAGCTTCTTCGCTCTGCTATCGCCAACTGGGAGACCAAGAACGATCGCAAGGCTGAGGACGGAGAACTTTACATCAGCAAGGTCTTCGTAGACGAAGGCGTAACTATGAAGCGTATGAGACCTGCACCGCAGGGACGCGGCTACAGAATCCGCAAGCGCTCTAACCACGTCACTTTGTTCGTGGATGCCAAAACTAATGACGATAAAGATTAAATAGAATGGGACAGAAAGTTAATCCAATAAGCAACCGTCTTGGTATAATCCGTGGTTGGGATTCTAATTGGTTCGGTGGCAAGAACTTCGGCGACAACCTCGTAGAGGACAAGCAGATCCGCACTTACCTGAAGAAGCGTCTCGAGAAAGCCCAGGTTTCACGCATCATCATCGAGCGTACTCTCAAACTCGTCACCATCACTATTTGCACCGCACGTCCGGGTATCGTCATCGGTAAGGCTGGTCACGATGTGGACAAGTTGAAGGAAGAGCTGAAGAAGCTTTACAAGAAGGATATCCAGATCAATATCTTCGAGGTGAAGCGCCCTGAGCTCGATGCAACTATCGTTGGCGAGAACATCGCAAGCCAGATTGAGCACCTCATGGCTTACCGCCGTGCTATCAAGATGGCTGTGCAGAACACAATGCGCGCCGGAGCCGAGGGCATCAAGGTGCAGATCACAGGCCGTCTCAACGGTGCCGAGATCGCACGTAAGGAGATGTTCAAGGAGGGTCGTACTCCTCTGCACACATTCCGTGCCGACATCGACTACTGCCAGACTGAGGCCCTGACGAAGGTAGGTCTCCTTGGCATCAAGGTATGGATCATGCGTGGTGAGGTCTATGGCAAGAAGGAGCTCGCTCCTAACTTCCAGCAGGAACGTAACGACCGTGGCTCACGCCGCGATGGTGATCGCCGCAACCGTGGCGGACGCCGTAGAAACAATAATCGCTAAAAGAATCATCTACAATGTTACAGCCAAAAAGAGTAAAATATAGAAGGCCGCAGGATGGACGTGGCAACAAAGGCAACGCTCATCGCGGCACGCAACTGGCTTTCGGCTCGTTCGGCATCAAGACCCTTGAGAGCATATGGCTGGACAGCCGCCAGATCGAGGCAGCTCGTGTAGCTGTCAACCGTTACATGAACCGTGAGGGTCAGGTGTGGATTCGTATCTTCCCTGACAAGCCAATCACCCGCAAGCCTGCAGACGTCCGAATGGGTAAAGGTAAGGGTGATCCAGCAGGATGGGTAGCTCCTATCACTCCGGGTCGTATACTCTTCGAAGTGGAAGGCGTCAGCCTCGAGGTGGCCAAGGAGGCCCTTCGCCTGGCAGCTCAGAAGCTTCCAGTGAAGACAAAATTCGTCATCCGTCGTGATTACGACAAAAACGCATAATAATGAAGATCAAAGAAATCACAGAACTCGCCGACAAGGACTTGCGCGAGAAGCTGGCGCAATCTGAGGCAGCTTACAAGCAGCTTAAGCTCAACCATCAGATTTCCCCGCTTGAGAATCCGTCACAGATCAAAGCTGCGCGTCGTGATATTGCACGCATGAAGACAGTGCTTCGCGAAAGGGAACTTAACAAGTAATGGCACAAATGGAAACACGTAATTTAAGAAAAGTAAGACAGGGTGTCGTTATCAGTGACAAGATGGACAAGACCATCGTTGTTGCAGCTAAGTTCAAGGAGAAGCACCCTATTTATGGTAAGTTCGTCCAGAAGACGAAGAAGTATCACGCTCACGACGAGAAGAACGAGGCTCACATGGGCGATACTGTCCAGATTATGGAGACTCGTCCACTTTCAAAGACCAAGAGGTGGAGATTAGTACAAATCGTAGAAAAGGCTAAGTAATTATGATACAGGCATTAACAAAACTTACAGTAGCAGACAACAGTGGTGCTCGTGAGGCAATGTGCATCCGTGTGCTCGGTGGTACAGGCCGTCGTTACGCAAGTGTCGGCGACGTTATAGTTGTTGCTGTCCAGAACGTCCTGCCCAGCAGCGACCTGAAGAAGGGTGCGGTATCTAAGGCTTTAGTCGTTCGCACCAAGAAAGAGATTCGTCGCGCTGACGGTTCATACATCCGTTTCGACGACAATGCTTGCGTGTTGCTCAACAACGCCGGCGAAATCCGTGGCAGCCGTATCTTCGGCCCTGTCGCACGTGAGCTCCGCGCTGTCAACATGAAGGTCGTGTCACTCGCACCTGAGGTTCTTTAATCTTTTAAATGAAAGAAGTAATGAGTAAGTTACATATCAAGAAAGACGACAACGTCATCGTCATTGCCGGTTCCGACAAGGGCAAGACGGGTAAAGTGACCAAGGTGCTTGTGAAAGAGAACCGTGCCATCGTTGAGGGTGTTAACATGGTTTCTAAGAGCACGAAGCCTTCTGCAAAGAATCCTCAAGGAGGAATCGTCAAGATGGAGGCTCCTATTCATATCTCAAACATCAGCCTTATCGATCCTAAGAGTGGCAAGGCTACCCGAATCGCTGTTAAGCACGAGGGCAAGAATGTCATCCGTATCGCTAAAAAGTCAGGGGAGGAGATCAAGTAATGGATACAGCACAGTTAAAGAAACAGTATAACGAGCAGATTGCTCCAGCTCTCAAAGAGCAGTTCAAGTATTCTTCTGCCATGCAGGTTCCTGCCCTGAAGAAGATCGTCATCAACATGGGTCTTGGCGATGCAACACAGGACAAGAAGATCATTGATGTTTCTATCAACGAGCTCACTGCCATTACCGGTCAGAAAGCCGTGGCTACATACTCTAAGAAGGATATCGCCAACTTCAAGCTTCGTAAGAAGATGCCTATCGGCGTGATGGTAACTCTCCGCCGTGAGCGCATGTACGAGTTCCTCGAGCGTCTCGTGAAGATCGCTCTCCCTCGTATCCGCGACTTCAAGGGTATCAACTCTAAGTTTGACGGACGCGGCAACTACACTCTCGGTATTGATGAGCAGATCATCTTCCCTGAGATCAACATCGACCAGGTGGACCGCCTCCAGGGTATGAACATCACTTTCGTCACATCAGCCAATACTGATGAGGAGGGTTTCGCTCTGCTTAAGGCATTCGGCCTTCCTTTCAAAAACGCTAAAAACGATTAAAGAGATATGGCAAAAGAATCAATGAAGGCTCGCGAGGTAAAGCGTGCCAAGCTCGCAGCCCGCTATGCTGAGAAGCGTGCAGCTCTGAAGAAGATCATCGCTACTTCAAACGATCCCGCTGAGGCTTATGAGGCTGCTCGTAAATTGCAGGCCATTCCAAAGAACGCAGACCCAATACGCCAGCACAACCGCTGCAAGATTACAGGTCGCCCACGTGGATTCATCCGTCAGTTCGGTATTTCACGTATCCAGTTCCGTGAGATGGCTTCGCAGGGCTTGATTCCCGGCGTGACAAAGGCCAGCTGGTAAAACACTCTACCTTTGGTTGACGGCACTGTGCTATATTCATAAAAGGCATCGGCGCTGTCAACTAAATTAAAAGGTTTCTAAAGAGACACTCACATATTTAATATTGTCGGGGTAGTCCCGATTAATTAAACATTTTTATTTTATGACAGATCCAATAGCAGATTATCTGACACGGCTCAGAAACGCAATCATGGCTCATCACCGCGTGGTTGAGGTTCCTGCGTCAAACATGAAGAAGTCTATTACTAAGATTCTCTTCGAGAAGGGTTACATCCTGAACTACAAGTTCATCGAGGATGGTCCTCAGGGTACTATCAAGGTTGCCTTGAAGTATGATCCGCAAACAAAGGAGAACGCCATCAAGAGCTTGAAGCGCGTTTCCACACCTGGCCTTCGCCGTTACACCGGTTACAAGGACATGCCGAGAGTTATTAACGGACTGGGTATCGCAATCCTGTCTACATCTAAGGGAGTCATGACAAACAAAGAGGCTGCTGACCTTAAGATCGGCGGTGAGGTTCTTTGCTACGTCTATTAATTGGAGGTTTAAGTTATGTCAAGAATAGGTAAATTGCCAATTAGTGTTCCCGCTGGAGTTACTATCAACTTCGACGCAAAGGAGAACGTTGTTACCGTTAAGGGTGCCAAGGGTGAGCTTTCACAGTATCTTGATCCTTCTATCAAGATGGTTCAGGAAGATGGTCACATCACCTTGGAGGTGGATGAGAACAGCCCTGTCAACTACAAGCAGAAGCAAGCTTTCCATGGTCTCTATCGCTCTTTGATCAACAACATGGTTGTTGGCGTTAGCGCAGGATTCAAGAAGGAGCTCGAACTCGTCGGTGTCGGTTATCGTGTTTCTAACCAGGGTAATCTCCTTGAGTTCTCTCTCGGTTACACTCACCCAATCTTCCTCCAGCTCCCTGGCGAGGTGAAGGTTGAGACAAAGTCAGAGCGCAACCAGAACCCACAGATTATACTGGAGAGCGCAGACAAGCAACTGCTTGGTCAAATTTGTGCTAAAATTCGTTCTTTCCGCAAGCCTGAGCCTTATAAGGGTAAGGGTGTGCTCTTCAAGGGTGAGGTCATCCGCAGAAAGTCTGGTAAGACAGCTGCAGCTAAGTAACTTTTAAAGTGACAAAGAAATCATGACAACAAAGAAAGTAGAAAGACGAATCAAGATAAAGTTCCGCATTCGCAAGAACGTCAAGGGAACAGCTGAGCGTCCCCGTCTTACTGTGTTCCGCTCTAACAAGCAGATTTACGCACAAGTTATTAACGACTTAGAGGGCAAGACTTTGGCTTCGGCCTCTTCTTTAGGCTTGGAGAAGCTTCCTAAGATTCAGCAGGCTGAGAAGGTCGGCGAGGCTTTGGCTGAGAAGGCTAAGGCTGCTGGTGTAGAGTCAGTGGTGTTTGACCGTAACGGCTATCTCTATCATGGCCGCGTTCAGGCTCTTGCTGACGGTGCTCGTAAGGGTGGACTTAATTTCTAATCGATTATGGCAATGAATAAAGTAAGAGTTAATAGTGACGCTGAATTGAAGGACCGCCTGGTTGCTATCAACCGTGTGACGAAAGTTACCAAGGGTGGTCGTACCTTTACATTCGCTGCCATTGTCGTAGTCGGTGATGGCAACGGCGTGATTGGTTATGGTCTGGGTAAGGCTGGTGAGGTTACCGCTGCTATCCAGAAAGGCACAGACGCTGCCAAGAAGAATCTCTTCAAGGTTCCTGTGCTCAAGGGCACAGTTCCTCACGAGATGGAAGTGAAGTTTGGTGGTGCCCAGGTTCTCCTGAAGCCCGCTGCAGCCGGTACTGGTCTGAAGGCCGGTGGTGCTATGCGTGCCGTTCTTGAGAGCGTAGGTGTTACCGATGTGATTGCAAAGTCTAAGGGTTCATCAAATGCCCACAACCTGGTGAAAGCAACAGTGCTCGCGCTCTCTCAGATGCGTGACGCTTACACTGTAGCAGGTGAGCGTGGTGTCGCCATGGACAAAGTGTTTAACGGTTAATGGGATTATAAACAATGGCAACAATCAAAGTAAAGCAAATCAAGAGCCGTATCGGCGCTCCTGTAGACCAGAAGAGAACTCTTCTCGCACTCGGTCTTCGCAAGATTTCTCAAGTTGTTGAGATTGAGGACACTCCCAGCAATCTCGGTATGGTTCACAAAGTGCACCATCTCGTTGAAATCGTTAAGTAATAACATTTAAAAACAGACGTAATCATGAAATTACATACATTGAAGCCGGCAGCCGGCTCTACTCACTCACGTCGTCGTATTGGCCGTGGTCCTGGTTCAGGTCTGGGCGGTACTTCTACACGTGGTCACAAGGGTGCCAAGGCTCGTTCCGGTTACAAGAGAAAGATTGGTTTCGAAGGTGGTCAGATGCCTTTGCAGCGTCGTGTTCCTAAGTTCGGTTTCAAGAACATCAACCATAAGGAGTACTTCGCAGTGAATCTCTCAACCATTCAGAAGCTCGCTGAGGAGAAGAACCTCGCTAAGATCGGTATCGAGGAGCTTGTAGCTGCTGGCCTTACAAACGGCAAGGAGCTTGTCAAGATTCTTGGTAACGGCGAGCTGAAAGCTAAGGTTGACGTCGAAGCCCACGCCTTCTCTAAGACTGCTGAGGAAGCTATCAAGGCAGTCGGTGGTAATGCAACAAAACTTTAATAATGAAAAAGCTAATTGAGACACTAAAGAACTGTTGGAGGGTTGAGGATCTTCGTCAGAGGCTTCTCGTTACTTTCCTGTTTACGGCTATCTACCGTTTCGGATCATTCGTTGTGCTTCCGGGTATCGATCCCGCCAAGCTTGATCAACTTCAGTCGCAAACCAAGGGTGGCTTGATGTCACTGCTGGACATGTTCTCTGGTGGAGCATTTTCCAACGCATCTATTTTTGCGCTTGGTATTATGCCTTACATCTCAGCTTCCATTGTCATGCAGCTTCTTGCCGTCGCTGTGCCTTATTTCCAGAAGATGCAGCGTGAGGGTGAGAGCGGTCGAAAGAAAATACAATGGTACACTCGTGTGCTTACGGTGGCAATCTTGCTGTTCCAGGCACCGAGTTACCTTATAAACCTCAAGATGCAAGCAAGCTCGGCTCTTGCAAGCGGCATATCTTGGAGTGTATTTATGATTCCGGCTACTGTCATTCTTGCGGCAGGCTCTATGTTCATCCTTTGGTTGGGTGAGCGTATCACTGACAAGGGAGTCGGAAATGGAATCTCATTGGTCATCATGATTGGTATCATTGCAAGACTTCCCCAGGCATTCGTCCAGGAGCTTAGCTCAAGGTTTACTGCCATTTCCGGCGGTGGTCTTGTAATGTTTATCGCCGAGATTCTAATTCTCTACGCTGTTATCTGCGCTTCTATACTTCTGACACAAGGTACCCGTAAGGTCCCTGTGCAGTATGCGAAGCGCCTTGTCGGCAACAAGCAAGTGGGTGGTGCACGCCAGTACATTCCTCTGAAACTTTTCGCTGCCAACGTGATGCCTATCATCTTTGCTCAGGCATTGATGTTCATCCCATTGGCTATTGTTCAGTATCAGAGCAGTGAATCAGGCTGGTTGGTTCGCAACTTGATGGATAACCGCAGCCTTGTTTACAACATCGTCTACGTTATCCTGATCGTAGCCTTCACCTACTTCTATACTGCCATCACAATGAATCCTCAACAGATGGCAGAGGATATGAAGCGCAACAACGGTTTTATTCCTGGAATCAAGCCTGGTCATGACACAGCCGAGTATATCGACACCGTCATGTCTCGCATCACTTTCCCAGGTTCACTGTTTATTGCTTTCATCGCTATCATGCCGGCATTGGCAGGCTTGCTTAACGTTCAACAGGCATTCTCTCAGTTCTTCGGAGGTACTTCCCTCCTTATCACGGTGGGTGTTGTTATTGACACTCTGCAGCAGATAGAGTCTTATCTCTTGATGCGTCACTATGATGGACTGTTGAATTCTGGTCACACCCGTAAGGCTGGCGCTGTAAGTGCATATTAATATGGTCTTTGGACATATGTTTCCGAAGACGGATGAATGATATACAGGATTGGCTCTCCATTGGAATCCTGATGGAGGGCCTTTTCAAGGTTTGGTGTCCTACACAGACCTATTCAATTTTTCTTTGGAACATCGATAAAGGTTAAATAAATTTTATGTCAAAACAGTCAGCAATAGAGCAGGACGGCACAGTAATAGAGAGCTTGTCCAACGCCATGTTCCGCGTTGAGCTTGAGAATGGAGTACAAATCATCGCCAATATCTCGGGTAAAATGCGTCTGCATTACATTAAGATACTCCCAGGTGACAAGGTCAAGGTTGCGATGAGCCCTTACGACCTCACTAAGGGAAGGATAGAGTTCAGATATAAATAGAACATCATATTTTTTACACTTACAAATATGAAGACAAGAACATCCATCAAGAAGCGTTCAGCCGACTGCAAGATCGTTCGTCGTAAGGGTCGCCTGTTTGTCATCAACAAGAAGAACCCTAAGATGAAGCAGCGTCAGGGTTAAACGTTAAAATTGCGTAAAGTTATGGGTAATGAGAAAGCTGTTTGAAGTTTTCTTATTACTTTTGTACGCTTTTAAGCAAAAACAACGCGTTATTTAAACAAAAAGTTAAGTTTTTATTCAATTTATTTCAACTAATGGCAATACGAATTGTTGGAGTAGACTTGCCCCAGAACAAGCGTGGCGAGATCGCATTGACTTATATTTATGGTATAGGTCGAAGTAGTTCAGCAAAGATATTGGATAAGGCAGGTGTGAGCCGTGACCTGAAGGTCAGCGAGTGGACTGACGATCAGGCTGCCAAGATCCGTGAGATTATCGGCGCTGAATTCAAAGTGGAGGGTGACCTCCGTTCAG
>CAZXGQ010000120.1:0-9606 GCA_964640415.1 uncultured Prevotella sp.
CTGTGGCTCAATTGGCTCAGCGGCTCAATATTCTCCGCGACTCTGCGTGAAAACACAAAGAAAGATTAATGTCGGATTAACGGAAGATTAACGGCGATTAATGTTAAGTTGTTTTGAACGTGTAATCATCATTAATCATTCGTTAATCTCTCATTAATATTTTAGGTTATATGTTGATTCGTGTGGTAAAAATCAATAGGAAAGATTATAACGCAATATTTCACCCATACAAATCAACATAGACCCCAAAAAGAGGAAGGAAGCCGTAGGTGGCTTCCTTCCTCTTTTTTTTATTCTGTTGGTGTTATCGGCTCAATGTCTTATTTTGGCCACTGGGCTCCCTTTACGCCTTCCTGTATGCCGCCGAGCATGTTGTTGTTGAACACGCTGAGGGCACTGCGGCTGAAGATTGTCATGCTTGGGAAAGAAGTGTTGTTGGTGTCCCATGCCACAGGCACGCAACCGTTTTCGATGGCGTACTTGGTTACAGCCTTGTAGTAAGACTTGATTGAAGCGTCGTGGGCTGCGTCGCTGCCTATGGCGAAGCGCTGGTTGGCGCCGAACTCACCGATCAGTACCGGGTAGCCCTTGTCTACGAAGTTGGTCTTCATCTTCTTCATCTGTGCAGACACATAGTCCTCGTTCCACTTCGAAGGAGTTACGCGGTTGGCATCAGAACCGGTGTTGCCGTTGCCCCAGTAGTAGAACATCTTGCCCCAGTCGGCATCCGATTCCATTCCCGTGAACTGGTACGGATCGTAGAAGTGTACCTCTACCATCAGACGGTCGGTGGCGGTATCGGAGATCTTCGACATATAGTTGTTGTCGCAGAAATTGTCGATATTGGTGTTCGGTCCCTGCACGATGAGCACACGCTGGGCGTTGTTCCCACCTGTTGCACGTACGGCCTTGATGAATGCGTTCTCATAAGTGGCAAGGCGCTCCGACATCTTGTCGACAGAGATGATGGCGCCGTCGTCGGTAGCCTTGCCGCCGACACCCGGCTCGTTGAGACCGCCGAAGAGCAGATGCTCGTCGTAGTCGCGGAACTCTGTGGCAATCTGTGTCCAGATCTTGGTGAGCTGTGCAGTCTTGGTCTCCACATCGGTGTTGGCTGTGAATCCGTCGTGCTCAAGCCATCCGCCGTCCCAGTGCTGGTTGATGATGACATAGAGACCGCTCGACAGGCAGTAGCCCACCACCTCTTTGACGCGCTTCATCCAAGTGGCGTCGATGGTGCAGTTGGCCTCGTCGGTGATGTGTCCCATCACCCATGCGCACGGTATGCGCACGCTCTTGAAGCCCTGTGCCTTGACCAGGTCGATGATCTGCTGTGTTGTCTTGGTGCCCTGCCATGATGTCTCGCCTCCGATGCCGGCGTTCTTCCAGTTGTTGGAGTTGCTGCCGCCTTCCATGGTGTTGCCCAGATTCCATCCGGGGTACATCAGTGAAGACACCTGTGCAGCTGTCATGCTCATGTCGTCGCTCTTGGCGCCGGCAACCTGACTGACGGTGACGGCTTCGGCCAAGCCTTCAACCATGAAGGTGATGGTGGCTGTGCGTGCGTCGGGGTTGGCGTTCTTGGCTACGGTGAATGTCTCGGAGTGGTCGGTCATTGAGGCGCGTGTGGCGCTCTTGGTGATCCACGAGTCGCTTATTTCGTATTGGTAGTCCTCGTTGGCCGACAGCTCCACGGTGATGTTGCCGCCTTCTGCCGGTACGCTGAAGGTAGGAGTCTTTACCACGAGACCGGTCTTGGCAATCTGAGTCACGCTGATGGTCTTGGTGTCAGAGCCGGCGCTGAAGGTGATCTGCGCCGTGCGGTCGTCGGTGTTGGGATTCTCGCCGATGGTGACGGTGAAGGGAGTGACCGACATGGTCTGTGTGGTCTGACCCTTTGAGATGGTGATCCAGTCGGCCGATGATGTGGCAGTGATGTCGTTCTTCGACTGTGCGGAGATCTTCAGTGTTGCTCCGGTCTTGGCCACTGTGACGCCGTTGGTCACATAGTTGTCGCTGATGGTGATGCCGTCGGGAATATTGACGCTGCCATTTTCGATGGTCTCATCTGAACATGAGGCGAGCCCCAGGATGCCGAAGATCATCATCAGCAATAGTAGTGGTGTTTTGAGTATTTTCATGCTGTAAGGCGGTTTGTGTTATCTTAGAAATGTATCTTTGCATTGAGTGAATCGAGCCGCCGTTGCTGACAGCTGTCCAGATGGCTGGTGATCAGTGCCTGACGGTATTCCTTTATTTTCTGTCCGTAGAGAGCCATGCGCCGCTGGTTGGCCGGGTCAGCCATTTCGCTGGTATGTGTGGCAAAATAGCGGGAGTTGCGGTCGAAAGCCGTCACGGCACAGTTGAGGAGATACAGTTGCCTGTCGGTATCGCTCATGCCTTGTGTGAGCTGGTCGACAGCTGATTCAAACTCGTCGTGGCTTTCGGCGTACTGTTGGCTTTGTGCAAAGGCCGGGTCGGCTTGGGCGCGGCTTTCGGCCACTACGAGACTGTCAAAGGCTTGGCCGACAGTTGCGCTGTCGGCCACTACCTCTTGGTTGTCAGTGCCGGCAGCGGCATTCTTCTGCTTCTGAGTACATCCTGCAAGAAGGAGTGCCGCTGCCATGACCATAATGATTTTCTTCATTCCGTGCCTTTATCTCTTGATGGGCTCAACTGCCACCTCGTCGATGTGGACGTTCACCTTGGTAGGATCGGCGAGGTCTTTCCACAGACCATAGAGTTCGATGGTCCATACCACAGCGCCAGAGCAGTCGTCGTTGCCCATGTCGGCATAGACGGTGTAAGTGCCGTCGCCTGTCACCTGGGCTGTGCCGATGCCGCCACCCCAGTAAGATGGTGCCCAGCTTGCTGCTGCATAGCTGAGGTCGGCCTTGTAGTCCTTGGTAGCGTCACCGTTAAGGTTGCCGTCGATGCCGGAGATGGTGAAGGTGATGCACATGCGGCCGTTGAACGAGATGTCGCTCTGCGATACGCCCGGATCAGCCTTGGTGTCGCCATACTCGTTGTAGATCTCGATGCGTCCGTCGGTGCCGTTGCCGTCCTTGTTGTTGAACTTGAGCTTTGAACTGTCTACGTTGATAGTCTTGCAGAAATTCTGCTCGATGTCGGCATCTGTGGTTACGCTCACGATCTCAGCCTTCACTGCACTGACGTCGGTCAGGTCTGCAGCCAAGCCCTTGATGTCGACCACGAATACCATTGCTCCTGAAGCAGCTGCTGATGTTGGCATCCATACGGTGTATGTGCCGTCGCCGTTGACGAGAGCGTCCTGCTTGGCTGTTCCGCCCCAGTAGCTCACGCTCCAGTCGTTGCTGGCATAAGAGAGGGCAGCATTGTACTGGCCTGTTGCGCCGTCCTTCAGCTGCACGCCGCTGAGCTTGAACGTCACGGCAAGCGACTTTGAGAACGACAGGGCTGAAGGATCGATGCAAGAGTTGCCTTTGCTTGATCCATACTCGTTGTAGAGCTCAATGCGCAGGTTGCCGTTGTCCTCGATGTCGCCAACAACAAGTTTCGAGTTGTCGATGGTGAGATTCTTGCCGTTGCCGCTCACGAGGGCAGCGTTGGCATAGTTGTGCACGAGCAGGCAGGGACCCTCGTCGGTGTTCTGGTCGCGCACGGCGCCAATCTGCAGTCCGTCTTCCGAGAGCGAGAGCACCTTGAGCTGTGTGCTCCAGTTGGACACGATGTTGTCGAAGTTGTCGAGGTGCAGAATCTTTGCACCGTTGAGAGTGATTGTATGGTTCTCTGTGTCTACAGTGAAGGTGCCTTCATAGTGTTGGTTGTTGCCCTTGTCGTTGATTACCACGGTGCCGTTCTCGTTGAAGGTCATGGTACCGAAATCCTTAGGCGTAGCGAGCCATGTGTTCTCAGAGTATACTGGGCACCAGCTCCATGAGTCGTGTCCGTCGCCGAGCTTGTAACCGTTGGTCACGGTGTTCCAGCTGTCGTCTGTTCCGTAGTAGTAGAGAGGTCCGTCCCAGACGGCGCACTTGCCGTCGGCGTCGAGGTCAATGTTCCATGTCTTGTAGAGATACTGCAGATTCATCGGGCGGTTAGGTGTGCGCACGGCACGGATAGAGAGGCCTTCGTAGCGGTTGGCGCTGCTTACCTTTGTGTTGCCTTCAGAGAGAGTGAGAGCGCATGCGTGGTCGCCGTCGACGTCGTCAACAGTTGATGTCCAGTAGGCTCCGAGTGTACCCTCGTCGCTCATGTCGGTTCCCTTGCGTGTTCCGGCCATAGGCAGGAAGATGCTGTTGCCGTTGGCTGCGGTGAAGAGGCATCCCGTGACACCGTCGCGAACGATGTATTCGTGTGTGGTGTTGTCGAGCAGTTCCTGCATCTCGGTTTTCGATGGAGTGAATGCACCGGGGATGAACATTGAAGCGAGGTCGTACTCTGTGCCCTTGATGTCAGTGGCTACATAGTCGGAAGCCAGTGTAGAGACGTTGAAGAGGGTGTTGTCGCCGTAGCCGTAGAGTCCGCCGGCTTCTGTTTCCTTGGCGGCACCCACGTTTACAGTTGCCCATTCTACCGAGAGGCCGAGGTCAACAAACTCCACTGTCTGCTCTGGAGTGGTGAAGCTCTTCACTTCGCCGTACTTCTCTTCGGAGTTTACCTGAGCGTAGGCCACATAATAATATGTCTTGCCAGGTACAAGTCCTGTGAGAGGAATGCTGAAGGTGTTGCCGTCGGCTGTGTTGTCGGTCTTGTAGAGGCGTCCGTCTTTCACCTTGGCTTCGTCGGTGCTTACCTTTATGCCTTTCACCACGGCGTCGTCAGCGGAAGTCTTGATGTTGATTGTTCCGCCGAGTGTTGCCGTCACCTCAGTGCAAACGGCTCCGGCAGTGGCGATGTCGGCATTGGTGGTGACAAACGATTTCACTTCGCCATACTTGGTCACCTTGTTCTGCAGGGTGACGTAGGTGCAGTAGTAGTAGGTCTGGCCGATGGTGAGGCCGGTCAGCGACGTTGTCAGTGTTCCGTCTGAGGCAAGCGTACCGGTCACCTTGGTGCCGGCGGTGGCATCTTCAGAGGTAGAGTAGGCCACGCCCACGGTATATGACGAAGAAGAAGCGTTGCTCAGGTCGCGCACAGTGCCCGAGAGAGTTGCGCTTGTGGCACCCACCTCGGCGCTTCCTGTTTCAATCGTGGTTATTATGTCGGCGGTATTGGCTGAGTAGTCGTCGTCGCTGCAACTGGCTACAACCAAAGCCAACAGCAACATAATACCTGATAATATCTTGTTTTTCATAATTGTCGGATTTGTTTATTCAGAAAGGAATGGAGTTCCGCTGTCGAAGGTAACCTTGATGTCGACCTCAAGCTTAGAGTTGAAGCCAAGCACAGAAGTGCCGTGAGCCACGAAATAGTTGTCGGAGTTCCATGGGTTGAGGATGTAGCGGCGTGCGGTGATCTTGTTGCCGGCAGCGTCGGTCTCGTCGCCTCCACACTTCTCGATCTCGCTGTCGTCGAACGCTATCGACTTGCCGTCTACGCGCATGCCGGTGATGGTCATATCGAAGTTAGGATACTTGGCCAGCACTTTCGTTACGTCAAGATACATACCGTAAGGATCGGTATCGGTACCGGTGAGGGTGAGGGTGTAGGTGCCGTCGCCGGTGATCTTCACGTCAGGGCTGTCGGTGAATGTCCAGCCGGAGTTGAAGAAGTGCAGACCAGCCTTGAAGTATTCCTGCTCAGTGCCGCCGATCACCTTCGGTACGAAGTGGAAGGCGCGGTACTTGTAGCGGTTGCCGTGTACGTCGTCGATGTCATAGCCGAGTACGAGGTCGGTCAGTTCCTTCTTGTCCATCGTGTAACTCAGCACGCGCAGAGTGTTGTCGGCGTTGGTCTTGAGCACAGCGCCGTTCTTGCCTACTGTTGTGGTGAGCAGACCGTTGCTGAACTTGATGAAGCCGTTGCTGTTGAGAGTGTAGGTGCCTGAAACGGAATTGCCGTCGGCATCAGTCATGGTGTAGGTTTTCTCCTCTGAGTTGATCTTGAGGCTCATCTCGGCACCGTCGCTTGAAGCAGCCTCAGAACCGCTTTCCCACTTGCCGTAGAGGTTGTAGTAAGAAGATGCGTCGCCATCCTCTGTCAAGACAAACTTGAACTCGCGGTAGGTGTTGGGTGACTTGTAGAGTGAGGTGATGTCCGACTGCCATGTGTCGGCCAATGTTGGCTGAGGATTATCGTCTACTTCGGGCACATAGCCGTCGGCATAATCCTTGCTCACATAGTTGAACACCTCGATCCATTCGCCGCCCCAGTCGCCAGACTGGCGCTTGTAGCCGATGCGCAGGTGGTTCTCGTCCAACTCGATGATCTGCAGGTTCTTGCGCCAGTCGGCCAGACGTGCAGTCCAGGTGTCGGGGTGCATGAGGTCAGCATCGGAGAGGCTCAGCACGTAAGAGTCCTCGTTGAGGCTGAACACGCCGCTCTGTGTTGCTCCGGTAGAAGAGTTGTAGAACTTGTATCCGGCGCTGCCTTTCAGCGAGAAGGTCATTGTGCTCTCCCACATGGCATCGTCGCCGCACTGGCCCTTGCCCGGATCCCAGTTGGCTGTGAAGTGGCCGTAGGTGAGAGGATTGTTGGCATCGGGGTCGCCGTAGGTCAGCTCACCTGCAGAGAAGCCGTAGGTGCCGTCGTCGTAAATCCATGTCTTCTCTCCGTTCACACCGCCGGCAAGGAGGTTCCATATCTCGGTGGTGATGAAGTCGGTGCAGATGTTGTCGATGGTGAAGCTGGTTGTGTCGCCGTAGACCACGCCTGAGCGGGTGTCAACTCCGAAGAGCACGTCGTAAGTGCCGGCAAACGGCATCTTCAGTGTCACCTTGTCGCCCTGATAGCGGCCTTGTGGGGTTTCCCATTGTGCATTATATTCGCTTCCCATCTTGTTTTCGAGGTAAACAATGTTGGGGTTCGACTGGTCATGCGTGATGGTATATGCAACACCTTCCTGCAGATCGGCAGAAGTGATGTTGTTGTCGCCCAACTTGAAGTCGTCCGGCGAACATGCGGCAGCCCCTAACAGCAGTGTGAGGGCGGCCACAAGCATATATGATAATTTCTTGATATTCATAAGTCGTGTTTGTTAGTATCCAACTTTATAATTGTGTGTTTCCCAAACCTTCTTACCAGCCTGCGTTTTGTTTCAGCACACCGTTTGAAAGCGAAATCTGGGTGAGAGGAATCTGGATGAAACCGCGCTTGGCCTTGATGTTGTCGGCAGAGATGCTGATGGTGGTCTTCTCGCCTCCGTCCTTCACGTTCCATGTGCCGGCAATCTCGTTGGCTGCATGGTCGATGCCCTGGCGCAGCTCGTCCCAGTAGCGTATGCCTTCGAAGGCGAACTCAAGTTTGCGCTCCTTCAAGATGTTCTCCTTTGTAGCAGAAACCTCAGTGTAGCTTGAAGAGAGTCCGTCCTTGTCGGTGTAGGCACGCTCGCGCACCTGGTTGAAGTATTTCTGTGCGTTTGAGCTGCCAAGCTCGGCTGCCATGAGCAGCACGTCGGCGTAGCGCACGAGCACCCAATCCTGGAACTGGCTTGTCTGGAAGTCGCCTGCACCCACTTCCTCGGTGTAGTGCTGCAATGTTCCGTCTCCGGCTACAGCATGCTTTGAGAGCGTGGTGTATTTTCTTGTGAAATAGCCGGTATACTCGCGCTGGTCAGAGAGGTAGTTGTCCTCGTAGCCGTCGAGTTTTGATGCGTCGATGACAGAAGCGTCGGCACGCTGGTCACCGAATCCGTAGGCTGATACCAATGACGGATTGACGGTGCATGCACCCCAACCCTGGCCGTAGCCTTCATAGACGAGGGAGCCTGTACGCATGCCCACCATCACCTGGAACTTGTTGCCGTCGTTGTTGCCGTTGTAGTCGCTGGTGTAGTTGAACTTCATTGAGAGCACGGTCTCCTTGTTGCCTGCACCAGCCCATGTAGAGTTCTGGTGGGCCCAGAGGCCTACGTGTCCGCCCGACAAGTCGTCGGAAGAAGCGGGCCAGAGGTTCTTGAACTGCTCCACGAGCCCGAACTCGCCGCTGTTGATGATGTCTTCGCAGGCGCTGAGAGCGTCGGCTTTAGAGCAACCCAGAGCGTCGGGCTCTTTGCCATAGAAGCCGCTGTAGAAGAGGTATGCGCGGGCCTTGATGGCCTCGGCACCATACTTCGTCACGTGGCCGTCGTTGTTGGCTGCGTCGGCTTTGGGGTAAGCGTTGGCAGGAATGTGGCTGATGGCGTAGTTGAGGTCAGAGAAGATGAGGGCATATACCGAGTCGGGGTCAGCCTGCGGCACATTGTCGGATGTGGCGCTCTCCAGCAGAGGGATGTTCTCCCACAGACGCACCATGTCGAGGTAGCACAGTGCGCGCAGAGCGTGTGCCTCGCCCAGGTAGGTATTCTTGACCGTCTCGTCGGTCCATGCTATGCCATCGCTCTTGTTGATGAACTCGTTGCAGCGGAACACTGCGGCATAGTATGA
Source organism: uncultured Prevotella sp. (assembly GCA_964640415.1). GTDB lineage: Bacteria > Bacteroidota > Bacteroidia > Bacteroidales > Bacteroidaceae > Prevotella. Next base: position 8,508 of record CAZXGQ010000120.1, read on the forward strand.
TTTCCACAGCTTGTTGTGCATGTCGGTGTACGACGGCGACTGGTTCATGTCGAAGCGGTCGATGATCTGCGTGTTGCGGGCGTCGTTGTTGCCCGTACCGCCGAAGCACTCGTCGCTCATCGTTTCCAACATCTGGTATAAGGTAAACGACGGACCGTCGGAAACCGTGCACTGCCAACCGTCGTAGCAGGCATAGAGTGCGCGGAGGCCGTCCTCCTGCGTCTTGTAGAAGTTGCCGGAGTTTGACTCGGTCTTGGACGACACGTCCATCCAGCTCTCGCTGCACGAAGCCATGCCTCCCATTGCCAAGATGCCCAACAAGGCTATTTTGATATTATTCTTTTTCATAGTGACAATTACCTTAATAATTAGAACTTAAGATTCAAACCTACCAAGAATGTTCTTGGACGTGGATAGTAGCCGAGGTCTACGCCCGATGCCCAGCTGTTGACGCCATATCCGATTTCCGGATCCATGCCGTCGTACTTGGTGAACGTGAAGGCGTTCTGCACCTGCACATAGAGACGTGCCTGAGACACATACTTGTGCTTCAGCAGTTTGGCGAAGTCGTAGCCAAGAGTAATGTTGCTGATGCGCAGGAAGTCGCCGTCCTGGATGAAGAGGTCGGAGAACTGATAGTTGATGTTGGTCTCGGTCACGCGCGGATACTTGTTTGAAGTGCCCTCGCCTGTCCAGCGCTGCAGTATTGCAGTGGTGTAGTTGGAGGTCTTGTTGCCCACGTTGCGGTAGCTCTGCACGATGTCGTTGCCTACAGAACCGCTGGCTGTTACAGAGAAGTCGAAGCCCTTGTAGTCGAAACCGAGCGAGAAGCCGTAAGTGAAGTCGGGCATACCGTTGCCGAGGTTCACCTTGTCGTCGTCGTTGATCACGCCGTCGTGGTTGATGTCGTAGTACTTCACGTCGCCTGGCTGTACTGAAGAGCCCTGGAGTACGCCGTTGCCGGCAGCAATCCAGTCTTTGATCTCCTGCTCGTTCTGGAAGATGCCTGCTGTCTTGTAGCCCCAGAAGTAGCCGATAGGCTCGCCGTTGCTGCAGCGGTAGAACTCGGTAGAGTTGTCGTAGAGCTGTCCGGCGCCGT
>CAZXGQ010000121.1:0-9490 GCA_964640415.1 uncultured Prevotella sp.
TTGATTGGATGAAAGAAGTATTACATCGTAACAATATGATTTGAGCACTATTAAACAGAAGCACAGGCAAAGTTAAACAACGTTTGTGTTTCTGTTTTTTCTACGCTACTTTTCATGAATGTCTGACCAGACAATGCCGTTTCTTGTGGTAAGTCTTTTATTATAGAAATTCTATTAATTATTGACTCGCACCATTTCTTGTCTATCTCTATGGCGATACTTTTCCTTTTTGTGCGTAAGGCTGCTATACTAGTACTGCCCGAGCCAGCAAAGCAATCCAATACGATGTCGCCTTCAAATGTTGTGGCTTTTATGCAATGTTCCAACATCTCTATTGGTTTCTCTGCTGGATGTTTCCCTTTATATTGCTTGACCGAAGGGAAAGTCCAAACATCTGTAAATTCAACATTCGCATTCACTTCAAATGGACGAATCGTGTCTTCGTAGGGGGGGAGATTCTTTGTACAGTTGCATTCAGAAAAGACCGATTTCATTTTAGCGTATTGTTCACGACTAGGAATGTTCCTGCCTGTTTCCCAGTTAGACACGGCACCACCATGGTTCACAGTGCCATATGCTCCGATTCTTTCAGTCAGTTCATGTCCTGACAATTTACATGCCTTACGGGTCTTCTTCAATAAATTCCCAAAGTATGAACGATTTAAATTACCTTCTATAGCTGGTTCAAAGAAGATAATCCTCTCTGATTGAGGATACCACTGACGTAAAGATTCTTTTTTCATTTTCCCTTTCCAACCATCATAGCCAGGTTCGTTTGGTTTCGTCCATACCAAATGCGAAAGGATATTAAACCTCTTTGATAACATCATATGCAACAAAGGTTCCATGGCGGAGGAGCAAAACATAAATACAGAACCGTTTGGTTTTAAAATTCTTTTCCATTCAACGGAAAATTTCTCCATCCAACTGATAAATTCTTCATCTGTTGCAAAAGATCTGTCATTAATTATATTGTTCTTTTTTGTACTATGGTATGGTGGGTCTGTGAGTATCAACGATATTGTATGATCAGGAATCAATTTTAAAGCTTTTATTGAATCTGCATTTATCACAATAGATTTGTCATCAGCATAAAGAGTTTGTGATGACGTGGCATTCTTTATATCTTGAAATTCTTTTATTCGACTCATATTTTATTAATCAATAATAGTACCTTACATAGAATTTTCATTCTACTTGGAAACAAATAATCAACTCTTTCAGTCTCTTTTTTGATGTCATTTTTGCCCCCAAGCCAATTTTCTATTCATTCAGGGCAAAAATACAACAAAAATCATTAATAGCCAAATATTATACCATGAAACTAAAATGCAAATGCACAAGTTTTAGATTCTAATCAAACAACATAAACTTCATGAGTTCTTGCGATAGCTGATTACAGCCCAAATGTTCATACTGAAAGCTGTTATGACGAGAGCTAGCACCTGGTGGGCAATGCTGCCGAAGTCGCCGCCGCGCACGAACACCGTGCGTATGGCGTCGATGAAGTAGTGCATCGGGTTGACGTAGGTGGTGAGATAAGCCCAATGAGGCATGGAACGAACTGGCGTGAAGAGGCCGCTCAGCAGCAAGAGGCACACCACGAAAAACCACATCACGAAGACCGCCTGCTGCATCGTGTCGTTGTAGTTGGAGATAACCAGTCCGAACCCGCTGAAGACTAAAGCCAAGAGCATGGCCAAGAGATAGACCAAGCCCAGACTGCCTGCCGACGTGATGCCATAAACTGCCCAAGCCAGCACAAGGCAAATAGTCATTACTACCAACGCTATCACCCAGTAAGGTATGAGTTTGGCGAGGATAAAATCAGCCTTCCCCACAGGCGTCACGTTGATAGCCTCGATTGTACCACTCTCCTTTTCGCCCACAATGTTGAGGGCCGGCAGGAAACCGCACATCAGCATCACTAGGATTGCCAATAGCGAAGGTATCATGAAAAGCTTATAGTTCAAGTTCTTGTTGTAGAGATAAAGGATGGAGACCGCCTCCTGTGCCTTCCCGCCCAGACTTGTGGAAGCCGACATGCCCTTGCCAGCACCCATTAGATGCTGTGAGATGATGCTGGAGAGATAGGCGTTGCCCATGTTCCCCTTTGTGCCGTTCACGGCATTGGTTGCAACGAGAATCTGAGGATTTCTGCCCAGCTTCATGTCGCGCTCGAAGTGAGGCGGAATCTCCACTATGGCATCAGCCCGTGAGCATTCCACGTCTTTCATTGCCTGCTCATAATTTCCCTTCTGCCCCTTGAAGATGAAGTAGTTGCTTGCCTCGATGCGGTGCACCAGTTGCGAGGACATTGTGGAACGGTCGTTGTCGACCACATCCACGGTTATGTTCTTTACCTCCATGTTCATCACCCACGGCATGACGCACATTATCATGATAGGAAAGATGAAGATGAGGCGGGGAAGAAATGCATTGCGGCGTATCTGTAGAAATTCCTTCTGTATCAAGTATTTTATAACCATCTGTTTTGAGAGTTGAATGTATAATTACTCTAGTCTCTTTTTGAAGTTGAGCAATGCCGCCGTGAGCAAGACTGCGAGCATGACGAGCAAGACGGCAATCTCGTGCCCGACTTTGTCGATGTCCACGCCCATAATAAGAAGCTTGCGCATTGCGGAAATGTAATATCTTGGCGGAATCACCGCAGAAATATACTGCAAGACTACAGGCATGCTTTCCACCGGGAACATCATGCCGCTGAGCAGTATGCTTGGCAGCATGAGCATCATAGCCGATGCAAGCAAAGCCACGAGCTGGGTCTTTGCCACGGTGCTTATGAGCAGTCCGAGCGACAATGCCACGAGGATGTAAATGCCCGACACAACGAATATCCAGAACAGGCTGCCAGCTATGGGTACATCCAGAATGTAACGCGAAATCAAGAGTATGCTCGCCAGTATGCTGAAGGCAAGTATGAGGTATGGTACCACCTTGGCGATGATGATCATCAGTGGGCGAACCGGACTTACAAGAAGCACCTCCATCGTGCCCCTCTCCTTCTCTCTCACGATGCTTATGCTCGTCATCATCGCGCAAATCAGCATCAGGAGCATGCCCATGATGCCAGGTACGAAGTTGTAGCAACTGCGCATCTGTGGATTGAAAAGGAGCGTCGTTTTAAGTGAAGAACGAAGAGTGAAGAGTGAAGAATTCTCTTGTCCAGGTGCCAGTTTATCAGAGGAAAGGCTTGAAGGCAATGCATCAGTAGTGGCTTCAACAGCGGTTGCCGCATATTGATTCTTCACTCGTCGTTCTTCACTCTTCCCTCCAAGAATCTGTGAGGCATAGTTGGCGTACATTTGTGCCATGTTAGGGTCGGCTCCATCCACAATGATTTGTATGCCCTGACGCTTTGAGGCATAGTTTTGTCCGAAAACCACTGCGAGGTCTGCCTTCTGATTACGGATAAGCTGTTCCGCCTCGGCAGGCGTGTTGACATTATACAGAATGTTGAAATATTCGTTGGCACCAAGGGCCTCAACCTTTTGCTGGGTCTGATGGTCGACAGAGGAAGTCACCACGATGGTCCGCACATTCTTCACGTCGGTGGAAATGGCGAAGCCGAAGAGCAACATCATCACCACAGGCATACCGAAGAGTATGAGCATCGTGCGCTTGTCGCGTAGGATATGTCGTGTCTCCTTGATGACGAAAGATATAAACTGTTTCATTGTCTTGTTGATTGTCGGGCGAGATAAGTAAACACGTGATCCATGTCGGGCTGGTTCAGGTCTCGTTTCAGCTCGTCGGGCGTTCCGAGAGCCTTGATCTTGCCGTCTACCATGATAGAGATGCGGTCGCAATATTCAGCCTCGTCCATGTAGTGAGTGGTCACGAAAACGGTTATTCCGCGGTCAGCTGCCTCATATATGAGTTGCCAGAACTGGCGGCGGGTGGCAGGGTCCACGCCTCCTGTGGGTTCGTCGAGGAAGACTATTTCCGGCTCATGGAAGATACTCACGGAGAAGGCGAGCTTCTGCTTCCAGCCGAGCGGAATACTTGACACAATGTCGTCGCCATGTTCAGAGAAGTTTAACTTTCTGAGGAGTTCCTCCGTCTTGCGCTTGATGGTCTTGTCGTCCATGCCGTAGATGCCGGCAAAGAGGCGTATGTTCTCCCGCACCGTCAAGTCCTCGTAGAGTGAAAATTTCTGGCTCATGTAGCCGATGTGCTTCTTTATCTGTTCAAACTCGGTGTTGATGTCGCAACCCGCCACTCTGCCTTCACCGCTTGTCGGCTTGTTCAGGCCGGTAAGGATGTGCATTGCCGTGGTTTTTCCTGCTCCGTTGGCTCCCAGGAACCCGAATATCTCGCCTTGCTTCACGGAGAACGATATGTCGTCGACGGCATGGAACGAGCCGAATGCTTTCACGAGATGAGACACCTCTATTGAAAGTGAAGAGTGATGAGTGGAGAGTGAAGAATTCTCTTGTTCTGCTGATAGTCTATTAGAGGAAAGGTCAGAGAACGAAGCGTCTGAATTGCCTTCGTCTGCGGTTATTGCATATTGATTCTTCTCTTTACATTCTTCACTCTTCACTTTTCGTTCTTCACTTTTCACTCCTTCCTGTGGCGTGAATACATCCTTGAACCGTTCCAGAATATCCTCCGGCGTATCAATGCCTTTTATCTCGCCCTCGTGCAGGAAGGCGACACGATGACAACGCCGTACTTCGTCAAGATATGGAGTGGCCACGACGATGGTTATGCCGCGCTTGCGAAGCGTAGCGAGCATATCCCAAAACTCCTTGCGGCTCACGGGGTCAACGCCTGTGGTCGGTTCGTCGAGCAAGAGAATGCTTGGCTTGTGGATCAAGGCACAAGAGAGGGCGAGCTTCTGCTTCATGCCGCCCGAGAGTGCTCCGGCCTTACGCTTCCGGAAAGGCTCAATCTGCGAATAGATAGCCTTCACGTTGTCGTATTCCGCCTCCACGGTCGTGCCGAAGAGCGTGGCGAAGAACTCCAGATTCTCCTCCACGGAGAGGTCTTGGTAAAGTGAGAACTTGCCCGGCATGTAGCCGGTGAGTTTGCGTATCTCACGCATGCCCTTCACCACATCGAAGCCCTCAACATGCGCTGTGCCTTCGTCGGCAAGAATCAGGGTGGCGAGGATGCGGAAGAGCGTGGTCTTGCCCGCACCGTCGGGGCCTATAAGTCCGAAGATCTCGCCTTTGTCTACCGAGAAGCTCACGTTGCGCAATGCCTCAACCTTGCCGTACAGCTTGGAAACTCCATTAACGTCGATAGCCTTCATAGTTTCACTTCTCCATACATGCCAATCTTCACATAGCCATCGTTTTTCACGGCTATCTTCACGGCATAGACCAGGTCGGCACGTTCATCGTCTGTCAGAATGGTCTTGGGCGTAAACTCCGATTTCGATGAAATCCAAGTCACCTTGCCTTGATACTCACGCTTCTCGCCGTTGCCATAGTCGGCGAAGACCTTTACCGTTTGCCCGATCTTCACGTTCTTAAGTTGTGCTGAAGTGATGTAGGCACGTAGAAACATATGGTCAATGTCTGCCATCTTGAACAGCGGCTTGCCCACCGTGGCAAATTCACCCTGTTCTACGTACTTCTCCAGCACCGTTCCTGCTATCGGGGTAGTGATATGGCATTTCCTCAGCTGGTCGGCCACTTGCAGCTTCTGCACGTCGGTTGTTCCCATCTGTGCGTTGAGGCTGTTGGTGGAAGTGTGGAGCGAGGATAGCTGTGCCTCAAGCTGGCGCTCCAACACCTGTACCTGGCTTCGGGCGTCGTCGAGGTTTTTGCGGTTGGCTGCACCGTCCTTCACCAGACCTGCGAAGCGGTTGTACTCCTCACGGGCCTTGGCAAGTTGCTGGCGGGTAGCTGCCACTTGCTTCGCCATATCGGGGCGTTGAGAAGCATAAACCAGTTTGGTGGCGCCAATCTGTCGGGCCTTCAGGTAGAGCTGTACGGTGTCTATCAAGCCCACCTGCTTGTCCTGTTCAATCTTGTCGCCCTCGTTCACGTCCAGCTGCAGGAGCTTGCCGTTTTGCTCGGCAGATACTGTCACTTCGGTAGCCTCGAAGGTTCCTGTGGCATCATACTCCTTTTCCTTGTCGCCACATGATGCGAGGCTCAAAGCTCCAAGCATCAATGACATAATATAATATGTGTTCTTTTTCATAATCGTCCTCTTTATTATTGGTTGTTCAAGTTCTTTTGCTTGTAGATTTCCTTTAATAACAACAGTTCATGCTGCGCTTTCTGGGCTTTAGCCAAGCTCACGGCATTGATGTCTCTCACGAGTTCGTTTACGCTCTCCGTACCGAGCTGCACTTTCTTGTCGGCCTTGCCTCTGATGCTCTCACGCAGACGCACAATCTCGTCGTCTTGTACGATCTGCTTGCGAAGGGAAGCGATGTTGCCGTCAGCCTCCTCGTTTTGCAAGCTATTGTTGAAGAGAAAGGTCTCACGCTGAACGTCAATCATAGACCGCTGCATATCCAAGTTCTTTATATCGTTCTTGCGGGTGTAAAGTGCTCCGATGTTCCACGCCACCGACACTCCTGCAGCCAAAACGCCGTTGTTCAACAGGTCGCTCACGTTGCTATGCATCATGCCCAATCCGAAGAGACTGACCGTAGGACGAAGTCGGGTGTCGAGTTGTTTGCGCTGGCTGTCGAGAAGCTGGTTTTGGGAGTCATAATAGGAAAGCTCGGGGCGGCTCTTTCCCCATTCGCCATTGCATGCCGCAGCTTCAGGCTTTTCCAGCTGCTCGTTTTCAGCCAACTGCTTTCCAACAAACACGCCAAGCATCCGGACATAAGCTTTGCGCGATGCCGTCAACGACTCTTTCTGCTGGCTCACCTTGAGTTTCTCCACGAGAATGGCATCAAGGTCGCTTTGGTTGGCGATGCCGCCCTTCATCATGCTTCTGACGGTCTGCTCGCCCGTCGATAAATCCTTCTGCAACAATTCGTTTTGGGCTAACTGTTCATCCAAGAGAAGAATGCCGAAAAAGAGTTGGTCGATGCGTTCGTTGATGGCATACATCGAAACGTTGAGCTGATGCTTCTGCACGTCGGCCTGCGCCGTAGCCACTTCTTTCTGCGCCGCAATCTGTCCACCGTCGTAAACGTTCTGTTGCACTGTCACCGAGGCATTCGCCATCCAGTTGTTCATGTCGAAGCCCATTTTCTTCATCTGCCCGTTCGTGCTAAGAATGTCGGTGAAAGCGTAAGCACCAGCCGAGACACTCACCTTTGGCAGCCATCCCTTCGATGCATTGTCAAGGGTGAAGTCGCGGCTAAGGTCTATAAGTTTATACTGCTTGATGGCGGGATAGTTGTCGTGAGCCATCTGCCGGCATTCCTCCAAGGAAATAGCCCGTACAGCAAGCGAAGCCAGCAAAGCCATGGCCAATAATAATTCTTTTTTCATCATATCCTTTGTCTTGTTATCTTTCAGCTACTTTATTAAAGAATTTCTGCAAAGGTATGGTGAAATGATGAATGCTTTGTTATCCGTAGTTATAAAGAAATGTCCTATTTGTTCGATTTGATAATGAAAGGGACGGAGATTTTAATCAATATAACTATCTTTGCAAGTGTAATCGAACAAATAGAACATCGGAGAAGATTAATATACAAAACATGAAACAGCCAAAGAGACTTTCGCTACAAAACATGTTAGACACGCTTGTCGAGCAAAAACTGTTTCCCGACAAGTACTACTTCAAGGATGGTTTTGCCATTGCCATCGACATCAACGGTCTCTTCAGGCCCTTTATGTCTGATGACCAGAGCCCGTTCTTGCTCGACGATTATCGCCTGGGAGTGGTGAAGCGTGGCAGGATGCACAGCTACATCAACCTGCAAGAGCGCATCCTTGAGCCTAACGATATCGTATTTATAAGCCCTGGCTGCATCGTAGAACCGATAGAGATGAGCGATGACCTTATGTTGATGGGTATTGGAATCCCGTCTGACATGTTCCATATAGCCCACACCGACAAGTTGCCCAAACTCTTTAACGGACCCAACAAACATGGCATTCAGAAGGTTAACGCCAGTCAGATGCAACTGCTCAACCACATGTTTTTCCTGCTTTGGGAGATAGCGCATACGCTGGAAGAAACAACAGGAAATGCTGATGAGGCTCCTACACAAGACGATAGTCGCCGGGAGGCCGACCAGCAGGTGCTCTGCAAAATGCTCTCCACTATTACACATTATTATAATACGCTATTTACCCAAGAGCAGCCAAAGCCGGGCATGCACCGCTCTGCCAACGACATCTTTGACCGCTTTCTGCAACTTGTCAACAACCATTCGCAACGAGAACGCCAGCTCGCTTTCTATGCCGAAAAGATATGCGTTACCGAGCGTTACCTATGTACCGTCATACGGCAGACCAGCGGCATCACGGCAAAGGAATGGATAGACAAGGCGGTTGTCAACTATGCCAAGGTAATGCTTCGCCATAGCAACAAGCAGATAACGGAGATATCAGAAGCCCTCAATTTTCCGAACCCGAGCTTCTTCTGCAAATATTTCAAGAGACTGACAGGTTGTACGCCGCAAGCATACAGGCAAGGGCAAAATGCATAGAAGAGAGTAGCTATTTGCCCAAAAACTTCTTGTTCACATAGTCGTTCAGTCGTTCGCGGTAACTGTCGCCGATAGGTATTTCCTTGCCATTGTCAAGCACCACGCGGCTTTTCTGTATCTCCACTATATGATGAAGATTGATGATATACGACTTGTGTATGCGCATGAAGTCCTTGTCGGCCAACCGTTCTTCCATCTTCTTCATGCCGAAAAGCACGACTATAGGCTTGGGCTGAGCCGAGGCAGAAAGCGTATCGAAAGCATGTGGGGAGCCGGCTGAAAGATGTATGCGTAGATATTCAGACATTCCCTCCACATAGAGAATGTCGTGAGCCAGGATGCGCACCACTTTATATTCCGTCTTCAGGAACATGGCATCGTCCTCATCCACTGGCGAGAGGCTCGCCGTATGCAAGAGGTCGTATTGCCGCTTCACTTTGTCGGCAGCACGCAGTATGTCGCCCATGCCGAAGGGTTTCAATAGATAGTCGATGGCATTGACCTTGTATCCCTCGATGGCGTATTCAAGATAGGCTGTTGTAAAGACCACCATAGGCGGCTGGTTCAAGGAGCGGACGAAGTCCATGCCGTTTAGGTCGGGCATGTTGATGTCGATGAACATGGCATCGACTTCCTTTTCGCTCAAAATGTTCATAGCGTCGAACGCGCTCTGACAACTGTCAACCAGCTCGAAGAAAGGCACTTTCTTCAGATAAGCCGCCAATTGCCGGAGAGCCAACGGCTCATCGTCTATCGCCAATACTTTTATCATGTTTTTGAACCTCCCTTTATGATTTCAACGGATTAATCGGAAGTCTGAGCAAGACCTTATAATCTTCTTTGTTGGGATATATCTTAAGGTCGTAACCCTCTTTCCCGTAGATA
>CAZXGQ010000122.1:0-9446 GCA_964640415.1 uncultured Prevotella sp.
CTTGTTGCCCAGCGCATTGACAACGACACCTGTGCCAAACACGTTGGTCATCAGGCTGTTGAATACATAGGTGGTGTAAGCCTGGTATGCCGAGAAGTTCTGGTTGCCGGGGTTACCCACCGAGGCGCGCAGCTTCAGCATCTGGAACCATCCGTTGTCCTGCATCCACTTCTCGTTGTGGATGTTCCAGCCCAGACCCACTGACCACGTGGTGCGGAAACGGTTGTCGGTGCCAAACATCGACGCTCCGTCGTTGCGGAGGTTGAAGTCGAGCAGGTAGCGGTTGTCGTAGGCATATCCGCCGTTGAGGTAGAAGCTGGAGGCGTGTTTCACGCTCTCGCTGTAGCTTGGCTTGCCACCGCTGGGATAGTTGTTGGCAAACGAGGGGGCAGAGAACTGGTCGTCGGTGAAGCCCGTGGCCGAATAGCCGTTGGTCTTGCTCGTGGTGTTGCTGAAGTTGAAGCCGAGCACGGCGTTTATCTGGTGCTTTTCGGCTATCAGCTTGCCATAGGTTGCCGACACGTCGCCCTCATAGTAGAGGTATTTCTGCAGGCTGTGGGTGAACAGGCCCTTCTGCGTGGCATCGTTGTCGTCGAACTGTGTGTGCTCTGGCGAGAGGCGCTCGTCCTGGGTGTCGTCATACTTGGTTATGCCGAACTTGGCACGCAGGCGCAGGTCGTTGGTGGCAAACCACTCGGCAATGAAGTTGTTGGTGAAGCCGAAGCGCTGCCCCTTGTCGTAGTTGTTGAGGTGGGCGTTCCAAAGTGGGTTCGACACGGGGCTGTCGTCGAGGTCGTCATCGGGATAGTAAAGATACTTGTTTATCTTGCCGTCCTCGCCATATTTCTTGTAATAGGGGTTGGCCTGTGCATACTCCGAGAAAGACACAGCCGGGTCGTTGGTTTCAAGATAGTCGATTGAGAGCTTGTTGCTGAACTGGAACTTGCCAGTGCGGTATATCAGGTCGACGTTGCCGCCGAGAGTCTGGCGGTCGGAGCCTTTCATCACACCGTTCACCTTGCCATAGTTCAAGCCTATGCCGTAGCGTATGTTTCCTTCGCCGCCCTCGGCATATACGTTGTGCTTGTGGGTGAAGCCGGTGCGCAGGGGCACGCTGAGCCAATAGGTGTCCACGCCCTGCTCTATGCTGCGGAGGCGGGAGTTGTAGAGGTTGTCGAGCTTCACCTGGTTGAACGGGTTGCCTGTGTTGTCGTTGTAGACTCCTGCCAACTTCTCAAACTCCAGCTTCTCGCGCGAGTTCATCAAGTTGTAGTCGGAGAGGTCGGCAAATTCAAAGCTGTAGTCGCCCTTGTATGAAATCTGCAGCCTGCCGTTGGTCGGGGCCTTGGTCTCGATTACCACCACGCCGTTGGCGGCCTTCGAACCGTATATGGCGGTGGAGGCGGCATCCTTGAGCAGGGTCACCGAAGCCACGCGGTTCATGTTGAGGTTCATCACGGTCTCGAGTGTTGTCTCGAATCCGTCGAGTATAAAGAGCGGCTGATTGGGGTCGGAGCCGTACTCCTCTTTCAGTCCTGCCACACTCGACTTGCCGCGGATCTCCACGTCGGGTGTCTTGTTGGGGTTGGAGCCGGTGAGGTTGTTGTCCATTATCTTGAACGAAGGGTCAAGGGTCTTCAGGCTCTGAAGCACGTTTTGCGCGCCCACGCTCTTCAGCTCGTCGCCATTGAAGGTGGTTGAAGAGCCGGTGAAGCTCTCCTTCTTTCGGCGATACACGCCCGTCACCACCACGTCCTTGATGTCGGTGGCCTCCGGCTTCATGATGATGCGGGAGAAGGCAGACAGGTTTCGGCCCGTGTAACGGACTACAAGCTTCTTGTAACCTATAAACGACAGCACAATGTTGCACTCCTTGTCTGCCGGCAACGAGAAATGTCCGTCAACGTCGGTTGTCACGGCATTGGTGGTGCCCTCGATGGCCACCGTCACGCCGACCATAGGCTCGTTGTCGGCACCGTCGAGCACCTTACCCTCTACGACGCCTTGCCTGGCGGATGTTTCTGATTGCGCGGTCGCACTCCCCTCCGTGCTCTGTGCATAGGCGGAGCCGGAAAAAGGCAAGGCAAGACAGCCCAATAAAATCAATCGGCAAGCATTGGCGGTTATTTTTATAGTATGCATACAGCCACTAATTGTTTGATAATCCCTGAATAAGATACGCTTGTGATGTACCTGTTATACAATAATGTGCAAAGGTAAGCATTTTTCACGAACTATCACACTTTTTCAATCGGCTTGGTGTTTAAATTAGAAAAGCCAACCATAAACATTAGCATTTGCCTTCTGTTCGATTGTTTGGTGCGAAGTTTCAATATTGCTACGAAACGGAGACGAAACGTTTTCATTAAGTTTGTTTAACTTGTCGCCCCGGCTGCTTTCAGTGAAGTGTTGCTATTTTTGCAGAAGAAGAGTAGATTTGACGAAGCTCTTCTTCAAATATGTATGGACCGCATGCCGGTTGCCATGATTTTTAATCTGCCAAATATAAAGTAATGTATATGAAACCATTGATCAGAAAAGCCGTGTTGGGTGCCGCACTGTTGTTTGCCTCACTCGCCACGCAAGCCGCCAACCATGTCGACTCACTGCTGAGTTGCCTTCACAATCCCAAGTCCGACTATGTTTTTGTCATAGCCCATCGTGCCGACTGGCGTGGCGCACCCGAAAACTCCATCCAAGCCATTGAGAACTCCATACGCATGGGTGTCGACATGGTGGAGATAGACATCCAGCGCACAGCCGACGGCCAGTTTGTGCTGATGCACGATCCTACGCTCGACCGCATGTCTACGGGCAAGGGCCGCATTGCCGACTATACGCTCGAACAGATAAGGCAGTTCCGCCTGCGCAGCGGCAACGCCGTCAAGACCCGCCGCGCCATACCTACCCTTGAAGAGGCGTTGCTGGCATGCCGTGACCGCGTGCTTGTCAACATCGACAAGGGCGGCGACTACATTCGCGAGATTCTCCCCATCATACAGCGCACGGGCACCGAGAGGCAGGTTATCATCAAGGGCAAGTATGCGCTCGACCGCGTGAAGGCCGACTATGGCGACAGCAAGGGAATGCTCTACATGCCCATCGTAGACATGTACGACTCCACCGCCGTGGTGCGTGGCGCGGAGTTTGCCAAGAAGATGCATCCCGTGGCATTCGAGTTGTGCTTCAAGACGGAGCAAGAGCTTGCCCCGACTTTCGTGAATATCGTGCTCAAGTCAGGCTCACGCGTGTGGATCAACACCCTTTGGGACACCCTATGCGCAGGCCACGACGACGAGAACGCACTCATCGAGGGTATGGACAAGCATTGGGGGTGGGTGCTCGACCGCCACGCCACCATGATACAGACCGACCGTCCGGAGATGCTCATCAATTATCTGAAGCTGCATGGCCGCCGCTTGCTGAAATAACGACTGCAGATAAATAAAACCAACCGCGCCGGAGTTCCTTTTCGAACCCCGGCGCGGTTGGTTTATAACGGCATTGCGTCTGCGCTGTAACCGTATTGCGATTCCAGCGCAGACGCGAAAGTGCAAAATCTTATCCTTTCAGTCGCCCCTTGCTCCGCAGGAAGGTACGCTGTCCGTAGATGGCTATCACCACGAAGCAGATGAAGGGCAGGATGAACGACACGTTGACGGCGGGCATGCCAAACAGCTCGCCCTTGTCGATGATCGAAGCCTGAAGCGGGGGCAACACGCTGCCGCCGAGAATGGCCATGATGAGGCCGGCGGCACCGAACTTGGCATCGTCGCCAAGGCCGGTGAGCGCTATGCCGTAGATGGTCGGGAACATGAGCGACATGCAGGCGCTGACACCCACGAGGCAGTAGAGTCCGTAGATGTTCTGCAGGAAGATGACACCCACCACGAGCAAGCCGCCGACAATGGCGAGGAGCATGAGCAGACGGCCGGTGTTGACAAACCTGAGCAGGAACGTGCAGATGAAGCGCGAGCAGCAGAAGATGACCATTGCCACGATGTTGTATTTCTGCGACAACACTTCGGCGGCCTGCTCCGTCATGCCGTCTGCCATGAGCACGCGCGTGCCGTACTGGATGATGAATGTCCAGCACATTATCTGCACGCCCACATAGAAGAACTGCGTTATGACGCCCTCACGGTAGTGGGGCATCGAGAAGATGCGGCGCAGGGTGGGTATGAAGTTGATGTTGTGGTTGGCGTCACCGTTCTTTGGCATGCGCCAGAACAGGATGAGCAGGAACATGGCCGCTATCACCAGACCGATGGCGAGGTATGGGGCTATGAGAACCGACAGGTCGTACTCTTTTATGGCCTCAAACTCCGAAGGCGAGAGGTTGGCACGCGCAGCGGTGTCGAGGGGGTTGAGCTTGGCCTGGATGAAGTTCATGGCCACGTACATGCCGAGCAGCGAGCCAATAGGATTGAACGACTGTGCGAGGTTGAGCCTTCGCGTTGCCGTCTCTTCCGTTCCCATCGACAGGATGTAGGGGTTGCTCGACGTCTCAAGAAACGAGAGGCCGCAGGTCAGGATGAAATAAGCTAAGAGGAACGGGTAATACTCGCCGGTGGTCTTGGCGGGGTAGAACAGCAGCGCACCGAGGGCATACAGACCCAAGCCCACCAGCACGCCGGCCTTGTAGCTGAACCGGCGTATGAACATGGCAGCGGGGAACGCCATGGCGAAGTAGCCGCCGTAGAAGGCGACCTGCACCAGCGCGCCGTCGGTGGCCGACATGCGGAATATCTTGGAGAAAGCCTTTACCATGGGGTTGGTGATGTCGTTGGCAAAGCCCCAGAGTGCAAAGCACGATGTTATTAGCACGAACGGCACGAGATAGCTCACGCCGTCCTTGGACAAGATAGATAGCTTCATATTAAAGGTTTGGTTTTTAGTTTACGGAGGCATCTCTCCGTCTTATCTTACCGAGACACTTCTCATCTCGTTGATGTCGGCCACCTCGCCTTTAGCGAGTGCCTGGGTGAGGATGTTGCCTATTGCCGTGGCCTCCACGGGACCGGCTTTCACAGGTATGCCAAGGGCCTCTTGGGTGAGCTTGTTGAGGAGCTTGTTTTGCGACCCGCCTCCTATGATGTGCAGTTTCTTTATCGGCGAAGGCAGCATGGCGTTGAGCGCAGCCGTAGCCTCGGCATATTTTGCGGCAAGCGACTGCAGCACCACGCGGGTGATGTCGGCCTTGCTTTGCGGCACGTCCATGCCGTGGGCGGCGCAATGGTGCTGTATGGCCTGCTGCATCGACTTGGGGTTCTGAAACTCCGGTGCGTCGACGGGAATAACAGTCTTTATAGTCGATTTTGCTGCAGCGGCGAGCAATGGGTCATACTGCTGTTCATCGCCCTCGTCGCGCCATTCCGCCATGAGGCGTTGCAGGAACCACAGTCCGGTGATGTTTTGCAGGAATGTTATCTTGCCGCCTATGCCGCCCTCGTTGGTGAAGTCGGCACTGCGGGCCTCCTCGGTGAGTATGGGCTTGTCGATTTCCACGCCGAGCAGCGACCATGTGCCCGAACTGATGAACGCCACAGGCTTCTCGTCGGCTTTGGCCGGCACAGCAGCCACGGCGCTTGCCGTGTCGTGCGAGCCCACGGCTATCACGTCCACCTGGCCCAGTCCGGTCTCCTCGGCTATGTCGGGACGTAAGCGTCCGCGCACAGTGCCTGGCATGACGATAGGGCAGAAGAGATGGCGTGGCAACCCGAGCCGGTCTATCAGAGCCCAGTCCCATGAGCGGGTGGTGGCGTCGAGCAGCTCAGATGTAGAGGCAATGGTGTATTCGGTGTTGGCTTCGCCGGTGAGGTAATAGGAGAAGAGGTCGGGCGTGAAGAGCAGCTTGTCGGCTATCTTCAGTTGCGGCGAGTCGGTCTTCTTCATGCTCATCAGCTGGAACAGCGTGTTTATCTCCATCACCTGTGTGCCGTTTACGGCATAGTGTGCCGTGCGGTCGGTGTTGGCGAAGAAGTCGTCGGCCATGCCTTGCGTGCGTGCGTCGCGGTAACACACGGGATTGCCGATGAGGTTGCCCTGGCAGTCGATAAGCCCGAAGTCTACCCCCCACGTGTCCACGGCTATGCCGTCGACGTGAAGTCCCAGTTGCGCCGCCTTGCGCATGCCGGTCTTCATGTCCTCAAAGAGAGCGGGGAAATCCCAATACACGTGCTCCCCCAACCGCACCTGCCGGTTGTGGAAGCGGTGTATGAGCTGCATGGTGAGCTGCTTGCGCGGGCCCTCGGTGGTTATGGTTCCGGCGATGACACGTCCTGAGCCACCGCCGAAGTCGATTGCAAGATAGGTCATTTCTTTCCCAGAATGTAAGTCTCGAGGTCGTCGATCTCCTCTTTGGTGAGCGTGTTGTACTTGCCGCCGCTGAGCACGATTATGCGGCATGCCATCTCGAAGAATGTGGCGCGCTCGAACACCTCGTCAAACGTCTTTCCGCAAACCACCTGTCCGTGCTTGAGCATGAGGGCAGAGTTGTGGTCCTTCAATGCATCCTTCACACCCTCTGCCAGTTCGGGCGAACCGGGGCGGAAATATGGTATCACGGGTATCTCGCGGCCCACGTGGCACGGTATCTCGGCAGTGACGTTGAAGTCTTTCGGTGTCTCTGCCATGCACGACACCACAGTGGCATATTTCGACTGGAAGTGGAGCACCACGTCGCAGTCGGGGCGCTCGCGCAGCACGCCGAGGTGGAATCCGCTCTCCATTGAAGGTTTCACGCCGTTGAGCACCTCGCCGTCGGCAACGCGGCAGATAGACACTTTCTCCTTTGGCAGGGTGGGTACCCATGAGCCTGTGCCGGAGACGAGAGCTTCGTCGCCGATGCGCCATGATATGTTGCCGCTTGAGCAAAGGGTCAGTTCGGAGTCGCCCACACGATGGGCCTGACGCAGGAATTCCTGTATCTGATAGTCTTGGATCATTATAGGTAGAATGTTTACAAGCCGGCACGGTAATAGACGCTGTGCCGGCTTTGGGTTATTGGGTGTTACTGTTTATTTGTAGATAGGACCGTAGTTCTTGCATGCGCGGTAGTCGGCACCCTCCTTGTCCATGCCGAATGCGTTCCATGCTGCCGGGCGGAAGATCTTGTCCTCCTCGACGTTGTGCATGCACACCGGTATGCGCAGGATAGAGCAGAGCGTGATGAGGTCGGCACCGATGTGTCCGTAAGAGATGGCACCGTGGTTGGCACCCCAGTTGTTCATCACAGAGTAGACATCCTTGAACGGAGCCTTGTCGGTGAGGCGTGGCACGAACCATGTTGTAGGCCATGTCTTGTCGGTGCGCTTGTTGAGAATGTCGTGTATCTCCGGGTCTACGTCCACGCTCCATCCCTCGGCGAGCTGCAGCACAGGGCCGAGACCCTTCACGAGGTTCAGGCGTACCATGGTCATTGGCATGCCGCCCTTTGAGAGGAAGTTTGAAGAGAAGCCGCCACCGCGGAAGTAGTCGCGGTCGGCAGGATACCATGTTGTGGCCTTGAGGCAAGCGTCCACATCCTCGTCGGTCATCTCCCAGAAGCGCTTCATTATCGGGTTGCCCTCTTCGTCGCAGGCTGCGCCTGTAGCGTCGAGAGTAGTGGCGCCGGAGTTGATGAGGTGTATCATGCCGCCTGCAGCACGTCCGGTGAGCTCCTTGCCAGTGACGCGCTTCACGGCCTCTGGGCTCCAGTATGTGCGGATGTCGGAGAACATCTGCGAACGGCCTGTGAGCAGGTGGTTGAGCAGCATAGCCACGCCGTTGCAAGCATCGTTCTCCGTTGCGAGGATTGTGGGCTGGCGTGTGCCGTTCCAGTCGAACGACGTGTTGAGCAGAGCCTCAGGATAGTCGCCGTTGGGGTAGAAGTCGGTCCACTGGCGCTGTCCCTGGAATCCGCCAGCGATGGCGTTGTGGCCGATGGCCTCTTCCTTGAATCCCAGGTCGAGGAGCTTCGGGTTGCCGTGCATGAGGTCGCGCATGATGATCATCGACTTCACCACGAACTCCCAGTCTTGGTCTTTCTGCTCGCGTGTCTTCTTCTTCTCCGGGCGGTTGGCGATGTCCTCACCCTCGTTGCACATGCAGTGCTCGCGTGTCCATGCCATGGCCTTCTCAAACTCCTCGTGGTCGTAGATGCCTTCTGTCATGCGGCGGATGATCTCGGTGAGGTCGACGCTCTCGTTGCGCATGCCCAGATACTCCTGGAAGAAGTCGGGGTTGACGATACTTCCGGCGATACCCATACATGTAGAACCCATAGAGAGGTACGACTTGCCGCGCATTGTTGCCACGGCCTGTGCGGCGCGTGCAAAGCGCAGTATCTTTTCAGCCACGTCGGCAGGTATAGAGTTGTCGTCGAGGTCCTGCACGTCGTGTCCGTAGATGCCGAAGGCAGGCAGACCCTTCTGTGCGTGGGCTGCGAGAACGGCAGCCAGATATACGGCTCCCGGGCGCTCGGTGCCGTTGAATCCCCATACGGCCTTCGGCCAGTGCGGGTTCATGTCCATTGTCTCGGAGCCGTAGCACCAGCATGACGTGACGGTGATGGTGGCACCCACGCCCTCGCGCTCGAACTTCTCGGCGCATGCAGCGCTCTCGCCCACGCGGCCGATAGTGCCGTCGGCGATGACACACTCTACGGGTGAACCGTCGATGTTGCGTACGTTTTCAGTGATGAGTTTGGCCACAGACTTGGCCAGGTTCATGGTCTTTTCTTCAAGACTCTCGCGCACACCGCCCTGACGTCCGTCGATGGTGGGGCGAATACCGATTTTTGGATAATTGCTCATGTTTTCAGGTTTTTATATTAGTAAAATTAAGATTGCGTAGTATGCAAACTTCGTGTTTAAAGTTGTAATACCACAAAGTTAGAAATTAATTTGTATAAAACGTTGTTTTGTGTGGAATAATTTAAAATTTTTTCGTTTTGGCCGTCCTGTTTTAATGCTACGGCTGGATAGGCGGTCTGTGTTGATGTTGCAGGCAGACTGGTTGGAAACAAATGTTCGGGATGGTATTTTTGTAAAGAATTATAGCAAGATTTTAACACTTGGGGGGCACACCATCTAGAGCGGCAAAAGAGGCTCTGAAGTGTTGAAAAGGGCACCTTCAAGCCATTTTTGGGCACAAAAACCACGAAATCGGGTCGCGATAGTAGCCTTATCGCGTTGCGATTCTAACGTAAAGGCGTTGCGATTCTAACGTAAACGCGCCGCGATTCTAACGTAAAGCCGACTCGAAAGCTAAAAATTCGGCCGTATTTTAGACTGTAAAATTATAAACACCTGACTGTGAGGTGGTTGTGAAATCGGCGTAAAAGTCGCTCAAATGCGCACGAGAGGAAAGGTTATTCAAAAAAAACGATTTTCAGAGAGCCTTTTGTTGAGATTTTTCATCACAAGGTAGTTTGTCCACATTAAACATTAAACATTAAACATTAC
>CAZXGQ010000123.1:0-5579 GCA_964640415.1 uncultured Prevotella sp.
TCGTATAATTCGTTATATTCGTGGTTCCATAAAAAAACATCATGTGTTCAGTGGATTAACCACGAATTTTACGAATCCCACGAATAATCACCGCGTTAGGCGAGCATCAAATGTTTATCTTGCCCAATCGTTTGCGCTTGCCGTCGTTGAAGGCACGGATTATTTTCCGCATCTCCTTGAGTTTATCCTTCTTGCAATAGACTGCTGCATCCCAAAGGTTGTGAAGAAAGAAGCGGATTCCGCCAAAGGTGCGGAAAACAAACGTCTCGCCATACTCCTTTGCGAAATAAGACATATTGCGTACAAAATAGAACGTTTTCCAGTCGACTACAAATTCATCAGTAGTGGCGGCCTTGGGTGGAAAGTATTCTTTATAGAGAGTGGCCTTCTGACAATGCACCATTTTGAAACCGGCACGTATTGCGCGGAACGAGAAGTCCGTATCGTCATAAAGGATGAACAGTTCTTTGTTGGGCAGGCCTATCTTGTCAATGACAGCACGGGAGATAAAAGGCCCTTCAAAGGTCATGCCTTCAATTCCTATCAACTCGTCATTGCCCAAGTTGCTTACGCTCAAAAATTTGTGCAGTGGCTTTAATGGATTTGTCAAGTTGAACCATTCAGTCTCACCAACCGTAATATGTCCGTTGCAGATTCTTTGCGGACAGTAGATACCTATTTCCGGGTGATTGGGGATATAGGAGCACAACGTTTCAAGACAGTCTTCTGCTGGATAAACGTCGTCGTCCATGCACCAGAGCCAGTCGGCCCCCAGGTCGTAAGCCTTCTTGATGCCGGCGTAGAAACCGCCTGAACCGCCCACATTGTCTTGATGCACCACGGTGAGGTCCGTCTGTTGGTCAAGCCACTCGTGTGTGCCGTCGGTGCTGCCGTTGTTCACCACCACTATGCCCGCCAGCGGTTGCGTCTGTCGCCGCAGATAACCGATGGCACGTTGCAGTAGTTTGAAACGATTATACGTCACAACTACAGCATATATATTTAATGAAGCATTCATACTCATCAACAATTATGAAAGATCTATTGTACCCAACTTCTTGCGCTTGCCTGCAATAAAAGCAAGCAGCAGTTTGAAGGCTCTTTTTATTCTTGCCATTTTGTTTTCGGCATCCATGAAGACAACGAAACTTACATACTTACGGATGCCACCCAAATACCTGCACCAAAACGTTTTGCCATACAGGCGGCAGAAATAAGCCTGATTTCTGACAAAATAAAACGCCTTCCAGTTGTTGAGATAGACATTCCAGACGCCAACCTGATCGGGGAACAACTCTTTGTTGAGTATGGCATTCTTGCAATACATCACCTCAAAGCCATTGACTACGGCTCTGTAAGAATACTCTGTATCGTCAACAATGATAAACATCTCCTTTTTAGGCAACCCTATCTTTTCAACCACCTTTCTTGAGATAAGCGGTCCTTCAAATACCATTCCCTCAATTCTGAACAACTCGTTGTCACCGACAAGTTCTTCAGAGATTTCTACGCTGAGGCGTGCAAATGGATTTGTAAGGTTGAATGACACGGTTTCTATATTGACCACCTTACCCGCTTGCAGTCGTCTCGGGCAGATGATGCCAATCTCGGGATGCTGTGGCAGATATGAATATAGTGTTTCCAAACATTCCAGCGTGGGCCACACGTCATCATCCATACACCACAGTCAGTCGGCCCCAAGGTCATAGGCGGTTTTCATTCCGGTGTAGAAACCGCCGGAACCGCCCACATTGTCCTGATGTACCACGGTGAGACCTTGTTGCTGGTCGAGCCACTCGTGTGTGCCGTCGGTGCTTCCGTTGTTCACCACCACGATGCCGCTGAGCGGCAGCGTCTGCTGCTGCAGGCTAGCAATGGCGCGTTTGAGCAGGGCAAGGCGGTTGTAGGTCACCACCACGGCGTAGATGTTTGGATTCATATTCTATATATTGTTTTTACTTGATGCTGATGGTATAATTTCGCATCATCATTACTTTTTTTTCTTCAAACGGCATCATGATGGTTTCGTTGAAAAGTTCGTGCCGATTCAATGCCGTTTAACAATCTTCATCAACAAAATGCCTATATGTCCAGTCACGAAATCCCGCGCGGCAGAAAATATCGGGCTTTGCTTGAAGTAAATGTTTAATCGCCACAAGGGCATGATGTCTGAGCGGAACTCAGCAAAACCATCATTGAGGCACCGATAGTCTTCTTTAGCCATACCACTGTGATATTGACAGGCCACATACATGCTGAGTGTTTTGAGAAACGTGTTCCGGTATTTCGTATAGTCTTTGGCAAAGCCCTCCAGCAGGCGGCACTCAGAGCGGTAGCCGCTAATGCGTTTCTGCACCGATGCCTTTGCCACGCGACCAACCCACGACAGACCATTGTCCACCCGATACACCGACATGAGGTCATTGAAGTAGTACACCTCTCCCTGCATAGCACAGAATATCTGAAGGGGATAGTCGCCCACGTGGCATTTTTGAATGTAGTCGCGGTTATACGCCTCACTGAAGAGCAAGTCTGTGCGGAGCACTATGCTGCATGTGGCGATATACAGACCACCCTCCATGATGATGTCTTCGGGGCGCAGGGGGCCATCAGCCTGTGCCGGACGCACGTCCTGCAAAAACATTTCTCTCTTGTCGGAGAATCTCTTAGCCGCCGTACACGTCATGGAACATTCGGGATGCGCCTCCATGTAGTCCACTTGTCGCTGCAGTTTCAGCGGGTCGGTCCAGTAGTCGTCGCCCTCGCAGATGGCACAGTATTTTGCGCCGACGCTGCGTGTGGCTTCCAACATCACGCGGCGCAGACTGCCGTCGGCTTTAGAGTAGAGATTCTCTTTCTCAAGGATAGGCACGATGATGTCGGGATACTTCTCAGCATATTCGCGTATGATGTCAGCCGTGCCGTCGGTGGATGCATCGTCGTGCACCACTGCCACAAACTTGAAATTGGTCTGCTGCATCACAAAGCCGTCCAGCGTCTGGCGGATATATGCCGCATGATTATAGGCTAAACAGCGGATGATCAGCATGTTATCACATTTATAGGGGGGGGGTAACTTGTTGCATTATATTAAGTTCGTTGCGTGCTATAACATTTGTAATATTCTAATATATTTAAGTTTCGGCTCACGCAGTGTAAATCCGAAACTTGAACACCTTTAACATTCGGTCAAGATAAAGTCCTCTTTCTTTCCCCAAATCTTAGCCATCGGCTCTGTTTCCATATCATGCTTGAAGCATTTCATCATGGTCTCAAAGTCATACTTCGGTTCATAGCCAAGTTCCTTTCTTGCCTTTTCTATGCTCAACACAAACTGTGGTGACGATGGTTTCTCGGGTTTATATACAATATCAGATTTCTTGTCGCCATTGAAAATCTCGGCAATCTTTCTAATTTGATATTCTATGGATACAGGATGTCCACAGCCTATGTTGTAAATACCGCCATCGTGATCTGCTTTGATGCAGCATTCCATCATGTTGACAAAATCACCCACATACACCATTTCCTTCACAGCATTTGGATTACCCCATATTTCCAAAGTATTTCCCTTGCATGCTTGATCTATGATATATCGGTATCCCATCCATCTCTGGATGCCGTCAACATAGTAGAACGGATTGGGCTGATAGACGTAAATGGTCGGTAAACGAACAATGAACCTTTGGAAACCATATTTAGCATGATAATGCTCTATGAGATTGACTGCAGCATTTTTGCATATCGAATACACAGAATGGTCTGTCGCCAAAGGAAACTTACGTTCTACGTCATCATCTATTGGTTCTGTTGAGCCAAACTTATAAAGAATGTCTGAAATGCTTTGAGTAAATACAATCTTATTGCAACCAATTTCTCGCATCCATTCCAACACATTGAGCGTACCTGTTACGATGCTGTCAACATAGTCATAAGGATTGTTTCCCTTCATTCTCGCAGGCATAGCACCAGCAAAATGAAGTACGACATCTACATCTGTAGGTAATTGGGCGAATGTCTTCTTGTCCTTCAAATCTATTGAGTAATAAGGTATTCCATTTTCATTAAAGAAGTCATTATCTGAATGGCGATGCGCCACAGCCACCACGTCATAACCATTCTTCCTCAAATCTACAACTGTATATGCACCACATGAACCTGTGGCTCCGATAACCATAATTTTTTTCATTGCTTGCATATTTTCTATTTCTGCCAATCTTGACTCACAACTACTTTGCACCACGAAGCGATCCTATCCATGGCATCGTCGAGTTGCTCGGCAGAGTCAAAGCGCATTACCAACGTACCGATAGCATGGTTGGCACCATCGAAAGTTTCCACCTTATCACCAACTTTAACCCACAAGTCTTGCTCCACCACGTAAGGAAGCATGGATTCTGACACTTCAAGATGATCGAACAGGCCAGCATCTTCTGCATGAAGAATGACCTCTGCCCAATGACCATTGAGTGGCTGCTGGGAAATTTCACCAACCGGGTCACCTACTGCTGCACGAGTGCAGGCTGTAATCATGTCCGTACCCATCGCATAGCGGCACATCTCAGCCAAGCGGTTGCCCCCGCCACGAGGTGACACCTCCATGATATACGTCTTGCCATTTGTTCCCACACGCGTTTCCACATTATATATAGAAGTATTCATGTGGAGAAGCGTAAGCAGTCGCTGTAGTTCCGAACGGAGTTCTGTCTCTTGCTGCATATTCATGGACGAAGGCCATGAATATGCAGCAGGGACATACGCCCCTGTAGCATTTTCGTCGAAACGCTGAGCAGAGAACGTAACCACCTTCAGTTTGCCGTTCTGAGAGAAACTATCGGAATCTGACGAACAACCTTGTTTCTCTATAAACTCTTCTACAATGATACGATGAGAAATGGAGTGATCGAAAGCATAATCTATGGCTGCGTCCATCTCTTCCCATGAGTCAACACGAGTCACCCCCTTGCTTCCTGCCGAGTCAGTCGGCTTTACGATGACAGGATATTGATACCAATCCTTGGCAGCAATGGCTTCTTCCTTTGAGCCGAAGCCTTTGGCAGCAGGAACATTGAATCCGTTGTCGGCAAGGAACCGACGGAACTTATCCTTGTTTTGCAGTATGCAGACAGACTCGTACGGGCCAAATGACGGCAGTCCCATCTTGTTTTGTACATATGATGCTGTCACTACCCCTGGGTCAACGCCAAAAGACATGATGCCGTCAATATGTTTCTCTCGTGCCACTTTCAATACCGCCTCCTTGTCAATGATACTTACATTGACATACTCGTCGGAATACTTGTGGGCTATATTATCGGGTAGGTAATCAGCGGTTATCACATAATAGCCTTGATCATGCGCTGCCTTAATGACAGGAAGAAGATACCGAATTCCTCCCAATAGCATTAATTTCTTCTGTTTCATAAACTCTTAGAAAACAAACACAAGACAACATCAAAGCAAATATTCCTCCAGGGTTCCCAATTGAACTTCGTTGACAAATTGCTTGACCAATGCTTTCAATTCGTCATCAGCCAAGTCGAGTTGTTGCAAAGGACCATTCTTAGGATAAATATCCA
>CAZXGQ010000123.1:5679-7813 GCA_964640415.1 uncultured Prevotella sp.
TTTCTTGATAGCCATACCGGCATCTTTCAAGAGTGCAGTCCACTCCACATCCTTCAATGCCTTTATGCGATAGTTCTTAATATCACTATTCAACTCATAAAGAGCAGAGTAGTTTCTCTTCAACTTTTCTGCTTCGGTGCTCACCCCATACTCCTTCGGCATTTGTTTGCAAGAAACATATAGTGTCTTCAGAATATTGAGCATGGAAGTCAACTGCTTTCCGAAAATGCTATAATCCTGCTCTGTTATAGTATTACACTGGCTATACAAGAACTCATAGAAAGCATCCAAATCACGATTCAAGCGGCGAAGTTGGCTCACACGATACTCGTTAGGTGCCAAAGCCTCCAGACTGTGCTTGTAAGACCTCGTACCCAACTTTACGATACTTTGTGATATAATTGCTGTCTGACACATAATATTTCAATGATATTTATTCTTGCTGCAAATTTACTTCTTTATCTTGTATCTCTGTTTCTTTTGTTCTTATATTTTATACATCTTTTATCTTTTTATTTCAACACACACTCCAACACTCTCTGCACATCCTCGTCACTCAAAGAATGGTGCATAGGCAGACAGATAACCGTATCTGCCATTTTGTGTGCATTGGGCAGATTCTCTGGCCGTGCACTGTCCAAACCACGATATGTAGAAAACTCGCTGATGAGCGGATAGAAATAGCGGCGGCCGAGCACGTTGGCGGCCTTCATCTTGGCATAGAGTGCATCGCGCGTCATGCCATATTTCTCCGCATCTACGAAGATAGGGAAGTAGGAGTAGTTGTGCTTCACACCGAGAGTGTCGTCGAAGAAGGTTATGCCCTCCACGTTGCGGAGCGCCTCGCGATATTTGATGGCTACCTGATGGCGTGCCTCGATGGCGGCATCAACCTGACGGAGGTTGAGCAGACCGTAGGCTGCGCGCATCTCGTCCATCTTGCTGTTGATACCCGGACCGACGACCGTCACCTCATTGGCAAAGCCGAAGTTTTTGAGATAGTCGATGCGTTTCTTGGTCTTCTCGTCGTGCATTATCATGGCACCGCCCTCGATGGTGTTGAACACCTTGGTGGCATGAAAACTCAGTGTGGAGATGTCGCCGGCAGTGAGCACGCTCTCGCCGTTGACCTCCACGCCAAAGGCATGGGCGGCATCATAAATGACGCGCAGTCCGTATTTGTCGGCAATGTCCTGTATGGCTTGCGTGTCGCAGGGCTGGCCATAAACATGCACCGGCATAATGGCCGTGGTCTTGGGCGTGATGGCGGCCTCAATCTTGTTGGGGTCGAGGTTGCCCGTGGCAGGGTCGATGTCAACGAACACAGGCTTGCAGCCGTTCCACCAAATGCTGTGCGTGGTGGCAACGAAACTATATGGCGTGGTGATGACCTCGCCCGTGATGCGGAGCGCCTGCAATGCGGTGAGCAGCGGCAGCGTGCCGTTGGTGAAGAGGCTGATGTAGGGCACCTTCAGGTAAGCCGCCAGTTCTTTCTCCAGTTGCTTATGGTAGTCGCCATTATTGGTTATCCATTTCTTGTCCCAAATCTTCTTCAGTTCGGCTATATAATCGTCAAGTTCAGGCAGCAACGGTGACGTTACTGTTATTAGACTCTTGTCCATATGTTTCTTTTTTCGGTTTAACCACGAATTTCACTAATCCAACGAATGCTGTTATTAGTAAAATTCGTCTTATTCGTGGTTAAGATATAGTCTGCGCTGTGAGGATAACCACGAATTTTCTCTAATCTCGCTAATAATACTGCGTATGGCATAGTAAAATCGACAAAATCTATTGTCTTCGGCACTTTGCCACATTACAAACTCCGAAACAGCCTCTCCCACATAGGAATGACATTCTCGGCGGTGTATCGCTGCGAGGCTTCCTGGGCGGCACGGCCCATTACGGGCAACTGGCCCTCGTTGTCGATCATGCGGCAGAGAGCCTCGGCGAGGTTGCTGACACGCTGCTGGTGGGTCAGACCACGGAAAGGCACGAGCAGACCGTCGCAGCCGTCGGTGATAATCTCGGAGGGTCCGCTCGGGCAGTCGAACGACACGCATGGCAAGCCGCAGCGCATGGCCTCGATGAGCACGAGGCCGAAACCCTCGTAGCGCGAACTCATCACATAGAA
>CAZXGQ010000123.1:7913-9345 GCA_964640415.1 uncultured Prevotella sp.
GTCACCACCGTTGAGGCGCAACGCGCTTCACGGGCAATGCTTATGCGGCTGTACCACGGCGCTATCCTGCCGAAGACGACCTTCGAGAGGCAACAATGGCTCTCGATGATGGTCTTTACCTTGAGCCGTCGGAAGCCGGTGGGTATATGGTTTATGGTGGCCACCACGACATCTGGCTGCAGTGTGCGCAGCGTGTCCTTGATGCACTTGCGTGACTCCCGCCGCCATTTCATCCATCCGGAGATGAAACGCAGAGGACTGGCAGGGAATGGAGCCTGCGGTTCGAACACCTGCCCAAGGCGCACCTGCCTGACGTCGGGCGAGAGGCAGAAGGCGTTAGGGTCGCCGTCGCGTTGGCTCACACACACTACAAACACGTTGTAGCGGCCAGTGGCGGCGAGGATGTTCATCTTCTCCGTCTCTATGCGCTCCAGTCCGCCCACCACACCGAGTGTGGGGAGTATGTAGACGATGTTTAGTTTCTTCTGATCCACGGCTTGACGATGGGATAAAGGTAGCGCAGGGGCAGGCTTGTGAGCCAGGCTGCGAAGGGACGGGTGCAGAACCAGTTGACGGCACGCTCGAAGCGGCCCGAAGCATCGGGCAAGGGGAAGAGGCCGGCATCATGGGCCTTGGCCAGCAGCGTGCGCACATCAGCAAGGCGCATGTGCGACGTGACGAGGCGGATGAACGAGGCACGCTGAAACTGGAACAGGTCGCCCGCGAACCGCTCCTTGGGATAGACGGAGCGGTCGCGCATGCGGCTCACGATGCCGAAGAGGTCGATGTAGCCGTTGATGGCACGCAGGTTGTGGTCGCGGCTGGTGTTGGTCAGCGCACTGCCCTCGCGCACCATGTAGCGGTAGAAACTGAGGTTGGTGGCAACGATGGTGGCGTGCGGCAGGGCCTCGAAGAGACTCATGATGAAGAGCACGTCCTCGGAGATGGCATATCCCTTGAAGCGCACGCCGCTGTCGAGGAGGGTCTGCCGCTTGATGATACGCGACACGCTGCTCCATCCGAACGAGTGCTGCTGGGCAAAGTCGAGGAACGTGCCTCTGAAGAGTGTGCGGTGGTCGTTGATATGCTCAAAGCGGGCAGGGTCGTAGTAGCGGTCGACGGTGTACATGCCCATCGACACCATGTCGGGGCGGCCGTCGTTCAGATAGCAGTCGCGCAGGGTACGGATGCCGTCGGGCAGCAGCCGGTCGTCGGCATCCACAAACTCGATATACTCGCCGCGGGCCTCACTGATGCCGCGGTTGCGTGCTGCCGCCACACCGCCGTTCTCCTGTTGCACGAGGCGAATGTTCGGGTGCTGCGCGGAGTAGGCGTTAACGACTTCGGCACCATTGTCAGTGCTGCCGTCGTCGATGACCACCACCTCGTATTCGTCAGCGGCAAGGCCCTGCTGGAGGATGGAGTCGAGGCA
>CAZXGQ010000124.1:0-8755 GCA_964640415.1 uncultured Prevotella sp.
CTACTATATGTGCAAACCGGCCCTCAACTATGGCTACGCCAACCCCAACCCTGCCAACCCATGGGAACAAAGCGTTGACGCACCGGGACCACAGGCCGTGCGCCGCGAGCTTCGCAACATCATGGCTTTCTGGTTCGACAAGGGCGTTGACGGCTTCCGCGTAGACATGGCGGCTTCGCTCGTCAAGGGTGACCCCGACAAGAAAGCGGTAATAGCTTTGTGGCACGAGATGCGCGAGTGGATAAACAAGAACTATCCCGAGTGCGTGCTTGTGTCGGAATGGAGCGACCCGAAGAAGTCTATCCAGGCTGGCTTCAACATCGACTTCGAGATTCACCTTGCCGACAAGATCTACAACACGCTCTTCTTCGCTTCTGACGACCCATGGGGAAAGAAGAACAAGGAATGCTATTTCGACAAGCACGGCCAGGGCAGCCTCGACTATTTCTACTCCAAATACGCCGACATCTACAAGTCTACCCACGACAAGGGCTACGTGACGTTCCCAACCGCCAACCACGATTTCCAGCGCCTCAGAACCGGACGCCGCAACGACCTGCAACAGCTAAAGGTTGCCATGACGTTCTTCTTCACCATGCCCGGCGTGCCGTTCATCTACTATGGCGACGAAATAGGCATGAAGTATCTGCCGGGGCTTCAGCCCAAGGAGGGTAGCCGCGAGCGCTCGGGCACGCGCACTCCGATGCAATGGTCGGCCGGCGAAACGGCTGGGTTCTCTACCTGCAGCCCCGAGAAGCTCTATTTCCCTGTAGACACGGAAAAAGGCACCATCACGGTGGCGGCTGAGGAAAAAGACCCCAATTCGATGCTCAACTTCGTGCGCGGCCTCATCAAGCTGCGCCATTCCTCACAGGCGCTCAACAACGACGGCGACTGGCAACTCGTCAGCAGTCCGTCAAAACCTTATCCCATGGTCTACACCCGCTCCATGAACGGCGAGACTTATGTGGTAGCCCTCAATCCATCAGGCAAGCGGGCGACTGCCTCGATAGACCGTTTGGGCAAGGCCGAGAGCGTATCGCTCACGGGCAAGGCAAAATACAAGAGCGGCAAGACTACCGACTGCATCGAACTTTCGCCCGTTTCGGCTGCCGTGTTCAAGATAAAATAAACACAGTTTCCCGATAGGACTTTGGGCGTAACGCCCACTTGGCAGAGTGCGGCCCCTACGGCCGTCCGTAACCCGAAAGGCACACAAAAAACGTGCGGTTGCGGACGGTCACAGGGGCCGCACTCTGCTATTTATATCCGGCTACAGACATTTGGGGAATTGACCCATACGCCATTACTTCTTCTTGGCGAAAGCCTGGAAGCGGGCAATCATGTCGCCAAACATAAGGCGAGTGTCGATGCTGGTGTATACACGGATAATGCGTCCGGTGGGGTTGGGCTGATACTGTCCGTTGTCGTCGATTATGGGACATGGAGTCGGTGTCCAGCGGCTACTGCTCGGGTCAGCCTCAAATCCGCTTTGAAGTGAAGTGAGGAGCACCAGCGGCGAATCGCCCATGATGTAGGTCTCGCCCATGGCTATGTTGAATTTCTCGCAGTTGGCCATTGTGTTGTCGATGGCATCGCTGAGCATGGCCCCCAGTTTGCCACAAGGCGTCACGTAGGCATGCATCTCGGCAGTGCTGTAGAGACACTGGCGATAGACGTCGCGCGGAATTTGCCAGATGCGCACGTCGCTCTTGTTGAAGACCACCTGTCCGGCCGGAATGCTGAGGTTGAGGTTATATTCCACAGTCGAATAACCCGGAGGAGGCACTGCTCCGAAACTGTATTCCTGCCCGCCTATCCATACCACTACAATGTTTTTGCTTATTTCGGGAGCCATAAGCAGGGCGCTGGCCACATTGGTGAGGGCTGCGCCGCACTCCACAAAGAGCGGTTTTTCGGGCGAGCACTTGCGGGCTTCCTCTATTATCATCCGCGCTCCTTCACTGTCTATGGCCTTGTCGGCCGATGCAAGGCCAGTCTGTGAGCCTTCCACCACGCGCCACTTGCCTTTCATGCCCATGCTTTCGAGTAATGCGTTGGCTTTCTCCACCGATTCAGTGGCCTGGTCGTTGCGGCTTGAAAATCCAGCCTTGGCCGAAAGGTGGCCGCCAACGATGCCCACAATGTCGGTAGACGGGCATAGCGCCTGTTGTGCCAAAGCGTAGAGACCGTCGGGGTCTCCGCAAAAATCGTTGTCGATGAGCACTTTCACTTTGGTAAGTTGGGCAAACGAAACCATGCAGCACAGGGCAAGCACCATGGTTGTAAATGTTCTCTTTATCATATTTTATAGTTGTATTATAAGATTATTAGTGCAGCACTCTCTTTCCGGAACTTGAGTTTAGTGTAGTTCTATGAATTACCACAGTTTCTTAATAGTGGAAAGAGCTGCCGCCAAGGAACTCTCTCAGGAGGCTCGTTGGCGGAATGTCGCGGTTGGGTATCGGCCTTATATAGTCAAGGAATTTCCTCAAGCGGTATGCCTCAGAGTATTCCTCAGCATTCTCCGGCACTTGCATCAGCAAGGGTTCGGCCTGCTGTTTTATCACGGCAAGTTCGAAGAGCATAGCCGAGTTGAACATGGCGTCGGCATTCTCCTGATACGGGAATATCCACTTGTTTTCGCCGGCACGCACCGACGGCCACCGGTGGATCGTCTCCTGCGCGCTCACTCCGCGATACTTGTAGTCGCGGATGATGCGCCTCAACAGGCGGTTGTCGGTAGTGGGAATATAGTTGTGGTCGTCGAGGAGGATGGTCGTCAGGGCTGAAGCGTAGACTCTGAACTTCTGTTCTTCAGGAATCTCAGAGGTAAGCTCCGGGTTCAGGGCATGTATTCCCTCAACCACAAGCACGTTGTTCGGCTCCATCTTCAGTTTTCTGCCGCTCGGTCTCGACTTGCCTGTCTGGAAGTCATACTTCGGCAGTTCCACCTCCTCGCCTTTGAACAGCTTGTTGAACTGCTCGTTGATGAGCTTTAGGTTCAAGGCGTAGATGCTCTCATAGTCGTATTCGCCGCTGGCGTCTTTCGGCGTGAGCTCACGGTCAACGAAATAGTCGTCGAGCGAGATGGGCAATGGCCTCAAGCCGTTGGCAATAAGTTGGATGGAGAGTCGCTTGCAGGTAGTGGTCTTTCCCGACGACGACGGTCCGGCAAGCAGCACGAGCTTTATGCCCTTGCGCGCGGCTATCTCGTTGGCAATTTCGGTTATCTTCTTTTCCTGCAGTGCTTCCGACACATTGATGAGGTTGGTTGCCTCGCCCTTGTCCACCAATTCGTTGAAGTCGCCCACTGTTCTCACGCCAATGATGTCCTGCCAATGGTGGTGTTCCTTGAATATTCCGAACATCTTGTCTTGCTTTGTCATCTCGGGCAGCACCATGGGGTTCTTCAGGTCGGGAATGCGCAACAACAGTCCGTCGTAGTATTTCTCCAGTCCGAAGAGATAGATCTGCGAGGTGTTGGTGAGCAACGAGCCGTAGTAGTAATCCACATAGTCGTCTATCTGATAATAGGTTGTATAGAGCCGCCCGTAGCTCTTGAGCAGCTTCACCTTGGCGGTGTCGCCTTTCTCGGCAAACATCTTCACCGCTGTCTCCGTAGGCACCTCGTGGCGGCTGATGTCAATTTCAGCATCGATGATCTCGCTCATGCGCGTCCTTATCTTTGCGATGTCGTCGTCGGTTACGGTGTGCCCTATTTCCATGTCCACATAGTAGCCGTTACTGACCGGAATGTCGATCACCACCCTGCTGCAAGGATAGATGTCGTGCACCGCCTTGCAGAGAATGAAGAAGAGCGTACGCGTGTAGCAACGCGATGCCGAGCCGGAGGTCATGTCGAGAAACTCCACGTCCATGTTGCGGTATGGTATGTAGTGCAATCCCACAACCTTGTTGTTGACCTTAGCACATATCGGCTGCGTGGTCATTTCCAACCCGGATTGAAAAAAAATTTCAGATAATGTGCTTCCAGGAGCAATGTTAAGTGATTTTTTATTATTTTTGCAACGGATTTGTAACGTCTGTTTCATTTGCGATACATTTATGTAAAAGTAAAGTTGTTTCATGAATGATTTTCACGGCGTAAAATTAGCAAATTCCATCAAGTGAAGCAATTAGCCGTATTATAAACATAGTTAAAATATGACAATTCTTTTATTAAAGATTGTTGGTGCCCTCGCGCTCCTCATCTATGGCATGAAGGTGATGAGTGAGGCCCTGCAAAAGCTGGCGGGTCCCCAACTGCGCCACGTACTGAGTGCCATGACAACCAACCGCGTCTCAGGAGTTTTCACAGGCATGCTGACCACAGTAGCCGTACAATCGAGCACAGCCACCACGGTGATGACCGTATCGTTTGTCAACGCCGGATTGCTCACCTTGGTTCAGGCCATATCCGTGATTATGGGTGCCAACATTGGCACGACGCTCACGGCATGGATCATGTCGGCGGGCTTCTCGTTCAAGATCAGCGACTTCGTTTGGCCAGTCTTCCTTATCGGTCTGCTGCTCATCTATTCAAAGAAGAACCGTTATGTAGGCGACTTCCTTTTCGGTGTAGCCTTTATGTTTCTCGCCCTTGCAACGCTCGGCGAAAGTCAGCTTCCTCCAGAGGAGCTCAATGCGTTGAAGGCCTTTTTCGCCTCGTTTGACCCCAACAGTTTCGGAACCATATTGTTGTTCCTCATTTTCGGCACCATTCTTACGTGCATTCTACAAAGCTCAGCCGCCCTCATGGCCATCACCATGATGCTGTGTACCCAGGCCGGACTGCCAATATACCTTGGCATAGCCCTCGTCTTGGGTGAGAACATCGGCACCACGCTCACCGCCAACCTCGTGGCCCTCACCGCCAACACCGAGGCACGCCGTGCGGCTTTCGGCCACCTGTTCTTCAACGTCTTCGGTGTCATCTGGGTGCTGTGCATCTTCAAATACTTCGTAAACTTCGCCTGCGGCTTTGTCGGTTTCAATCCCTCGGTTGACATTCCCTCAGGAACACAAATCACGTTTGGCCTCGCAGCCTTCCATACTTGCTTCAACATTTCCAACACCATAGTGCTGCTGCCCTTTGTCAAGCATGTGGCAAAAGTTTGCTGCTGGGTTTGGAAGCCAAAAGCCAACTCCGACGACGACGACTTCCGCCTGCGCTTCATTCAGAGCGGCATCATGAAGACTCCTGAGCTCTCGGTGCTCGAGGCACAGAAAGAGATACAGAGCTTTGCAGAGCGCATACAGCGCATGTTCAGCATGGTGAGAGACTTGCTCGGCGAGAAGAACGAAGACAAGTTTGTGAAGATCTACGACCGCATAGAGAAATATGAGAACATCTCCGACAACATGGAGATTGAAATTGCCAAATACCTCGACCAGATAAGCAACGCTCACCTCTCGGATGAGACAAAAGGCAAGATCCGCTCCATGCTGCGCCAGATATCTGAGTTGGAGTCTATCGGCGATGCCTGCAACAACATGGGCAGGACCATCAACCGCAAGTTCAAGTCGAAGGATGACTTCAACGAGCGTCAATACGACAACATTCACCAGATGTTCGAGTTGGTAGACGACGCACTCTCACAGATGAACGTGCTCATGAAAGGCCACAGGGAGGAACTCAATGCTACACGCTCATTCAACATCGAGAACGAGATAAACAACTACCGCAACCAGCTGCGCAACGAGAACCTCACCGACATCAACAACCACCAATACGACTATGCCTCCGGCTCCATGTATATGGACATCATCCAGGAGTGCGAGAAGCTTGGCGACTATGTTGTCAACGTCGTAGAGGCAAGGATGGGCATGAAGGCGTCAGCCTGACACCACACGCCTTAGTACCCCACCCAGGGGTAACTATTGGTGAAAATCCAAATACAGCATAATAGAGCAGGAGGCAAGTGCAAACCGTAAACGGCATTTGCCTCCTGTTTTCGCATTACACGTTTTTTAAATTAGTTTCGTAAATTCTATACTACTGCAAACTTTTTTCGCATTTTATTATTAACGTTGCCTTGTAACTTGGTTTCCACAAACCATTTAAACCCATCCATGTCATAGTCGGAATTATATTATTTTGAGAGAGGATATATTGATAGCAGAACTTCATGCCGGCAGCAGCAAGGCATGAAGGAGCCTGTTCCGGCTATACTATCACCCTTTGTGTGCCTACGCCTACCGTTGCGTGCAGGACGACACGGTGACCGACGATTTCGTGCAGGATGACTTTATGAGTTTCTGGAGCCGGCGCAACGAATTTCATGCCTTGGCAGCCATCCGTTCCTTTCTATATCTTAGCGTGCGCAATGCATGCCTCAACTGGCTGAAACACATGTCGGTCAGAGACAGAGAAACGAGGTGGGGCTGGTATCATTTTCCAGTACAATGAAGACAACATCATACTGGAAGATGCCGTGCATACAAAGTTGTATGCGGCGAGAATGTAAAGAATTATAGCAAGATTTTAACACTTGGGGGGCACACCATCTAGAACGACAAAAGAGGCTCTGAAGTGTTAAAAAGAGCACCTTCAAGCCAAATCCAGCCTCCAAAATCATGAAAACGGGTCGCGATAGTAGCCATATCGCGACGCGATTCTAACGTAAACGCATTGCGATTCTAACGTAAACGCACCGCGATTCTAACGTAACCCCGACTCAAAAGCTCAAATTTAGGCCATATCTAAAACCGTAAAAATCATAACAACTTGTCAATCAAGTTATTATAAAAAACCCGCAAAAATCGCAAAAATCCGCACGAGAGGAAAAGTTTTTCAAAAAAATCGATTTTCAAAGAGCCTTTTGTTGTGATTTTTCATCACAAGGTAGTTTGTCCACATTAAACATTAAACATTAAACATTACACATTACACATTACACATTACACATTACACATTACACATTACACATTAATATATTTATCCCACGCAGAGCCGCCGAGGTTTTTGAGCCGCTGAGGTTATGCCTTTGAAGCACCGAGATTTTAAGAGAGGCATTCAGCCTTGAGAGAGTTCGAAGGTGTGGCTAAAGAAGAACACAAAAACGTGTTCGTAGATTTCTACACTGATTGGTGTGCACCTTGCAAACGGATGAGCATGTTTGTCTTTCCAGAGAAAAAACTGGGAGATTACATGAACAGTCGTTACGTCTGCCTCCAACTCAATGCCGAGAAAGAAGGCAAGGCATTGACAACAATTGTAGAATGGCTTAAGGCAAACGGCCAATGGCAAGACGAAGCAACTGTCAGCTTTTCCAACAAATTCATTGAAGCAGCTAACAAAGCATTGAAGAAGTGAAGGCTGTCGGCAGGAGATAAATGCTTATTGCTCAGGATCTATCATTTAGCTGCTACTATCTTTTCCACTTCCGCCTTGTCGAGGTGGCGAAGCCCGTCGGGGGCTATGGTTATGAAGCAGTCGGCATAGCGCAAAGCTATGTCGAGGTCGTGGGTCGACACCACGACAAGTTTATCCATGTCGATAGCTATGGAATGGAGCATCGACATGGTATTTTTTTTGCTCTCATAGTCGAGAAACGCCGTGGGCTCGTCGAGGAGCATCACCGGTGTTTGCTGCGCTATCGCACGCGCGATCATTATCTTTTGCCGCTCGCCGTCGCTCAAGGCACTGATGTCACGACGGGCAAACGCCGACATGCCCGTGAGACTCAGGGCTTGCTCCACTACCCTCTCGTCGTCATTGCCAAGGTTGCCGAAAAAGCCCGTGTAAGGCATCCGCCCCATTGCCACCACATCACGAACGGTGAGGTTCACAGCATCCGGCTGCTCTGTCAGCACCACGCTGAAAGTCCTCGCCTGCTCTTCCTTGGAGAGCTGGCGGCACGCCACTGTCTGGTCGCCGTCTTGCCATATCACGTCTCCTGAAAGCGGCGGCTGCAGACCTGCCACCGTGCGGAGGAAGGTAGACTTTCCCAACCCGTTTCTTCCTATGACGCAAACCAGTTGGCGGCAGTCGAGCCGGCCCGTGAGGGGCCCTGCTATCACCTTACGGCGGTAGCCTATGGTCAAATTTTCTAATATTAACCGTTTCATACTGCAAAATTATTAAAAAACCTTCGATAGGCTTGCTGCTTTCAAAAAAATATCTTACCTTTGCACCACGTTTGTATGGACATGGTCTTTCAACGGCCTTTATCCATCGTTTTGCCCAGATGGCGGAATAGGTAGACGCGCTGGTCTCAAACACCAGTGCCGCAAGGCATCTCGGTTCGAGCCCGAGTCTGGGTACAAAAAAGCCAAAGCACTGATATCAGCGCTTTGGCTTTTTTGGTTCATCCGACATTTGGAGTGATGTGTCGTATAAAACGAAACGTCTCCAAATGTTGTGAATGTAAAGATTCATAGCAAGATTTTAACACTTGAGAGGCACACCATCTAGAACGGACCGCAGAGGCTCCGAAGTGTTAAAAAGGGCGCATTCAAGCCAAATTCAGCCCCCAAAAACAAGAAATCGCGTCGCGATAGTAGCACTATCGCGACGCGATTCTAACGTAAAGGCACTGCGATTCTAACGTAAAGCCGATTAAAAAGCTCAAATTCAGGTCATATCCAAGACCGCGAAAAATATAACCGCCTACCAATCTGAATGTTATATAACATCCGCAAAAACAGCTTCAAATCGCACTAGAGGAAAAGTTTTTCAAAAAAATCGATTTTCAAAGAGCCTTTTGTTGAGATTTATGTTAATGTTTAATGTTTATTGTTTAATGTTTAC
>CAZXGQ010000125.1:0-8536 GCA_964640415.1 uncultured Prevotella sp.
CAAGTGTTAAAATCTTGCTATAAATCTTTACATTCACAACACACGGAGACGTTTTGGTTTATCCGGCACATCACTCCAAATGTAGGATGAGCCATAAAAAAGCGTTAATTCTTCGGATAATAAGCGCATTATTCGTAATTTTGCATTTTAAAACGAGAGGGTGTATTGTGCCCTGCCGTTAGTGTGGCATACAGCCCCAAGCAGAACAGGAAAATGGAAAATAAAGATACAAAAAATGCCTTTGTGCGCCAGGTGGCCGAGCAGAAATATGAGTACGGCTTCACCACCGACGTGCATACCGACATAATAGAAAAGGGCCTTAACGAGGATGTCGTGAGGCTCATATCCAAGAAGAAGGGCGAGCCGGAATGGATGCTCGACTTTCGCCTAAAGGCTTTCCGCTATTGGCAGACCCTTGAACAACCCACTTGGGGCCATGTCCATGTGCCACCCGTTGACTACCAAGCCATATCTTATTATGCCGACCCTTTGGCGAAAAAACCAAAGAACAAGGAGATAGACCCTGAACTTGAAAAGACATTCGACAAGCTCGGCATACCCTTGGAGGAGCGATTGGCCCTGAGCGGTACTGCCGTTGACGCCATCATGGACTCGGTGTCGGTGAAGACCACCTTCAAGGACAAGCTCCGCGAGAAAGGCGTTATATTCTGCAGCATAGGTGAGGCCATCAAGGAACACCCCGACCTGGTGAAGGAATATCTGGGCAGTGTGGTGCCTTACCGCGACAACTTCTATGCGGCATTGAACAGTTGCGTGTTCAGCGACGGATCGTTTGTCTATATCCCCAAGGGCGTGCGTTGCCCGATGGAGCTGAGCAGCTACTTCCGCATCAACGCCCGCAACACCGGACAGTTTGAGCGCACGCTCATCATTGCCGACGACGATTCCTACGTGTCGTATCTCGAAGGCTGTACCGCACCGATGCGCGACGAGAACCAGCTCCATGCCGCCATCGTGGAGATTATAGTGAAGGACAATGCCGAGGTGAAATACTCCACCGTGCAGAACTGGTACCCCGGCGACGAGAACGGCAAGGGCGGCGTGCTGAACCTCGTGACCAAGCGTGGCGACTTGCGCGGTGTCAACTCAAAGCTGAGCTGGACACAAGTGGAGACAGGATCGGCCATCACGTGGAAGTATCCTTCATGCGTGTTGCGTGGCGACAACTCCCAAGCCGAGTTCTACAGCGTGGCCGTGACCAACAACTACCAAGAGGCCGACACGGGCACGAAGATGATCCACATGGGCAAGAACACCAAGAGCACCATCATATCGAAAGGTATATCCGCCGGCCATTCGCAGAACAGCTACCGCGGACTGGTGCGTGCCACATCGAATGCCGACAACGCCCGCAACTACAGTTCCTGCGACTCGCTTCTCCTGGGCAGCAACTGTGGTGCCCACACCTTCCCTTACATGGACGTACACAACGACACGGCGGTGTTTGAGCACGAGGCCACAACATCTAAGATATCCGAAGACCAGCTCTTCTATTGCAACCAGCGCGGCATTCCTACCGAAGAGGCCGTAGGCCTGATAGTGAACGGCTATGCCAAGGAGGTGCTCAACAAGTTGCCTATGGAGTTTGCCGTCGAGGCACAGAAGCTCCTGAGCGTGTCGCTTGAGGGAACCGTGGGATAAAGGGTGGCTTATGCGGCACCCAATCCTCCTCGCCCAGGCTCTACCGCTCGTCAGCATGGGCTCGTCGGCCCAAAATGACGACGATGACGTGCGTCGATGGGCCATTTACGCGTAGGTAGGCGGCAACTTCGTTGTGGGCAACGTCAAACAATAAGAAACAAGGATTTTTATACATACATTATGTTAGAGGTTAGAAATCTGCATGCCACTATTGCAGGCAAAGAAATATTGAAAGGCATAAACCTTACCATCAACGACGGTGAGATACACGCCATAATGGGGCCGAACGGTTCCGGCAAGTCTACCTTGAGTGCGGTGCTCACGGGCAACCCCCTCTATACGGTGACCGAGGGTGAGGCCATCTTCAACGGCAAGAACCTCTTGGAGATGAAGCCGGAGGACAGGGCGCGCGAAGGCTTGTTCCTCTCCTTCCAATATCCCGTCGAGAT
This sequence comes from uncultured Prevotella sp., assembly GCA_964640415.1. Classification (GTDB taxonomy): domain Bacteria; phylum Bacteroidota; class Bacteroidia; order Bacteroidales; family Bacteroidaceae; genus Prevotella. Next base: position 2,112 of record CAZXGQ010000125.1, read on the forward strand.
ACCCGGAGTGTCGATGGTCAACTTCATGAAGGCGGCTGTCAACGCCAAGCGCGAATACGAGGGCAAGGAACCGCTGAAGGCAGGCGACTTCATGAAACTGATGAAGGAGAAGCGCGAACTCGTGGAACTCGACCCTAAGCTCTCGCGCCGCTCTGTCAACGAAGGTTTCTCAGGCGGTGAGAAGAAGCGCAACGAGATATTCCAGATGGCCATGCTTGACCCCAAGTTCACCATTCTCGACGAGACCGACTCCGGCCTTGACGTCGATGCCATGCGCATAGTAGCCGATGGAGTAAACAAGCTCTTCACCCCGGAGAAGTCGATAGTCGTGATAACCCACTATGAGCGCTTGCTCGACATGATCAAGCCGCAAGTGGTGCACGTGCTCTACAATGGCCGTATCGTGAAGACGGAAGGTCCTGAACTGTCAAAGGAGATTGAAAAGCGCGGTTACGACTGGATCAAGGAAGAGGCTGACGAGAAATACGGGAAGTAAGGCCGCAGCCCCCCTGAGCCAAGTGGCTGTTGACGGTAAGGGGGCAGTTTACTTTCAAGAAACGAAATAGATCTCTTTATGTCAAGCGAAAAACAATATACAGATCTTTATGAGCAGTCGAGGGAGATGATCAATGCTCACTCTTCGGCTGTGATGAATGCCGTTCGCGACGCGGCGTTTGAGGATTTCAAGCGTCAGGGGTTCCCCTCGCGCAAGGTTGAGCGATACAAGTATACCAACATGGACAAACTGTTCGCCCCCAACTATGGAGTGAACGTCAACCGTGTGGAGTTCCCCATCAATCCGTACAGCGTCTTCAGTTGTGACGTGCCAAACCTGTCCACGTCGCTATATTTTGTTGTCAACGACAGCTTCTACAAGAAGGCGTTGCCGAAGGTGAGCCTGCCCGAAGGCGTGGAGGTCATGAGCCTGAAGGATGCCGCCGATGAGCGTCCTGAGCTTATTGCGAAATATTATGGCAAGCTCGCCAAGACATCTGAAGATGCCGTTACGGCGCTCAATACTATGCTTGCCCAGGACGGAATCTTCATCCATGTGGGCAGGAACGTGAAGGCCGACCGCGCCATTCAGGTGGTGAACATCCTTCGTTCCGATGTAGACCTCATGGTCAACCGCCGTGTGCTTATTGTCATGGAGGAGGGTGCGGAGGCCAAGCTCCTTTTCTGCGACGACTCTGCCGACGACCGCAATTTCCTTGGCACGCAAGTCATCGAGGCTTATGTAGGTGATAATGCCGGCCTTGACCTCTACTGTCTGGAAGAGACTCATGCCAAGAACACGCGCGTGAGCAACGTCTATATAGAGCAGCAAGCCAACAGCAGGCTCAACCACAACGTCATAACATTGAGGAATGGCATCAGCCGCAACCGCCTCGACCTCGTGTTCAAAGGCGAGGGCGCCGAATGCTGGTGCAACGGTTGCGTCATTGCCGACAAGGGACAGCATGTTGACAACAACACTCTGATTGACCACCAGGTAGGTCATTGCGATTCGCACGAGCTATATAAATATGTGGTTGACGATGACGCCGTCTGTGCTTTCGCCGGACGCGTGCTTGTGCGCCACGACTCTCAGAAGACCACATCAGAAGAGCGCAACCAGAACCTCGTCATGACAAAGAGGGCAAGGATGTACACCCAGCCCATGCTCGAGATTTATGCCGACGACGTGAAGTGTTCTCACGGTTCAACGGTGGGTCAGCTCAACGATGCGGCAATGTTCTACATGCGCCAGCGTGGCATCGACGAGCGTGAGGCAAAGCTCTTGCTGGAGTTCGCATTCATCGGCGAGGTGATAGACCAGATAAAGCTTGAGCCGTTGCGCGACCGTCTGCACCAGTTGGTTGAGAAGCGTTTCCGCGGCGACCTTGGCAAATGCACCAATTGCCAGATTTGCAAGTAAAGGTTTAACCCTGTTAGAAAGAAAGGCATAACGATGTACGACATAGAAAAGATACGGGAGGATTTCCCGATATTGAGCCGCAAGGTTCACGGCAAGCCGCTTGTCTATCTTGACAACGCCGCCACGACGCAGAAGCCGTTGTGCGTTCTCGACGCCATGCGCGACGAGTATCTCAACGAGAATGCCAATGTGCACCGTGGCGTTCACTACCTCAGCGTACAGGCGACGGAACTCCATGAGCAGGCACGCGAGACGGTAAGGCGCTTCCTCAATGCGGAGAGCACTGCCGAGATAGTGTTCACCCGCGGCACCACCGAGGGCTTGAACCTTATTGCCTCGACATTTACCGAGGCCATGATGGAGCCGGGCGACGAGGTGATAGTCTCTGTCATGGAGCACCACTCCAACATTGTGCCCTGGCAGCTTGCAGCACAACGCAAAGGCATAAAGCTTCGAGTTATACCAATGAGCGACAACGGCATTCTCGACATGGAAGCCTATAAGGCTCTTTTCAACGAGAAGACCAAGATTGTGAGCGTGGCACATGTCAGCAACGTTCTGGGCACGGTCAATCCTGTAGAGGACATTATCAAGACAGCCCACGACAACGGTGTACCTTGCGTTGTCGACGGAGCGCAGAGCGCACCCCATGTGAAGGTTGACATTCAAAAGCTCGGTTGCGATTTCTATGTTTGCAGCGGCCACAAGATGTACGGTCCCACGGGCATCGGTGTGCTGTATGGCAAGGAAGAGTGGCTCGACCGTCTGCCGCCCTATCAAGGCGGTGGCGAGATGATTGACCACGTGAGCTTTGAGAAGACCACCTTCGAGAAGCCGCCATTGAAGTTTGAGGCCGGCACGCCCGACTACATAGCCTCCCACGGTCTTGCCGTTGCCATCGACTATATGGAGCGTCTCGGCATGGACAACATAGAACTTCACGAGCGCGAGCTCACCGCTTACGCCCTCCAGCGTCTCTCGGCTATCGACGGGATGCATATCTATGGGCCCCACGACCAGCTCCATTCCCACGATGCCGTGGTTAGTTTCAATGTGGGCGACATCCATCACATGGACATGGGTACGCTTCTCGACCAACTTGGCATCGCCGTGCGCACGGGTCACCATTGCGCGCAGCCGCTCATGGACCGTCTTGGCATTCTTGGCACCGTGCGCGCTTCGTTCGCCCTTTACAACACCAAGCAAGAGATTGACGTGCTTGCCGAGGGAATAGAGCGGGTCAGCAAGATGTTCTGAATATGATAAATTCATCAGGCACATTGGTAAGCGTGTTAATGATTAACTCGCAAGGAATTATGATAAGTGTGAAGGGAAACGACTATTTCCTTTCATATAATCGCATCCCATGGATGAAAGACGCTTCCATTCGCAACGTGCTTAATGTGCGTTTAGAAGGCCGTGACGCTATCTGCTGGCCCGATTTGGATATTGATTTGGAAATAGATAGTCTGCGGCATCCGGAACGTTATCCTTTGATAATGAAACGGAATGATTTTGATAATTTTTAGTTTGACAATCATGCCATGGTGAAACTGTTGCCACATTATTATAAAGACCTTGTTGAGGCCGGTTGCGATGAAGCCGGGCGTGGCTGTTTGGCAGGCAGCGTTTATGCCGCTGCTGTCATCTTGCCGCCCGACTACGACAATCCGGCACTTGACGACTCGAAGAAGTTGACCGAGAAGCGCCGCTATGCCCTTCGCGAAGAGATACAGCGCGACGCTGTGGCGTGGGCGGTAGGCATTGTTACGCCTGAGGAGATAGACGAGATAAACATCCTCCATGCCTCTTTCCTCGCCATGCACCGGGCCATAGCCGCCTTGAGCGTGAAGCCTCAGGCTCTCCTCATCGACGGCAACAGGTTCGACCCAATGCCAAGAATTCCTCGTTCTTCACTTAATTCTTCACTCATCCATCATCGTTCTTCCCTTCCCTCCGAGGATTCTTCACTCTTCACTCTTAATTCTTCACTTCCATACGCTTGCATTGTTCATGGCGATGCCAAATACCAGGCTATAGCTGCCGCATCGATATTGGCGAAGACCTACCGCGACGACTACATGAACCAGCTCGATGCCGAGTTCCCTGCCTACAAATGGAGCAAGAACAAGGGGTATCCCACGAAAGACCATCGTGCGGCTATAGCTGAACATGGCATAACGAAATATCACCGCAGAAGCTACAATCTCTATGGTGACCGACAGCTTGAACTGAAATTCGAGTGATTGATGGCAAAGGAAAACAATGACAACGACAAGTCGTTTTTCCGTTGGCTTGACGTCATCCGTGCAATGTCAGGCGACAACATCCTGTCGGCCCCCGACATTGCCAAGATTCTTGGCACAAGCCTTCGCAACGCCTATTATGTCGTAAAGGCGTTGTCGGCTTACGGCTTCTATGTCAACCACAACAAGCTGGGTTATAACCTCGATGCAGCCTCGCCGTTTTTCAGAGACATCAACGAGTCGGTGAGCCTGAATGTAGATCAGGCTTTCTTCCTCTACAGGATGCTTATCGGCAAGGATACGGACAACCCGATGGCAGCCAAGATAATGCTGAAGTTCAAACGCTTCTACCATTTCGACGGGCTCGGGGGCAACGAGAAGAACTATGGCCCTTATACCAACTACCTGTTGCTTCAGGCTGCCATGCAAGACCATAAATGCGTGGTCTTGCACAATTACGCTTCGTCGCACAGCCTGACGGTGAGAGACAGATGCGTTGAGCCGTTTATGTTTCTTGGCGAGAACACTGATGTCAGGGCTTATGATATAGAGTCGGGCACCAACAAGAGTTTCAAGATTTCGAGAATAAGCATTGTAGAGATTCTTGACAGGGAATGGGAGAACACCAGTAAGCACAAGAATGCTTTCACCGACATGTTCTTGTACAGCGGTGAGGTGCGCCATCATGTCCTCCTGCGCCTGGACGTGTCTTCATATAATCTTATGCAGGAGGAATATCCGCATTCCATATTCTCGCTTCGCCCCGACGACGATACCCATTGGCTTTTCGAGACCGACGTTGCCGAATATGAAGGCATATCGCGTTTTATCATTGGCCTTTTCGACCATGTTGAGGTGCTGGAAGACGATGACCTCAAGCGCTTTCTGACCGACAAGATAAAACGAATGAAGGCTTTCCGCATTAAATGATAATAGCAGCCCTATACCTCAGCCGTGGTATAGGGCTTTTTTTAGGATGCTACACATAAATTATAGGAAGAAAATCAAAAAACAACGGTCGTTTTCCCGCAAAATACCTAAATTTGCAAAATACTTAGATTAAGGCTAAGAACATTTATAAATCAACCTAAAACAAAAACAGTTATGGTGAACAGATTCATTCTCAATGAAGTGTCTTACTTCGGTCCGGGTGCCCGCAAAGAGCTCCCCACAGTGATAGCCAGCCGCGGTTGGAAAAAGGCATTGGTCGTTACAGACAAAGGTCTGATGAAGTTTGGCGTTGCCAAGATGGTGCTCGATGTGCTTGACGAAGCCAACATCGCATACGAGATATACGATGACGTGAAGCCCAACCCCACTGTCACCAACGTGACCATGGGTATCGAGGCATGCAAGAAGGCTGGGGCCGACTTCATCATCGCCATCGGTGGCGGTTCTTCTATGGACACGGCCAAGGGTATAGGTATCGTGGTCAATAACCCCGAGTTCTCCGACATCGTTTCACTCGAAGGCGTGGCTCCCACCAAGAACAAGTGTCTGCCTATCGTGGCTCTTCCCACAACAGCCGGAACTGCTGCAGAGACAACCATCAACTACGTGATTATCGACGAGAAGCGCCAGCAGAAGATGGTATGCGTCGACCCCAACGACATTCCAGCCGTGGCCATTGTGGATGCCGAGCTGATGTATTCTTTGCCAAAGGGCTTGACAGCCGCTACCGGCATGGATGCCATGACTCATGCCATCGAGGGTCTCATCACCAAGGCAGCATGGGAAATGAGCGACATGTTTGAGCTTAAGGCCATCGAGATGATCTACAAGTATCTGCCTATCGCAGTCAACGACCCCAAGAACCCGGAGGGCCGCAACGGCATGGCCGTGGCACAGTATATTGCCGGCATGGCATTCTCAAACGTAGGCCTTGGCGTCGATCACGGCATGGCACATCCTATGAGTGCTCTCCACGATATACCTCATGGCGTGGCTTGCGCCATACTTCTGCCTACCGTCATGCGCTACAACATGGAGGTAAGCGTTCCTAAGTATGTGGAGATTGCCAAGGTTGTAGGTGCCTACAAGGACGGCATGACCGATCAGGAGGCAGCTGAGGCAGCTTGCAATGCCATCGAGGAGCTGTCTAAGCTCGTCGGCATTCCTCAGCACTTGACAGAGCTTGGCATCACGGAGGCTGATATTCCTGCCCTCGCCGAGCAAGCTATCACAGACGTGTGCACACCGGGAAATCCGCGTGAGGTGACAAAGGAGGACATTATCGCCCTGTATCACAAGATTCTGTAATC
>CAZXGQ010000126.1:0-4822 GCA_964640415.1 uncultured Prevotella sp.
CACAACGGGAGGTTTGAAGCATGCAATGACGCTTGCACCCACCTGAGTAGTTACCCAGTATTGTAAAGGATGTTAATATTGTAGATAACTCCGCATAGGTTCGGAATTAAAATCGTATCTTTACATTGTTAATATATGAGACAATTGTCAAAACACGGAATATAACATCGGTATGCAGACAGGTAAATATCTATTGGCAACAGAAAGGGATGCTGAATGGGGGCTCACCATCAGCACCGTTGGCATCGACGACATAAAGCCAGAGGATGAATACCCTGCAAAGGGACATGCCGACGGTTACTATTTCGACAAGACCAAGGGCCGAATCCTTGATGAGTACCAGCTTCTTTACCTTTCAGAAGGCGAAGGCACATTCCGTTCGGTTCATTGTGAGCAAACAACCATCAAGGCCGGTGACATATACCTGTTGTTTCCCGGCGAATGGCATACCTATTATCCCTCCAAAAGCAAGGGATGGAAGGGCTACTGGATAGGGTTCAAGGGCAGGAACATTGACGACCGCGTGAAGGCCGGGTTCCTGTCGCCGGAAAGGCCTATCTATCATGTGGGGTTCAGCAATGAGATTGTAAGTTTGTTTAAGGAGGCTTATGCAACGGCCCTGGCTGAGGCGGCCTACTCGCAGCAGACTCTTGCCGGTATCGTAAACCATCTTATCGGAGTGATGTACTCGCTCCAGCGGAATATCATCCTCAACAAGGATTCCCAGCATGTGGATTTGGTCAACAAGGCCCGGTTGCGCATAAGAGAGTCTTTGGAAGACGATCTCACCATTCAGGAAATAGCCCGGGAGCTTGGCCTCAGCTATTCTTCTTTCCGCAAACTCTTCAAGGAGTACACGGGCTTCGCTCCGGCCACCTACCAGCAGAGCCTACGCTTGCAACGTGCAAAAGAACTGCTGTCAACGACCGACGAAAGTATCAAGGAGATAGCTTACCGACTCAAATTTGAGACTCCGGATTATTTCTCATCCAAATTCAAGAGCCGCACGGGCATGAAGCCTTCTGAGTTCAGAAACATGACGAGATAAACAGGCGCATCCAAGAAACTCCATAGGGCGGGATTTTGTAAAGATTTATAGCAAGATTTTAACACTTGCGGGGCACACCATCCAGGACGGCTATGGAGGCTCTGAAGTGTTAAAAAGGGCACTTTCAAGCCAAATTTATGCCAAAATTCATAAAATCGGGTTGCGATAGTAGCACTATCGCGACGCGATTCCAGCGTAAAGCCGCTGCGATTCTAACGTAAAGGCATCGCGATTCTAACGTAAAGCCGACTCAAGAGCTAAAATTCAGGTCATATCTTATAATGTAAAAAACACAACTATTTGACTATAAGGGTATTAAGAAAAATGCGCAAAAATCGCTCAAATGCTCACGAGAGGAAAAGCTTTTCAAAAAAATCGATTTTCTGAGAGCCTTTTGTTGAGATTTATGCTTAATGTTTATTGTTTAATGTTTATTGTTTAATGTTTATTGTTGGTTATATCGTGATTCGTGTGGTAAAAATCAATAAGAAAGATTATAACGCAATATTTCACCCACACAAATCAACATAGACCCTGAATTATGCATCGCGCGAGCCATTCGCTTATTCGTGGTTCAATAACCAATACCGCCTTTAGGGGGGGGAACCACGAATCTCACTAATTGTACGAATATACAACGCGCGAGCCATTCGTCAGATTCGTCAGATTCGTGGTTCAATAAACAATACAGATTAAAGTGGTTTTAACCACAAATCTTATTACGGGTCTGAGATGATTTGACTGGTTGTTTTTCATTCACAATAGGTTCTTCGTTTTGTTAAAGATTGCCATGGCATACTAATAATAATGCAGAACCGCTTTTTATGTCATCAGTCAAAAAATAAGGTTCTAAAATCATTTTCTATCGGTACACGTGTTCTTTTCCGTTTAATTTTGCAACCGTAATAGAAAAGACTTTAAAGCTAAAACACTGTATGGCAGACAACAAGATTTTTTTTGCCGTGGACTTGGGTGCCACAAGCGGAAGAACCATCATCGGCAGCTTGACAAACGGCAGCTTCAGACTTGAGGAACTGACACGTTTCGACAATAACCTCATCGAGACGGGCGGTCACTTCTATTGGGACATCTATGCCCTCTACTTCGAGATAATCAAGGGTTTGAAACTCGTAGCACAGCGGGGCATACACATCGAAAGCATTGGCATCGACACCTGGGGATGCGACTTCGTATATGTGGACCGCAACGGTGACATCCTCCGCAATCCTTTGGCTTACCGTGATCCCCACACCTTCGGCATGATGGAGAAATACTTCGATGAGAAGGTGGCCAAGGAGAAGGTCTACGAGAAGACCGGCATCCAGTTTATGAACTTCAACTCCCTCTTCCAAATATACGCCATGCGCAAGGCCGGCAACGTGGCTTTGGAGAATGCAGCGAAGATACTCTTCATCCCCGACGCCCTCAGCTATATGCTTACCGGCAAGGCCGTGTGCGAATACACCGTGGCCTCCACTTCGCAGATTCTCAACCCCATGACGGGTGACCTCGACTCGGAACTCGTGGAGAGCCTCGGGCTGAAGAGAGAGCAGTTTGGCAAGATGACCGCACCGTCGACCGTCATCGGCACACTGACCGAAGAGGTGCAGAAGATTACGGGTCTTGGGGCAGTGCCTGTCGTAGCTGTGGCAGGCCACGACACGGCCAGCGCCGTGGCTGCCGTGCCGGCCAAGGACGAGAAGTTTGCCTATCTCAGCTCGGGCACATGGAGCCTCATGGGCATCGAGACCAAGAAGGCCGTAATCAACGACCGCAGCTATGGCCTCAACTTCACCAACGAGGGCGGCATTGAGGGCACAACCCGATTCCTCAAGAACATCTGCGGCATGTGGATCTACGAGCGCTGCCGCAAGGAATGGAAAGACGAGGCTGCCGCCAACGGCACCAGCCAGGAATGCCTTTCTCACGGCAACCTGATAGCCGAGGCTATGGAGCAGCCAGCCTTCCAGAGTATTATCAACCCCGACGCTGCCGTCTTCGCCAATCCTCCTTCGATGGTGGACGCCATATGCGACTACTGCAGGCAGACCGGGCAGCACGTGCCGCAGACCCACGGCGAGTTCTGCCGCTGCATCTTCGAGAGTCTCGCCCTGCGCTACCGCCAGGTGATGACATGGCTCAAGGAGTTTGCCGACTTCGACATCAACGTGCTCCACATCATCGGCGGAGGCTCGCTCAACCAGTATCTCAACCAGTTCACGGCCGACAGCTGCGGCGTTACCGTGCTTGCCGGCCCGCAAGAGGGCACCGCCATCGGCAACATCATGTTGCAGGCCAAGGCTTCGGGAGAGGTGAAGGACATCTGGGAGATGCGCCGAATCATAGCAAACTCGCTTGAACTCAAGAAGTTTGAACCGCACGACCATGAGGCTTGGGATGAGGCTTACGGCCGTTTCCTCCAGATAACAGGGAAATGACAATCAAAACAAACAAATATAAACAACATAAACTTAAAGACAACTATGAAAGCAGAATTGATTACAAAGAACTATGAGATTGCCAAGGAGCGCTATGCCGCTCTGGGTGTGGATACCGACAAGGCCATTGAGACCCTCGAGAAGACTCCTATATCCCTTCACTGCTGGCAGACCGACGACGTGGTGGGCTTCGAGCGCGGTGAGGCTGCTTCGGGCGGTATACAGTCTACCGGCAACTACCCCGGCAAGGCTACCAACATCGACGAGATGCGCCAAGACCTTGAGAAGGTGCAGAGCCTGTTGGCTGGTACATTGCGTCTCAATCTCCATGAGATATACGGTGAGTTCGGTGGCAAGCGGATTGACCGCAACGAGGTGACGGTAGAGCAGTTTACAGGCTGGATGCAGTGGGCCAAGGAGCACCACATGAACCTCGACTTCAACTCAACGTCTTTCTCTCACCCCTTGAGCGGCAGTCTCTCGCTCTCCAACCCCGACCCCGCCATCCGCGAGTTCTGGATAGAGCACACCAAGCGTTGCCGCCGCATCGCTGACGCCATGGGCAAGTATCAGAACGATCCTTGTATCATGAACATCTGGGTGCACGACGGAAGCAAGGACATCACCGTGGAGAAGGGACGCTACCGCGAGATCCTGAAGAACTCGCTCGACGAGATTCTCGCCGAGGAATTGCCCGACATGAAGTCTTGCCTCGAGGCCAAGCTTTTCGGCATCGGGCTGGAGGCTTACACCGTGGGCTCCCACGACTTCTATGCCGGCTACTGCGCCAAGAACAACGTGATGTACACCCTCGACACAGGCCACTATGAGCCGACAGAGAATGTGTCCGACGCCGTTTCGGCCCTCTTGCTCTTCGTGCCCGAGCTGATGCTCCACGTGTCTCGCCCGATGCACTGGGACTCTGACCACGTGACCCTCTTCGACGACAACACCCGCAACCTCTTCTCTGAGCTGGTTCGTGCCGGCGCTCTCGACCGTGCCCACATCGGTCTCGACTATTTCGATGGTTCAATCAACCGCATCGGTGCCTACATCATCGGTGTCCGCGCTGCCCAGAAGTCATTGCTGCAGGCCTTCCTTGAGCCTCTCGACACCCTGCGCAAGTATGAGGACGAGGGCAAGCTCTTCCAGCGCCTGGCTCTGCTCGAGGAGGAGAAGACACTGCCGTTCGGTGCCGTCTACGACTACTTCAACCTCAAGAACAACATCCCTGTGGGCGAGGAGTTCATTGCCAGCGTGGAGAAATACGAGACTGAGGTTCTCTCGAAGAGAGGATAATTTGAGTGAAGAGTGAAGAACGAAGAGTGAAGAATTC
>CAZXGQ010000126.1:4922-8328 GCA_964640415.1 uncultured Prevotella sp.
CTTATAAAGATTGCTGCTTATGGATATAATAATCGGATTAATCATCATAGCCGTCGGCGCCTTCTGCCAGTCGAGCAGCTATGTGCCAATCAACAAGATAAAGAACTGGAGCTGGGAATCCTACTGGCTTGTACAGGGCGTGTTTGCATGGCTTGTGCTGCCTTTCCTTGGTGCCTTGCTCGCCGTGCCTGAAGGACACGGCTTGTGCGAACTCTTTGCGCAGGCACCGGCCTTCAATCTGTGGATGACCATTCTCTTCGGTGCTTTGTGGGGTGTCGGCGGACTGACCTTCGGTCTCTCCATGCGCTATCTGGGCGTGGCGCTCGGCCAGAGCATCGCGCTTGGCACTTGTGCCGGCTTGGGAACCATAATGGGGCCGGTGCTGCTCAACATCTTCTTCCCCGAGCAGAATGCCATGGCGTCTCTCACCTTCAGCGTCATCCTTGGCGTGGTGGTGACCCTTCTCGGCATCGCCATTATAGGTGTTGCCGGTTCGATGAAGGCTTCTTCGCTCTCAGAGGAAGAGAAGAAGGCTGCCGTCAAAGACTTCAACTTCCCCAAGGGCTTGGCCATCGCTTTGCTTGCCGGTTTCATGAGCGGATGCTTCAACGTGGGCCTGACGTTCGGAGCCGACATCAACTTCGGTGACCTCACGCCCGACATGTACAAGACTCTGCCGGCAACCCTGTTGGTCACTATCGGCGGCTTTGTGACCAATGCCGTCTACTGTTTCTACCAGAACGGCAAGAACCACACTTGGGGCGACTACCGCAAGAAAGAGGTTTGGGCCAACAACCTCGTGTTCTGTGCCTTGGCAGGTGCCTTGTGGTACAGCCAGTTCTTCGGGCTTTCGCTGGGCAAAGGATTCCTTACCGCATCGCCCGTACTCATGACCCTCTCGTTCTGCATCCTTATGGCACTCAACGTGGTGTTCTCCAACGTATGGGGCATCATCCTGAAGGAATGGAAGGGCTGCTCGCCGAAGACCATCGTGACGCTCGTGATAGGCATCGTTGTCCTGATCATATCTTGTTTCCTGCCGCAGCTTGTCTGAGAAGCATATCGTTGCTTTAAGCTGCGACGGGAATACCCCGGATAATTCACAGGAGGCTGTCGTCATGACAGGAGAACGTTGTGTATTAGCCCTGAAGGGGTGTGACAAAACAGCCCAGGGTGAGGAGCGAAGCGACGTAACCCTGGGTAACATGTAGGTTATCAAGGTTGGCGGGTGACCAAAGGGAACCTGCGGTTTCCATAATAACGAAACAGGCGTCCTCGAAGGGGCGAACACTCTCATAAAAGATTGCTGATGAGAATGTTCGCCCTCTTCGAGGACGCCCTTATTGATGTACATGTATCCGCAGGTTCCGCTCGCTTTGCTCGCTCCACCAGCGGTTATGCAAAGATGGCCGTCTTCGACGACCTGTTTCTTGCGATTTTTACCAGACAACAATAAAAAACGAAAAGGCACGCCATTTGACCATTCGGCCCAATTGGCAGTGCCTTTGTTTCGATAAATCTTATATTATCCTGAAACCAACCTTACTATGCGTAAACTACATCAAAACTTGTATCTCTGTTCATTACCTTGGCAAATTGAAAGCCTTCGTCATTCCGGCCATCTCCTCCTTGCTCATGCCGTCGGGTTCAAAGCCCATGCACTTGGAGTCGATATATATCTTGGCGCTTTTCGAAAGCACGTCTATCTGGTCGAAGGCATCCATCACGTCCAAGCCCTTGGCAAAGACGCCGTGCTTCTCCCACATCACCACGTCGTAATCCTCAAGCTCCTTCAGGGTGTTCTCGGCGAGCTCCAGGCTGCCGGGCAGCTGGTAAGGCACGATGCCCAAGCCCAGCGGACAGAAGGCCTTTGTCTCGGGAATCATGCTCCAGAGCAGGTTGCTCAGCACATCCTTGCCCATGAACTTCTTGTTGTGGCTCATGGCAATGAGCTCGATAGGGTGGGTGTGTACGGTGGCTTTATAGTTGCTGCCCTTCTCTATCAGGCTGGCATGCACGCTCAGGTGGCTGGGAAGTTCGGAGGTGGGCATCACAGCGTTGTCGGCGATGATCACGTAGCTGGCGCAATCGTCGAGAATGCGGATGACCGAACCGTTGTCCATGGGCCAACGCGCCAAGTCGCGCATACGCTTGCCGGTGCCCTTGCAGAAGAAATAGCAGCCCTTCAAGGCCGGCAGGGCTGTGCCGATCTGCTTTACCTCGCTGATGGCTGGCATAGACTTTATGCCGTCGTCTACCAAGTCGGTGATGTTCACGGTGATGTTGCCGCCGTTGCGCTCGGCCCAACCGTTCTGCCAGAGGTATCCGGCCACTTCCGCTATCTTGTCGACCTCCTTCTTCAAGGCAGGACGACCTTCAAGTATGCTACTCATCTTTATTAGTGTTTAAAGTTTATATGTCGTTTTCTATTTCGATTGCAAAGTTAACGAATAATACCCTTTGCCAACTATTTGTTTTGATATTCGGCCTATGACTTTTGGCAATCTTTCGCTTCCGCGGTCAATATCTATTGCGTTGCTGGCAGTGTGTCTTTCATGCATAAAAAAAGCGTAGGAAGATACCTACGCTTTGATATTTCGGGTCAAGGTTGATCCGTATGACTTTCAAGGGTAACCCTTAATTACACCCTCAAGCAGAGCCTTTGCCTGCTCAAAGATAAGCACAGACCTATAGTCGATTACTTGTCTTCACGTGTGCCGTCGGCAAGGAAGCTCCAACTCCACTTATACTTGTTGTATGTATCGGCCAAAGTTTGAACAGATGACGAGCTGGAGTAAGTTTTCTGAAAATTATACGTATTGGACTTGGATAATCCGCCAATGTTCAACGTGTATTGCAAAGAGGGGTTGTACCTGCCTTCCGTGAATGAGCTTTTCGGAGTGGTCTGGAGGCTGAAGGTGCCAGAAGCCGGGAAATTGCTGATAGTGAGAGTCTTGCTGAACTTGCCGTTCATGGCCTCGGTCTTTGTGTTGCCGTTCTCGTCGGTGTAGACAACCGAGATGTCGAGAAGGCTCATAAAGTCATCGTTGGCTTCAAATTGCATGGTCACTACCTGCGTCTTTACTTTGTCGTCGTCATCACTGCCGCACGACATAAGCATTGTTGTAGTGATAGCTGCGAAGAGAACAAAGAATACGGAAAAAAACTTTTTCATGTTTGATATTATTTATTAAGTGTATAATCCTAAATCAATGCAAAGTTACGGAAAATATCTTTTAAGCATTTTATTTATTGGTAAAATTTTTCGTGTATTATACAAATCAGGTTCTATGCTGATTCGTGTGGGTGTTTTCTTTCTCACATTTCTTTTTACACACTCAACATAGACGCAAGAAAGATTAATGTCGAATTAACGGAAGATTAACGGCGATTAATGTTAAGTTGT
>CAZXGQ010000127.1:0-8124 GCA_964640415.1 uncultured Prevotella sp.
GTCAAATTCTGTCAACGGGTGTATAGGGTGCAAAATGCGAAATTTCTTTTAAATCGCCCGCCGACAGTCAAATTCTGTCAACGGGCGTATAGGGTGCAAAATGCGAAATTTCTTTTAAATCACCCGCCGACAGTCAAATTCTGTCAACGGGCGTATAGGATTAAAGAGGAAAAGTTGATCTTAGATGAAACGTGTGTATCAGAAGCGCGTCATGAACTCGACCACGAGCTTGTCTTTCTCAGAAGTCTTGGGCTCAACTCCCTTGCGATAGAAATATTTCTCGTAGTTGAGACGTATGTCTGAGATAAACGGCTTGTTGATGCTGAATGTCAGTCCGCCGGTGATGCGGCTGCGCTGGGAATCAGTCACCTTCAGTCCCGTGACCTTGGTGCCGTCTGTGTTGGTTGAGAGCTCATACTCCTTGCCGTCACTGTGGTCGGTCATATAGTCGTAGCGCACGAGTGGCGTAATCTTCGAGAAGAAACACTTCTTCAATGGAATGTCGTAGGATGCGAAAGCATCAACAGCGTGCACAGCCTTGAAAGCGTCGTGTGAATAGTGCTTGTAGAGATACTCCGCCTCGATGTGCAAGCCTTTGGCCTGATAATATGTACCGATGTCGTACATCATCACGCCCACGTTCTCAGGCTTGATCTTCTGCGTGCTGAGTGTAAGGTTCCATCCATGGGGGAAGAACATCTGCGCCTTGGCCGAGAAGTTCACACCCTTGGTCCAATAGTTCTTCTGGTTGGTGAGTCCCGAACCGTTGAAGAGTCCGGCCTCAAGTATGATGGGGAAACCTATGTTCGTCTGATATCCCACTGTGGCACCCACGTCACGCACGTTGCCCACTTGCTTGGCTATGAACGAACGGTTGGCGAAATACTGCTGGTGGGGAGAGCGGTGTGCGTCGATTGTGAACGGCACGCGCATCTGACCGATAGTGAACTGGAAATGATTTAGCGGGGTGAGCCTTGTGTAGGCATCGAGCATCTTTATGCTGCCCTCCTCAGAGAGGTCAATCTCAGCCTTATAAGCAACGACCGGGCTTACCTTGCCATCCACGCTGAAGCGTGCGTTGCGCACCTCGAAACGTCCGGCATGGTCATCGGGTTGATACTCGTACTTTGCGCGGACAGTACCGTGAATGTGCGGTGTAAGGTCTGTCTTTTCTTTTTCTTCAGCCAGCGCCACGGTTGTCAATGGCAATGCCAGCGTCAGGAGCAACAGCGTTTTTTTTGTGTTCATAATCGGTGATTACTGATTTCGGGTGCAAAGTTAGCCCCCCGATTTTACAAAGCCATTACACCGATGCTACAATGGTGTTAATTGGTGACCGGCATACCGTGTAACGCTTTTGAAACAGTTTTGTCACAAAAACGTATCATCATAGACATCTATGTATCAATACATTAGAGTAACTTTGCACAGACAACCACGTATAGCGGTTATAACCATTAAAAGAGACAAGATGAAGTCAAAGAATCAAGAGGAAGCCCAACAGTATGTTGAGCGCGACGTCAGTTGGATGTATTTCAACCACCGCATTTTACAAGAGGCACAGAAGGACAATGTGCCGCCATTGGAGAAGTTGTCGTTTCTTGGCATCTACTCCAATAACCTCGACGAGTTTTTCCGTGTCCGCGTTGCTTCGCTGACGCGCCTCACCAGCGCCAAGGGCATTGGGGAGAGCACGCGCAAGACGCTGAAGAAGACCATCCGGACCATCAACAAGCTCAACGAGGAGTTTAGCCGCGAATACACCGACACTACAAGTAATGTGTTCAAGGAGCTGGAGGAGCACAATATACGTCTCGTCAACGAGCGTCAGCTCACCGACACACAGAAGAAATTCCTCAAGAGTTTCTACTACGACAAGCTCAACGGTTCCACCAACCCCATATGGCTTTCAGCCATCGACGACCTCAATACGCTTGAAGACAGCCGCATCTACCTCGGGGTGAAGAAGACACATCTCGACGACAAAAAGGTGAAATATGCAATCATCAAGGTTCCGGACCGCGTCTACGGCCGATTCATCAAGCTGCCTTCCGACGACGGCTTCAACGATATAATCTATCTCGACGACGTTGTCCGCTTCTGCCTGCCGCTCATCTTCATCGGCACCAGGGAAAGCGCATACGAGGCTTACTCGTTCAAGTTCACCAAGGACGCCGAGATGGAGGTGGACAACGAGGGCGACTACGGCACGATGGAGAAGATTGCCATGGGCGTGAACAGCCGCAAAAAGGGTTCGCCAATACGTGTCATCTACGACCGCGACATGCCAAAGGAGATGCAGAAAAAGATTCTTGAGCGTCTCAACGTAAAGGAACTCGACACCTCGCTTGCCGGCGGACGCTACCAGAACCACCGCGACCTGATGAAGTTCCCCGACTGCGGACACAGCGAGCTGAAATTCCCGCGTTGGCCGCAGGTGTTGAAGCCTGAATTCCTTGCAGAGGAGAGCATCATCGACGCCATCCGCGAGAAAGACCGCTACGTACACGTGCCTTACCACTCGTTCGACGGCTACATCCGCGTGCTGCGCGAGGCTGCGCTGCGCCCGAGCGTCAAGGAGATAAAGACCACGCTCTACCGTCTGGCAAAAGACTCGAAGGTGGTGAAGGCGCTCATATGCGCCGCACGCAACGGCAAGAAGGTGACGGCGGTGGTGGAGCTCATGGCTCGCTTCGACGAGGAGAGCAACATCATGTGGAGCAAGCGCATGCAGGAAGAAGGCATCAACGTCATCTTCGGCGTGGATGGTCTGAAGATTCACTCAAAGCTCTGCCTTATCACCAGCACCAAGGGCGACATCGCATGCGTCGGCACGGGCAACTTCCACGAGGGCAACGCCAAGGTCTACACCGACTATCTCATGATGACTGCACGTCCGCGCATAGTGAAAGAGGTGGCAAAAGTGTTCGACTTCATCGACCGGCCTTTCTCGCAGGTGAGGTTCTCGGAACTCATGGTGTCGCCAAACTCCATGAAGACGCGCATCCAGCGACTCTTCGACAACGAGATAAACAACGCCAAGGAAGGCAAGGAGGCCTGGGTGAAGATAAAGATAAACCACATCACCGACCACGACATGGTGAACAAGATCTATGCGGCATCACAGGCCGGCGTGAAGGTGGACATCGTCATCCGCGGCAACTGCTCGCTCGTGCCAGGCATACCCGGCGTCAGCGACAACGTGAAGGCAGTCGGCATCATCGACCGCTATCTGGAGCACGCGCGAATTCTCATCTTCTGCAACGGAGGCAAACCACGCTATTTCATCGGCTCTGCCGACTGGATGCCGCGTAACCTCGTCAACCGCATCGAGGTGATGACACCGGTCTACGACGAAGACATGAAGCGCGACTTGCTTCGCACGGTCGAATACGGCTTGCGCGACACTGTCAACGGCCGCATCGTAGACGGCAAGGGCACCAATGAGATACAGCCTGTAACGGAGGGCGGCACGCCGTTCCGCTCGCAGGAAGAGCTGTTCAAGGCCTACCAGAACCCCACACCGCAGAAATAGGACAACAAAACGACCTCACGACATGAAACCAACTACATTAGCGGCAATAGACATCGGTTCCAACGGTGCACGACTGCTGATAAAGAAATTCGACGACAGCGCTCCGGAGTTTGAGCGCATCCGCAAACTGATGTTCATTCGCGTGCCACTGCGACTGGGCAAGGACGTGTTCACGCTCGGCAAGATATCAAAGGAGCGCGCCGAGATGATGCTGCACATGATGAAGGGCTTCAAGCAGTTCATGCTTCTCTACGATGTGCAGGCGTTCCGCGCCTGCGCCACATCGGCCATGCGCGACGCCGAGAACGGCAAGAAGGTGATGAAGCGCATCTTTGACAAGACGGGCATAAACCTCGAGATTATACCGGGCTCGGCTGAGGCTCAGCTGCTGTGCAACAACCTCGTGGAAAACACGGAGAGCAACGTGGGCAACTTCGCCTATGTCGACGTGGGCGGCGGCAGCACGGAGATCTCCCTTCTCCACGACGGCATCCTGGCCGAGAGCCACTCGTTCAACATCGGTACGCTGCGACTGCTCAGCGGCAACGTGAAGACGGAGGAGTGGAACAACCTCAAGACTATGCTCGAAGAGTATGCACAGGAGTTTCCCGACACGCGTATCATAGGCTCGGGAGGAAACATCAACAAGCTCTACAGGCTCGTAAAGGACAAGAACAGCAACAAGATGCTCAACGTGGAACAGCTGCGCACCATCCACGAACAGCTCTCCCAACTGTCCATCGAGGAGCGAAAGGTAAAGTTCAACCTCAAGGACGACCGAGCCGACGTCATCGTGCCTGCCGGAGAGATATTCCTCACGGTGGCGGGCCACTTGAAGTGCGACGAGATCATCGTGCCCAACATAAGCCTTGCCGACAGCATCGTCGACGGTTTGTACCGTGACATGAAAAGTGCTGAATAACCTACCGTAAAAACTCATAGCGGGGACTGGCGTCAAACCAGTCCCCGCTATGAGTTTTATTTAAGGCGGGTTCTAAAAATTACCTTTGATGGATTTTTGAGTTTTAGCCAAGCAGATTTCGCTTTCTTCTTGAAGGAGCATAGCGGGCTATGCAACTGAAAGAAAAAGAAAAATATGCCGGATAAAATCAAAAAGACACAAAGAGCAATCGGTCAGAAAAAACAATATTAACAATACGTGGAATTTTTAGAACACGCCTTAACTATTTTTTATCACGCATTGTTGCTTGATAACAAGCATAATTCGTAATTTTGCCATTGGCTTTGAGCTATAGAGTAACCTTTTTTTTCACCTCTTGTTACTCTTTTTCCGTGGCTAACGGGAAGGCTCAAAGCCTTTTTCATGTCCTGTCCTTTATGATTAGATGTCGAAATCGATACCCACAGCAAACACGTTGTTGTTGCGCGTGTAGTCGGAATCATAGTTGATACTCTGTGTTGTGCTCAATGCCACAGCCTCACTTGTCTTCATGTGCTGGTAGAAAGTGTGGAAATAAGCCACGTTGAGATGCATCTTCTTGCTGATGTGATACACGCCGCCAAAAGCTACCGAGTTGCTGCTCACAACAAACGACTTGTCATTCATGTATTCTTCGCTCAAGCCATAGTTGGTATTCTGCCAACCGGTGCTGAGGGTGACCTTCTTGTTGATGTCATACTCCACACCAGCGTTATATTCAAGCGTTCCGCGCTTCAGCTTCTTGTTGTTTTCGTTGTAAGAAGTAGCGTTTTTGTCGTCGAACCAGTGGAAACCCACATTGATGCGGAGAGCGTCTACTGGCTTGTAGCCCACACCCACGGCAAGGTAGGCAGGAATGTCGCCTGCTATCTTCTTTCCGTCGGCATATTCGCCGATGGCACTTTCAAGCTTGGTGTCAAACTGCTGCTTGAGCTGGCTCATGGCGTTGCTGACGGTCTCCTGACCGAGGATGGCATCGGCTACCTGGGTAGGGAGACCCAACTTGCCCGTATATACGGCGTGAAGATTGTCGGCAAGGTTTCCGATGGAAGGTGCCTGGTTCACAGAGCTGTTCTTCAAACGCATGCGGGTCTTGAACTCATACTTGGCAGAGAAGTTCCAGCGACCAGTCTTGTAGTCTACACCGATGATTGGGGTGAAGCCTATGCCGCTCTGGTCACAACTGAGCTCGATGTTTGCGGCATCGCTCTTAGTCGGGTCGAGAACCTGATAAAGGGGCATGCTGCCCACCTTGATGTCGCGAACGTAGCCGTAATAGTTGCACGAAGCGTAAACGCCGCGCACGCCGACAAAGGCACTGAAGTTGTCGCTCACCTTATAAGCAGCACCTACCGACAGGCCATAGTAGTATTGGCGACCGTGCATATAGCTATCGTAGCTGTAGCTGCCCTTTGTGCCGAACATGTTGTCGGAAGAGAACAGCTGCTGGGGTATGCCGATGCCCATCTTCTGCCCGACTGCATAGCCAACCTGGTCAATGCCATTGGCGAGCTGGCAAGCACCTGCGGCTGTCTCAGCGACAATCTTCTCAAACGACCCGAGGCCGTTGTCGAAGGTACACTTTCCACCGCCGCCCACAAGAGCGAAACCTGCCTGAAACGACCACTTGCCGGTGTTGTAAGCATATTGGAAAGAAGGAATAACCGGAGCAAAAGCATTACCTTTGAACTCACGGGGAGTGGTTGGATCGTTCACGTTGTTGGTGAACAGGGCGTAATCATTCTTGATAGTACGGGTCTGATATGCCAACTGCCAGTTGAGAGACACGTGGTGGCCTTTACTCATGAAAGCCACGCCTGCGGGATTATAGTACACACCGTCGATACCTATAGAAGCCTCACGGCTCATCATGCGGTTGAAAGCGACGTGTTGGTTGGTGTTGGTAAGCAGGCCTCCGGCCATAACGGAATGTGCCACAATTGCGGCCATTGCGCTGACGGCCCATCTTTTCTTTGTCATTTCTAAATCTTGCTTAATTATATTGGTTGCAAAGTTACATATATTGTTCTATTATTCTTATAATATTTCATTACCTTTATCTTTTTAGCAATAGGTTTATTGACTTAGGTCAACATGGCATTGGCAAGAAGACAAAAAAAATGCGGAGCATCACATGGATGCCCCGCATTTATCTCTTTCGGCTGAAAGCTATCAGACCTTGATCTCAACCTCAACGCCTGAGGGAAGCTCAAGCTTCATCAGTGCGTCTACAGTCTTGCTTGTAGCACTGTAGATGTCGATGAGACGCTTGTAAGTGCAGAGTTGGAACTGCTCGCGGCTCTTCTTGTTGACGAATGTTGAACGGTTGACGGTAAAGATGCGCTTGTGAGTTGGCAATGGAATAGGACCGCTCACGATAGCGTCTGTTGCCTGCACAGCCTTAACGATCTGCTCTGCAGACTTGTCGACCAGCTGGTGGTCGTAGCTCTTCAGCTTGATACGAATCTTCTGACTCATTGTGATAATTGTGTTGTATTGTTGTATAATGTGTAAGGAGGGTGTCGCCAAAGAGTCATTCGCTCAGCGAACACCCTACCTTATATATTTACTTCTTGAGCTCCTCAAGAACCTGAGCCTGCAATGAAGCAGACAGAGGAGCGTGGTGATCGTACTCCATTGAGCTGGTAGCACGGCCTGAAGTGATGGTACGGAGCGCTGTCACGTAACCGAACATCTCAGCCAGAGGAACCATAGCCTTCACGATGCGAGCACCAGAGCGAGCCTCGTCCATGCCCTGGACAAGTCCACGACGCTTGTTGAGGTCACCGATGACGTCACCCATGTTCTCCTCAGGAGTAACAACCTCTACCTTCATGATAGGCTCCATGAGCACAGGACCTGCCTTCTGGCAGCAGTTCTTGAATGCTGCGTGAGCTGCGAGCTCGAACGAAATCTGGTCAGAGTCCACAGGGTGGAAGCTACCGTCGGTAAGAGTAACCTTGAGGTCGGTCATTGGGAAGCCGCCGAGCACACCATTCTTCATGCTGTCCTGGAAGCCCTTCTGAACTGAAGGAATGAACTCCTTTGGAATGTGACCACCTGTAACCTCGTTAACGAACTGCAGGTCGCCCTCCTTGTAGTCCTCGTCCTTAGGACCGACAGTGACGATGATATCACCGAACTTACCGCGACCACCGCTCTGCTTCTTGTAGACCTCACGATGGTTCTCGACAGTCTTGCTGATGGCCTCCTTATAGTTAACCTGAGGCTTACCCTGGTTACACTCAACCTTGAACTCACGACGCAGACGGTCGATGATAATGTCGAGGTGAAGCTCACCCATACCAGAGATAATGGTCTGACCACTCTGCTCGTCGGTATGCACTGTGAATGTAGGATCCTCCTCGGCGAGCTTGGCAAGACCGTTGTCAAGCTTGGCAACGTCGGCCTGGCTCTTAGGCTCAACTGCGATAGAGATCACGGTGTCTGGGAATGTCATAGACTCGAGCACGATTGGCTTTTCCTCATCGCAGAGGGTATCACCAGTGCGGATATCCTTGAAACCTACACCTGCGCCGATATCACCAGCGTCGATGCTTTCCATAGGAATCTCCTGGTGAGAGTTCATCTGGAACAGACGGCTGATACGCTCCTTCTTGCCGGAACGTGGGTTGTAAACGTAAGAACC
>CAZXGQ010000128.1:0-8093 GCA_964640415.1 uncultured Prevotella sp.
TATTATGCCCATTGAATCTTAGGCATATTATGCCTATTATGCACCCTGGTACTCACCCTTCTTCACTTCCAGGATAGTGTGTCCTTGGCCTATGCCGTCGTGGATGGCGGCAACGTGCAGTCCGGCACGTTCTATCTGCCTTACCATATCGTCGGAGTGGTACATCTTGCTGTTGCCGTTGGCCATGGCAGTGAAGTAGACGCTGGTCATGGTGAGACAGAGTGATGCCGGCTCATACTTCTGGCGGTCCCAGAAGGTCTCCATAATATATAATGTGGTATCGGGCGACATCACCTTGGCGGCGCGTGCAAGGATGGTGTAGATTTCCTCCTCGCTGAAGCAGTCGAGGAACTGGCTCATCCAGATGGCGTCCCATTGTCCGGCGGGCAGCTCGTTATGGGTGTCGAGAATGTTGGTGGCGTGGCCGCTGATGCGGTCGGCGCCCTCTTTGCCCTCGATGTTGCGCTGCATCATGCCTATCTGTCCGGGCAGGTCAACGATGGTTACGCTGACGTCCTTGTCGTGCTCCACGCAGCGCAGGGCAAAGCGCCCGGTGTTGCCGCCAACATCCATAAGCGTCTTGGGCTTCTTGCCGAAGATGATGCCGAGGGCGGTGTCGAACGAGTGGTCGCTGTAGAAATGGTCGAAGCCGAACCAGCTCTTCTGTACCTGTGGGTCGAGTTGTGAGAGCCCCTCGTAGATGGTTGACCACGGGCCGAGGGTCTTCAGTCCGGCGGGCTTGCCTTGCTCCAACGCTTCGTCGAGATGAAAGAGTCCGCGGTAGTTGACATCGTGGTTGAAGTCGATGTTGGCGCGTGTGGCGGGGTCGTTGAGCAGAAACCAGCCGGTTTTGGATATGGTGTAGCGGTCGGTGTCGGCATCTATGAGCACAGTGCCGGCAGAGAGCGATGCTTCGAGGAGTATCTTCAGCGCATACTCTGAGAGGTTGGTCTTTGTCTTCAGCTCGGCCAGCGTCAGTCCGTCGAGACTGTCGCGCAGCAGGTCGAGTATGCCGTATTTCACCATTAGGCGCGACACCTGGAAGATGACGGGTGCCCAGGCTATGTATTCGGCCTGTCGCTGTGCCTCGCGTGCCGAGAGATGTTCGGCGGTGTAACGCTCGCGTTCGGAGGGAAAGAGGTTCATATTGTGTCTGTGTGTTATGCGTCTTTGCAATTTGCGGAAAGTCAGATTCCGCAATCTCGGCAAAGTTAACCATAAAATCCGAAAACGGTCGCTTTCGGAGAGATTTTATTTCAGGAGTGCCCCTCTTTATCCCCTGTGCCGTGCATTTGCCAGTCGCTATTCGTTACATGCGCGATTATGCTTCGGCAATAATCCAGTCGGCCACGGTGCGCTCATTATGATATAGCCTGCACTTTGTGTATCGTATCTGCAATATAATCATTAGGGATGCCAAGGCCATAACCTTTAAGAAGTGGCTTATACTTTTTGATGGTAAGATACCCATTATGATACAACATTGGTATGGCGGAAGAGCTGTGCTCCAATGGCATGTCAAAATCAGATTCTTGTAAAAAGTCTATATATCTTTCAAGATTTTGATCGTAGTATTCGTGAATTGCATTGGCCAAATCATTATTAATATAACATTCATCCAAACATGAAGACATTTTTTGTTCCGAAAATGTTTTCATTATACAGAAGGGATTGATAATTTCCTCAGAGTTTGCACTAAATTTATAGCCTCCATAATTTTTGCACAAATTTTCCACACAATCTTCGCAAGACACACCAAGTGACGTTGCTAATTCTGTAACTTCAGATTTCATCACAGTTGCCAGTTCCATTTTGCTAATACCACAAATAGTAGAATATCTATCCTGTATACTGATAATTTCTAAATTGTTTAGCCTATCAAAGGTATTAAAATTATCGATTTTGGTGATACCTGTGAGGAATACAAACTCCAGATAGGGGTCGAGCATTTTCAGTGGACTGTAGAAGTTCTGCATGACATAGCGCAACTCCTGCAGGCTGTCTTTTTCGTGCACCACGTCGAGCAGCGGAGCGTCATACTCGTCGATGATGACCACTGCCTTCTGCCCGGTCTGCTCGTAGGCGCGATACACAATACCCGTCAGGCGAGTATTGGGATCTTCTTCCCCTTCACCCTTTCCATATAGTCTTTCGTATGGTAGAAGTATGAAATTCAGATATCTCTTCAAAGAATCTGCATCCATGTGTTTGGCCCCGCTGAGATCAAAGTGGAACACTGGGTGACGCACCCATTCCTTCTCGTAGTCGGCAATGGCGAGACCTTCGAAGAGTTCCTTTCTGCCTTCGAAGTAAGCCTGCAGGGTAGAGGCAAAGAGCGACTTGCCAAACCGCCGTGGGCGGCTCAGGAAAATGTACTTCATGCCGTTTTTCACGAAGTCTACTATATATTGCGTCTTGTCGACATAGAGATAGTGCTTTTCGCGAATTTCGCTGAAGGTCTGAATTCCTACCGGATACTTGTTGGGTTTCTCTACCATAGTGCTACATGCTGTTATTGTTCACCAACTACTGATTATGTGCAAAGTTACACATTTTTCCCGCACAGCGGTATAGATACAGCGTGAGCCGATGCTGCCTTGGTATTAAAAAACGCAAAACAACCAATAGGCCGCATTGGCTCACAAGAGTATTCCGAATTGGTTACAGTTTGGCAACAATTATTTCTTGAAGCACTTCTCCATTGCCTTGGCCAGTTGCCTTCCACTGTCTTTGAAGCCGTCGCCCCAAAGGTTGCCCATGCTTCCGAAGGTTCCGCCACTGCCCTTTATCTGGAACGACACAAGACGTTTGCCGCTCTTGTCGCAGATGGTGCAGTCATCCTCGTTGTTGCCTTTCTTTGCCACATCCTTTGGATACACCGTCAGCGTATAGTCGGCTGAATTGTCGGTTACCAGAAAGGCTCCATATTTCACCAATTTTTCATTGACACGCTTCACCAAGTTCTCCTGCACGGCAACCTTCAACTCTTTCTCGAGTTCATCCTTGGCATTGTATTCGGGTTGCTCGGCCTGACGGTATGCCAACCAGTCGGTTACGCTCATCTTGGCAATTTTCATCTGCGAATAGTCTATAACCAGATTGATGTGCTTCTGTCCGCTTAGCGATGGATAGTCACCCTACAACAGTTTTTGGGCACTGGCAGTCATGGTAACGAACAAGGCTGCCATCATTACAACGATTTTCTTCATAATGCTGTTTTTTATTAAAGGTTAATTATCTCTTTCCTATGAAGTTCCACCCCACGGTGACGAAAAGCGACGAGACGTTGCCTTCGTGGAAATAGAAGTTGTTTTTAAGGCCGAGGTCGAAGCCGATGTTGGCATAAATCTGCTTCACGTTGATGCCGCAGCCGAAGCGCCAGCCGTAGTCGCCGGTTTCGTTGCTGTTCATGCTCAAGGTCACATAAGGCCCCATGAAGGGTTGGAGAGACACCTTGTCGGCCACATAGGCGTGGAAGGAGATGAGGGCGGGTATGAGCAGCGAGTGGTTGTTCTCGGTGTAGGTATAGCTGTGGGCGGTGTTGCCGTAATACTCCCTTCCTGATGTTTGGCATCCGCGGTTCATGTAGTAGATGCCGGTCTCGATGTAGAAGGGTATGGTGGCCACCCTCGTGTCGAAGGCCACGCCCGCCATGGGTGCCGTGAGTTCTCCACTGTCGCTGCCGTCCCACGACTCGAGCGGTACCGTTGTTGACACGCCGGCACGCACGCCGAGATGGAACCGTGGTGCATCTCTCCACCGCTGTGCCACGGCGTTCTGCGTTGTGGCTGCCAGAAGCAGGACTGCCGCAGCCGTTTTCATTAGAGTCAGTTTCATGTTTGTCTTCTTTATAAAACGATGTTGTTTGTTGGTGATTATTCTTACATGGCAAAAGTACATATTAAATTCTATAATCCCATGCTCTTGCGCCTGTTTTTATTCAGGTTCGGAGAAAGTGTGAAGTCGTCCCTGCAAAAAAATGCACCAACAAAAATATGGATTTTGATGGTTAAACATTGTTAATCGGGGGGGGGGTAATGCGGAAACATGTTACCTTTGGCAAAACAAAAAGTTTCTAAAGACAAAGACAACAAAAAAGGCATGATATCCAACCTACTGTACAAACTCTATTGGAGACTGACCATCAACACGTGGCAGATTGCTTTTCCTGACGCTTCGATTGAAGACATCGCTGCGGGAAAACCGTATTCCATCAATATAATGAAAGGCGCACCTGCCGACCGCTGGTATGCCGACCCGTTTGTCCTTGACGTGACCCCAACCCACATCGTGATACTTGCGGAGGAATATCTGTATTCCACCTCACGCGGACGCATTGCACGCCTCACCATAGAGCGCAGCAGCTTCAACCTGGTGCAGACGGACACGGTGCTGGACCTTGATACGCACTTGAGTTTCCCTGCCATCATAAGGCGCGGCGGCAAGACATACATCTATCCGGAAAACTCGGCAAGCGGCAAGCTGAATGTCTATGAATACGATTCGGCAACAAACCGCTGCACCTTGCTCGGCTCAATGAGCGACTATCCTCTTGTTGATGCAATACTGACAGAGATCGACGGCAAGGAATATATCTTCGCCACGCAGAAAGAACGGGCCAACGGAGACTCAACCGAAGTGTTTGCAAAGAACAGCAATGGCTTGTTTGAGAAAGTGCAGACCGTTAGTGTGGGGAAGAACATCGGCCGCAACGGAGGAGCATTCTTCTGCATTGGCGGCAAACTGTTGCGCCCGGCACAGAACTGCAACGGAGGCTACGGACGCGGCCTGTCTATCCAGCAGATAACCAAACACGGCGACCGCTTTGAAATCAAGGAGGAAAGAAAAATAAAGTCGCCAAGACGATTCCTTGACCACGGCATGCATACTCTGAACGGGTATAAAGGCGTGACGGTTGTCGATGTCAGCGCTTATGGCCATCCCGCAATAGGCTGGCTCACCGACTCGATATGGAAAATATTCCGGCTGCCCACAGAACTGAAATAAAGCAAAAAACATCCTCTGTCAACATCTTCAGGTCCATTGGTGCTATCGGTTAGGGCAAAGTTTCCAAAGAAGAAAGTCCATAGAATATATCGACGGGCATTGACCATCAGAAATGTATGCAGGGGATTGAAACTCCCAAAAGCATGTTGCAAAGCTGAAACTCAGCACAGCCTGCATAGACGGTGATTGCCAGAAGCATCGGACAAAGGAAAACTGACCCAAGTTCATGCATATTTTTTATCCGTTTTTGTCTACGCGATTAAGGTTAATCAAAATAAAAATTGTAGTTTTGCAATCATAACATAAATCGTGTGACAATGGAACAGAATGTGAAAGAACTGCCTTACGGCGTGCAGGATTTCCTTACCATCGTGGAGCAGAATATATATTACGTCGACAAGACTATGTATATTCCGAAACTGGAGAGCGAGGCCCGCAACCTTTTCTTCATACGCCCCCGCCGGTTTGGCAAGAGCGTGTTTCTCGGCATGCTTCATGCTTACTACGATTGTTACACGAAGGACAAGTTCCGGGAGTGGTTCGGTGACTTGTGGATTGGGCAGCACCCCACGCCCTTGCAGGGGCGCTATCAGGTGCTGCATCTCGACTTTTCTCAAGTAGGCGGCGACATAGAGCATCTTTCCGACAACTTCAACACCTATTGTTGCGTCAGTCTCAACGACTTTATGGACAAGTATGCCGCATCTTATCCCGAAGAAACCCGAAAGGCATTCTATGCGTCGTACAATGCGGGCGAAAAGCTGGCTATCATGACGCAAAAGGCCCAGACGCTGCGCATTCCGCTGTATCTCATTATCGACGAATACGACAACTTCACCAACACCGTGCTCAACGAGCAGGGTGAGAAAGTGTATTGGGCCATGACGCATGCCGAGGGCTTCTACCGCGACATTTTCAAGAAGTTCAAAGGCACCTTCGAGCGCATCTTCATCACCGGCGTGAGCCCCGTGACGCTCGACGACGTGACCAGCGGCTTCAACATAGGCTGGCATATCTCAACGAAGGAAGAGTTCAACCAGATGCTGGGCTTCTCTACCGAAGATGTGCGCGAGATGTTCACCTATTATAAAGACAACGGAAAGATACGCCCCGATGCCGACATTGAGGACATCATTGAGGACATGAAGCCGTGGTACGACAACTATTGCTTTGCTGAAGAGGCTCTTGATACACAAAGCCGCGTGTTCAACTGCGACATGGTGCTCTATTATCTCCGCAACTATGTAAAACGTGGTCAGGGGCCAAAAGAGATGATTGACCCGAACACCAAGACCGACTACAACAAGATGCGCAAGCTCATCCAGCTCGACAAGCTCGACGGCGACCGCAAGGGTATCATCCGCACCATTGCCGAGACGGGACAGATTGTTGCCAAACTGGAGGAGACATTTCCCGCCCACAAGATTACCGACCCGCTGATATTCCCCAGTCTGCTGTTCTACTATGGCATGCTCACCATCAAGGGCACCTATGGCACCCAACTCATTCTGGGCATACCCAACAACAATGTGCGCAAGCAATACTACGGCTATCTGCTGGAGGAGTATCAGGAAGCAAAGTTCGTGAACCTTGCCGAACTGGAATACAAGTTCACCGGCATGGCCTTTGACGGCCACTGGCGCGATGCCTTGCAATATATGGCAGATGCTTATGCTAAAGTGTCGTCAGTGCGCGACAGAATAGAGGGCGAACGCAATTTGCAGGGATTCTTTATGGCTTACCTCAATCTCAATGCCTACTACTACACGGCACCGGAGTTGGAACTGAATCATGGCTACTGCGACTTCTTCCTGCTGCCCGACCTTACCCACTATCCCACGAAGCACAGTTACATACTGGAGCTGAAACTCGCCCCGAAAAGAGAAAAGGGCATGAGCGAACCGACTTATCTTGCCAACGTGGCAAAACAATGGCAACAGGCTGTGGAACAAATCAAACAGTATGCTGCCGCGCCAAGGGTTGAAGCTCTGCGCCAAGGCACCACATTGCATAAGATTATCATGCAGTTTGACGGTTGGAACCTGATGCGCATGGATGAGGTGACAGACGTTGGAGACGCTATGTTTTCTCTTAGTAACATGTAAAAAAAATAGGTTCTATGCTGATTCGTGTGGGTGTTTTCTTTTTCACATTTATTTTTCCACACTCAACATAGCCCCAAGAAAAATTAATGTCGGATTAACGGAAGATTAACGGCGATTAATGTTAAGTTGTTTTGAACGTGTAATCATCATTAATCATTCGTTAATCTCTCATTAATATTTTAGCAATGAGGTATAATAACAAGTTTGGCCATTCTGCTTGCGGACGGGCACGCCGCAGCTTGTGCATGGTATGTATGGCAGGGACGGGTACGCCCCTGCACGCATACCGTTTTTTCAACCCAAATCACAGGCCTTTTTGTCCACGAAGAACATAGAAGGGCACGAAGTTTCAAGGGCACGAAATGTCGGCTCCGCCGATGTCACATATTATGCCACCCTTTCCATGCAATGCAACCGAATTGCACTCTCTCAAAGGCCGAAGGCCTCTCCTGAAAGCTCTGTGGCTCAATTGGCTCAGCGGCTCAATATTCTCAGCGGCTCTGCGTGAAAAACCCCATTCACGACACACGGAGACGTCTTACATGTTACCTCGAGACGTTTACTTCACTTTCCTGATGACCAGTGCCGAGTTGGTGCCTCCGAAACCGAACGAGTTGCTGAGCACGGTGTTGATTTCGGTGTCCACCGTCTTGGCAGCGATGTTGAGCTTCTCCGAGTGCTCGTCGGGGTTCTCGAAGTTGATGTTGGGTGCCACAAAGTTGTTTTGCATCATCAGCGTGCTGTATACAATCTCCGAGGCACCTGCCATCCAGCACTCGTGGCCCGTCATGCCCTTGGTTGAGGATATGAGTGCGTGCTTGCCCTGGAACATTCGGCCAAGGGCAATGGCCTCGTACATGTCGCCCTGGTGGGTGCTGGTGGCGTGGGCGTTGATGTAGTCGATGTCGTCTGGGGTGACGCCGGCGCAGTTGAGGGCGCGCGTCATGGCGAGCACGCTGCCGTCGTCGCTGGGCTGGCTTA
>CAZXGQ010000129.1:0-7881 GCA_964640415.1 uncultured Prevotella sp.
TCCAGGGACATCATCCTCAACATACAATGACGAAGAGATTTTCTTGCTTAAATAGAAAGTATTGTTCATCGAGAACACGCCTCCCCACCCTGCGGCATTCTTGAACGCCGCTTGATTGGAAGCGTATCTTGAATACGTGAGATCACCTGAAAGATTAGACTCCAACCATGAACCAACTTGATAGTTGTATTCCATATTGGCACCAAAAGCCGATATGTTCAAGAAGTTTCCTGCCCGTTCTATCTGGTTTCTTATGTTTTCAGAATCCAATATGACCATCTTGCCAAAATCATTATTCGTTCGCGTGAAATACATTTCTGCATAGAGTGAACTTCCGTGCATACAAGCTAAGCTGACGTTGTGGATATAAGATGGTTTCAAGAAAGAATTTCCTTCTGAATAATCATATTTGCTTATATACCAACGAAAAGGATCAAGCAACCGGAATCCTGGCCTTTTTACTCTTTCCGAATAATTCAAGTTTAATGTATTCTCGTCATCAATGGAATATCTCACCCCTAAAACAGGGAACATCTTGAAATAGTGATTACTGTTGATATTGTTCAAAGTGTAAGAGATTCCCTTGGTATTTGTCAATTCTGCCCTTAAGCTCACATTCAACCGTAAAGCCCCCAACGTTCTCTCGGCATTAACATAAAACGCATTGCAATACTCCCTATATCCAAACAAATTGACAGGAACGGCATCTGCAACCAACCTTGAATCTACTTCATTAAAGGAATTTGTGTGAATATAAGACAACTTATACCCTTCAGCGCATTCCCAATTGCAAAGTACATTGTCAAAATCGGCTTTAAAAGTATAAATGTCGTTCTTCTGGTGCCCGGCACTGTAAAAGTGCTCTTCGTTGGTTGACATTGCATTGGCTGTCTTTGATGTCCAGTTTCTAAAGTTTCTTTCATAACTGTTCACATAGCCAAGTGTAATATTGAGATTCGATTTTTTTGATAACGCACAAGAGTAGTTAACTTCAACATTGTATTGGTAGTCTGCCGAATGCCCTTGGCCTCTCGATGACATCAAGGAATCTTCCTTGTTGTTTAAATCATAATATCTTGTGTCATTGGACAAATCATGGTATGTTGTCAAGACCTAAAGAATTAAGATAAGTCATCAATTCTCCTCCTTTCAAGAACAACTTGTGATGATTAATATAAACAATCACGCTATTCTTACCTGCCATGGATACGACATCATTCTTGACACTCACCAATGGCAACTGTCTCATAATGTCGGAAAACAGTTTTCCATCCTTGTTTATGGCATTCATATTGACAACAAATCCACCATCTGACATCTGGACAGCTTTTCTCTTGCCAACTATTTCCACGTCTCTAAGGGTAAGCGAAGCATCATTCAAGTAAATGTCAACAACGCCTCGTTTAGAAACATGAATCACCTTGTCCAAGCATCCTATATAACTGCAAGAAAGACTGTCGTTTCCGCTAACTTGAATCTCAAAGTGCCCTAATGAATCAGACAACACTACCTTATGAGAATTGTTGTTCTTTACGGAAGCATAAGAAAGGGGATGGGGCTTGTCTTGAAAATACACGTGGCCATTCAACATATATGATTGCGCCATAATGGACATGCAAACGCATAACGCTGACACTATAACAAATATGAATCTCTTCATAATGATCAGTCAATGAAATTAATATTACCTTTTATGTATGGACGTACTTTGATATAGATTTCTTGGGTCTATGTTGAGTGTAGAAAAAGAAATGTGAGAAAGAAAACACCCACACGAATCAGCATAGAACCTTTTTAATAACTTATAAATTTAACAGCCCAGGATGTTACGTTTCTTGGAAGTTATACGCCTTTAAATATCAGACGGGGCTGAAAATTTATATTTATTTTCGCTAAATATTCAATATCGAAGTTTGGTCCTGTTTTCTTTTGCAAAGATATATAGCAAAAACATAGCGAATTCATTTAAGCCATCTTAAATTACATTATACCTGGTTATACTATGATGAGACGGTATTTTTTTACTATTTGAAGAATCCATAGAGATTTATGCCAGAAGATAAAGTAGGTTCATTTTTTCTTGCCCTGTTTATCCTTTCTCCTTCCAAACGTGAAGAGGTCGCGCAAACTGCCAAAGTCTTTCTTCAATATAAAACCGACACCCTGGGTGTTGAGTGAGTTGCGTGTGAAATAGCGGTCGTTGGTCTGGTTGTAGACATGTACGCTGAAGTTGCCATTGGGGAATATGAGATAGCGCAAGTCGAAGTCGCCAATGAACGATGTTGTGGCGTTGGCATTGTCGCGATAACCGAACTGACCGTTGAAGATCAGGCGGTTGTTTAGCAGATTGCCACTGAACAGTCCCTCATATTCGGCATTGTTGAAGCCCTCGTCGCCAGTGGAGATGTTGGCACCGAAGTTCCAGTTGTTATTCTTCATCACGCTTCCCAACACGTTGTTGATTTGCTGGCTCAGGGTACCGCTAAGCAAGCTCTGCATGGCGAGCGAAGTTTGGGTCATGCCCTGCGCGCTGGCATTGTTGTTTCCGCGCGAATAGAACCTGCCCACAGCGAGCAGGTAGAGCACCTGCTGGTTCATCTCCTCTTCACCATTGATAAGACTGTAGATCATCTGCTTGGCATCGGTACTCATCGTCGGGAAGTCGAGGTCGAAGGCTACCTGCGGCGCCTCCGGTGTGCCAGTAATGTTCATTATGCAGTTTGCCTTGACGTTGTTCGACGAGAAGCTGCGTCCCAGTTGCAGGTCGGAGAGGCTCACTGAGGCTATTGGATATATCGCCTTGAGCTTGAGCATTGCTACGAAGGGGTCGCCACCGAAAGTGATCGTTCCCCCTTGCGTGAAGTTGAACACCTTTGTTATGACATTCTGCACCGTCACACGGTATATGCCCTTTTCCACAGTGTAGGTACCGAAGATGTCGAGCCCGCCCTTATTAAAATATGTGGCGCGCAGCGTACCGTTGCCGTTGAGCGTGATATAGTCGCCCGAAGCCTTGTCGGTGATGAGGCGCATCGTGGCATCGGGGGTTGCGTTTATCAGGAAGTTGAGGTGGATGTCGGTGGGAATGTCGGCCGCATCGGTTGAGTCCGCCATTGCCACGGAGTCGGGGCGTGCGGCCACAGCATCACGGTCGTGCCAGGTAATAAAATCCTCTGCCGATGTCGCCGAAGTGCTCGTGATGTCGTAGACCGCCTCAGAGCCCTTTGTTGGCGTCACACTAACGTTGACGTCGAACGTACCCGGCCGGCTTCGCAAGGTGGCATCGCCCGTTCCGAACACCTTGCCATAGAAGCTGCTGCCGTCAGAGCCATTAGTGTTGTAAGCGAGCAGGTGGTCGGCATGTACTGAGATGTCGGCGGTGATATGACTGATGTGCCGGTGATGAAGGGCGCCGGTGACAAATCCGCGGTTGCCGTATTCGTCAACAATGGTATCACCGGGAAGCTGTATCTCATTCTCTATGAAATGCACTTTCGCACGGTTGACCTGATAGCGCACCCCGGTAGGCTTTATGGTCATAGCACCGTCTGTGACTATGTCGCCCGTGAGGTTGAGCTTGCTCAAGTCGCCCCACAGCTTCAGACCACCGTTGCCACGGAGGTCAACGTCGTCGAGGAAGCTGGAGCAGAGGGAGCCAAGGAACTCGGCCCTCGTGTTGTCAAGCTTCATATCCAAGTCGATATAATGTTTCTTCGTGGAGACGTAACCATTAATATATGTGTTGGACGGTATGGGGCCCGAAGGCTCCTGTATGGTGTCGCAGGTCATGCCGTCGATGTTGATCTGTCCCTCGCTGAGTTTCCAGCCCACATTGGCTTGTAGCGTGCCGAGCCGGCCGTCCATGAACTTGAAGTTGTCGACACGCAAGGCTGCATTGATGTCTGGGCTGGCAAAAAGCCCCTTCACGCTCGCCGTGCCAGATGCCGCACCTTCGAAATCTACGGAATGGAAGTTGACGAGATTGAGCAGATAGCTCACGTTGACGTTTGACAGACAGGCGGAGAGCGAGTCTTGGCTGCTGTCGGAGCCTGTGCCCGACACGAGCAGGCTCTGCGAGCCGCTGCTTATGGCAAAATCGTGAACTTCAAGATGCTTCTTGCTATAGAGTATTGTTGACGGATGCACCACAAACAGCGTGTCGCCGACATGGAACTGCGACTCGCTGAAGTTTACGAGCGCAAGGGTCTTGCCTTCCAGGGTCTTGCGGAATGCCACGTCGGCATCCAATGCCCCGCGGAGCCGCTGCGCCTTGGCGTGGTTGTCGAGCGAAAGCTGGGCCGTGATGCGGTCGAAGCCGGCCGAGGCTTTCAGCCCGATGTCGGTACCGAGGTTTTCGTCACGCATACTGGTAAAGCCGCCGTCGACGGAGAGCACGCCACCGTCAGTGCGAACCTTGGCGTTGACATGCTTGAAGTGGCGGTTGTCCCAAACCACATCGGGAGCCGAGACGTCTGCATCGAGCGAGATGCCGTCCCTGCCCAAGGAAGCCTTCACCGATACGGTATCGAGAATGTCGAGCTGCATGTTGAGGAAAGGCCGCGCCCAATTGCTGTCGGTGAAACGGGCCACAAAGTCCAGAGCTCCGGCATCTATGGGCCGATAGCTGAATGGCGCAAGATTGGTGATGCCCGGCAACTTCTTCACAATGACGTTTTCTATGGCCTGAGGCAAGGCCGCATAATCGAACTTGCCATAGACTGCCGCCATACCAAAATCGCTCTGCATGAACAGATAATGTCCGCGCTGTGAGTGGCCGGCGCGCAGGCTCAGCGAGTCGAGGGCATAGCTGCTGTCGCCTTGCCGCATCTCGAAATTGTCCAAGTGCAGATAGCCGGCCACAGTGTTGATGTCGCGCCCGCTGAAGTTGGCGTCCACCTTTCCGCTATATGTAGCCTTTGCCAACCGTCCGCTGAACAGTTGCAACGCCGAGGGCAGGAACCGGTTGACGGAGCCCTTGATTCTTATGGCCTTTTCCGCACCTGAGAGTTTCACGCCTCCATCCACAGAGAGGCTGATATTAGGGTCATCTATGCTCACGCTCCCCTCAGCCATGCCATCGGCAAAAGTGGCATTGAGCGATATGTCGCGGTAAGCATAGTTGTTGTAGTCGAACCGCTTCACTTTTCCGTTGAGCTCGAAGCGTTTGGCCTTGATGTCTCCGCTACCGGTGACATCGGCGGCAAGAGTGCCAAAATGCTGATTGTCAAGCGCCTTGTTGAGGTTAAAGGCTTCTGTTGCTATATGTCCGCCAATGCGTTGTCCCCGCTTGTTGAGGTCAAGCGTGGCTGTTCCGGCACTTGTGCTCAGTTTTCCTTTGGCAGCGATGTCCTGACCCTTGCCCGAAGCCGTACCGTTGAAGGCAATGTCGCCCAAACGCGTCACTATCTCCGGAACTTTGCCTGCAAAATAGTTCACGACATTGGCATTGGCACGGAATTGCTTCACGTCGGCATGCCATGTCAAGGGTTTGCCCGTAGTTAGCCATCCCGTAGCGGAGAGGCGCAAGTCAGACGGTTTGTTGAAGTCACGGAATCCGGCATAGCGCGGCATCGCAACGTCAAGTTGGCTCACTGTGACTCGCTGCCCCTTGCCATGAGCCGAGAGCTTGAGAAGAACCGGTCTGTTGACTGACGCAAGAATCGGGGCGAAAGCGCGGAAATCGTAAGGATTGACCCGCGACAACGCCAAGGTTAGTGCAAAGGAACGCGAGCCCTTGCCGTTGCTTGCCTCGACATGCGGTATGGATATCTCCGTGCCTGGCAAGGCCAATGAGAAGTTGTCGACTACGACCGATGTCTTTGTCGCCTCTGCCTTGAAAGAGAGTGAGTTGATTTCGAGCCCCGAAGCCTCGTGGAGCGACAATTTCTTCAAGAAAGCATGATAGGAATTGCCGTCTACTATGTCGAAGACTATGTGGGAGCTTATCTCTGAAATGTTCAGGTGATTGGTGTCAAAGGTCTGGAGGCGCGGTTTGTCCCATCGGTTCCAAGCCACCTGGCCATGACGGATAATAAGACTGTTGATGGCAAGGTTGAGGCGCGACTTCTTTGTGGTGTCCTTTGACGCTAGCGAGTCGAGAACGAATTGGAAGTTGGGCTTCGACGTAGCATCTGCCTTATAAAGGTTAAACTTCGGGGTAAACACTTGCGCCGACGTGATAGTAATCTTTCCGCTTGCCAAATCGGTGTAGCTGAACTTGGCGGAAAGGCGCGACACCCACAGCATCCGCTTGCCATGCTTGTCGAGCATTGCCACATCGTCGACGATAATGCGGTTGAAGATGCCTACGTCTACCCTGCCCACCGATACCGGCGTGCCGAACTTATCGGATATGGCAGACGCCACAGCGCTTCCCAATGACGACTGGATCACGGGAATGCGCACTATGACCATGACGGCAAGAATCAGGCCCACCGTCAGCCATACCAGATAATTTATTATTCGCCTTAGCGTCTTCAATAGAAACGGAAATGTAATGCTGAAGTTAACTTCATGCAAAATTAAAGAAAAAATAATCCTTATAAAAGAAAAAGAGAGACGATTTATCTTAATTGGCACAAAAAATTGTTACTTTTGCACGCAAAGTACATCAAAATCTTTTTATCAGTTCTATGGCAAATGTAATTAAGTTGCGTAAAGGCTTAGACATTAACCTGGCAGGGAAAGCCGTGAAGGAGAAAGTGGCAACGCCACAATCCTCTCTTTTTGGACTTTCCCCGTTGTCTTTCCCCGGCATCACTCCCAAGCTGTCGGTAAAGGAAGGCGACCACGTGCTCGCCGGAGAGCCACTGTTTGTGAGCAAGCAATGCCCCGAGCTGGGCTTTGCATCTCCAGTTAGCGGTACCGTGAAAGCTGCGGTAAGAGGAGCCCGACGCAAAGTCCTTATGGTAACTGTTGAGGCCGATTCAGTCCAACAGGCTCACGACTACGGTAAGGCAGAGGTCGCCTCGCTCGACGGCGAAGCAGTGAAAAACAAGCTCTTGGAAGCAGGCATCTTCGGTTATATCAACCAGTTGCCTTATGGCGTTGTGGCAAACCCGCAGACCGACCCCGACGGCATCTTCGTGTCAGCATTGCGCGACATGCCATTGGCATGCGACTTCGAGGTTGAGCTGCAAGGCAACGAGGAAGCGTTCAAGACCGGTCTCAAGGCGTTGGCACGCATAGCAACCGTACATCTTGGCACGGGAGCAAAGCAAACGGCGCAGGCACTGACAAACGTGGAGGGCGTGGACCTCAACATCTTCGACGGCCCATGTCCGGCAGGAAACGTTGACGTGCAGATAAACCACGTTGCACCGATGAACAAGAACAAGACTGTATGGACGGTGGATCCCACAGCTGTCATTTTCATCGGCCGCCTGTTCCTCACCGGAAAGGTTGACCTGACACGTACCATCGCCGTGGCTGGAAGCAGAGTGAAAGCACCATCCTACACCGACGTGAAGGTGGGCACGCCTCTCAAGGACATTCTCGCCGGAAGACTGGAAGAGAAAGGCCACTCGCGCATCATCAACGGCAACCCTCTCACCGGAACGAAGGACAGCATCGACGGATTCCTCGGTGCACACACTTCTGAGGTTACAGTGATACCTGAAGGCGACGACATTGACGAGACGTTCGGATGGATTCTGCCGCGCACAAAGCAGTTCTCGGTAAACCGCAGCTATTTCTCATGGCTCTTCGGAAAGAAGAAGGCCTACGACCTCGACGCACGCGTCAAGGGTAGTGAGCGCCATATGATAATGAGCGGAGAATACGGCAAGGTGCTGCCAATGGACATCTACGCCGAATACCTCATCAAGGCCATCATCGCCGGCGACATCGACAAGCAGGAGCAGCTCGGCATCTACGAGGTGA
>CAZXGQ010000130.1:0-7766 GCA_964640415.1 uncultured Prevotella sp.
ATGAAATCGCGTCGCGATAGTAGCACTATCGCGACGCGATTCTAACGTAAAGGCGATGCGATTCTAACGTAAAGGCACTGCGATCCTAACGTAAAGCCGAACCAAGAGCTCAAAATTCAGACCATGTTTTAGACTGTAAAAACATAACCTCTTGATTATAAGAATATTAAGAAAAACGTGCAAAAATCGCTCAAATGCGCACGAGAGGAAATGTTTTTCAAAAAAATCGATTCTCAGAAAGCCTTTTGTCGTGATTTTTTATCGATTTAACACTTCGTGCATTACTCAGATATTGAACCACGAATTTCACGAATTTGACGAATGGCTTTCGCGCTGTTTATTCGTGCAATTCGTGTAATTCGTGGTTTAATCTCTAAAGGCGTGTTGGTTATCTAGGTTCTATGTTGATTCGTGTGGGTGTTTTTTTCTCACATTTCTTTTTCCACACTCAACATAGCCCCGCTTTTTTAGGCGCCTCTCTTAAAAACTCAGCTCCTCAAAAAAGCACTATCTCTGCGGCTCAATCATCTCCCCGTCTCTGTGTGGTGAACACACCCTTTCTGTACGGTTCGCATTAGCACAATAATCTTTGCTGCTCTGCGTGTGGAATACACCTCTTTTGCACCGGCAATATGAAGATTTGTGCATTATTAATCATTTTTATTGCAAATTTGGGTTGATAAAAGAAGATGAATAACCAAATATTATTAAAACTTTATTCTATTTTTTTTAAATATGACAAATTGTGTCTAACTTTGCATTCTATTTTAAAAATCTGTTACCGCTAATTCTTTTGACATCAACAAGTTTTTTATACATTATCTAATTAAATATTTAGTCTATGTCAAAACGAGTACAAACAGTCGGCATGCTGCTCGCACTCACTTCAATGTCCATTGGAGGGGGTAACGCAGCTTATGCAGGCACGGTGACCTCGACCAACGAGGCTCAAGACGTGAACCAAGATGCTCAATGCAAAGGTGTTGTCACTGACGCCACAGGCGAGCCGGTTATCGGCGCAACCGTGTTGGTGAAGGGCAGAACCGGAGTGGGCACCGTTACCGATATCGACGGTAACTTCACCCTCAAGAACGTGAAGAAGGGCGAAACCATTCGCGTCACTTACCTTGGCATGACCCCTGTGGAGGTCGTGTTCAATGGTTCTAATCTCGCCATTACCCTCAAGGACGACTCCAAGGCCCTCGACGAGGTGGTGGTGACAGCTCTCGGCATGAAGCGCGACGCCAAGGCGCTGGGTTATGCCATGACAGAGTTGAAGGCCGAAGACCTCAACGCCAACCTCATCAACCCCGTGCAGGCTCTGCAGGGTAAGGTGGCCGGTGTAGAAGTGACTTCTTCCGACGGTGGTATGTTCGGTGCTTCCAAGATCTTGATCCGTGGTGCATCTACACTTAACAAGAACAACCAGCCTATCTACGTGATCGACGGTGTGATCCTCGACAACGATGTCGTGGAGAACGACGCCGACTGGGCTTCTGGTGCTCAGAACTACGGTAACGAGTTGAAGAACTTGAACCCCGACGACTTCGAGACAGTGTCAGTGCTGAAGGGTGCTGCCGCTACAGCTCTTTACGGTTCACGCGGTCTTAACGGTGCTGTCGTGATCACAACCAAGAGCGGTAAGGGCAAGAAGAAGACCAACATCCAGTTGACACAGACATTCGGTTTCGACAAGGTCACAAGCCAGCCTTCGCTGCAGAACGAGTATGCAGAGTCGTTCTTCTACTGCTCTTCTCCAAACACTCCGTTCAATGTCAACGACCTTTACTGGACCAACAGCGACGGATATCTTTCTTACAAGACTCTGTCTTCATACAACGAGATGGGTACCGCTTTCGGTCCTTCGTTCGAATATCTCCAGAAGAACGCAAAGGACGGAAAGATTGAGATGTACGACGGAAACCTCTACACTCCACAGGCATACGAGAACAACTTCAAGGATGCTTACGGCACTGGTTTCTCTACCAACACCAACGTGTCTATCTCCGGTGGCAACGAGCGTACGTCATTCTATAGCTCTGTCTCTTACCGCTACAACAACGGTACTCTGCCAAACAACGACTTCCAGCGTCTGAGCTTCATGACAAAGGCAAGCCACAAGATCACCGACAAGATGGAACTCGAGGCAAGCGTTTCATACGCAAACTCAAAGCCACGCAACGCACAGCCCAACATCGGTGGATACTTCGTTGACGGTACATGGGACCGTATGTACGATGCCAAGTACTACCGCGACAAGTATAAGGGCAGCCACGGCGGTCTGGCACAGACTGAGTACGGCGACGAGTACGGCTACGTTGTAGGCCGCGGCATCTGGTGGAGCATCTGGGAGAACGAGTACTACCAGAAGGAGACAATGTTCCGCCCCGACCTGAAGTTCACCTGGGACCTCACTCCTTGGTTGAAGTGGCAGTCGGAAGGCAACTACAACTACTATATGATGATGTCTGAGACCAAGAACCCCGGTTCAGGCTATTACAACAAGGGTGGATACTATGCCACAAGCCAGAGCCGCAAGGAGCAGGTAAACTTCAACTCAAACCTCATCTTCGACAAGCAGTTCAATGAGGACTGGCATGTCAACGGCTTCCTCCGCTATGAGTTCTACAAGGGCCAGAAGTATTCTATGAGCGCATACACCGACGGCGACTTCATCGTTCCTAACCAGTACTTCCTCAACAACGGTTCCAAGGGTTACAAAGCATCTGCAGGCGTGTCAGACACCAAAGTGATGCACTCGGTAGCATTCCAGGTGGGCGGCAGCTGGCGCGACCAGGTGTTCCTCGACATCACAGGACGTAACGACTGGTCTTCAGCCCTCGTCTATTCCGACGGTCACGGTACATTCAGCTACTTCTATCCTTCAGTGAACGCTTCTTGGTTGATCAGCAACTCGTTCAAGTTGCCTAAGCCAATCAGCTTCTGGAAGGTACGTGCATCTTATGCTCAGGTGGGTAACGACTGTAGCGCTTACTACATCAACTCGGCTTACTCTCTCCAGAGCTATACCAACAACAACGGCAGCGCTTACTCTACAGTGCTCCCAAGCACCACTTACAGCCAGAACCTGAAGCCTGAGCGCAAGAAGTCATGGGAAATCGGTACCGATATCCGCTTCCTCAACAACCGCATCGGTCTCGACTTCACATATTATAAGGAGAACACTACCGACCAGATCATGACGGTGTCTATCCCAAGTGCATCTGGTTACAGCAGCGCCCTCATCAACGCCGGTAACATCCAGAACTCCGGTATCGAGGTAGCCCTCAACACAACTCCTGTCCAGACAAAGGACTGGCAGTGGGATTTGAACCTCACATGGACAAAGAACAACTCTAAGATCGTAGAGCTTTCTGACCTCTGTACCTCTTACATCACCCTCCAGGGTACACCAGACTACGGTAACTACCGTATCGGTTCAGTGGCAAAGGTTGGCGGCACCTACGGTATGCTGATGTCTGACGCTGCTCCAATGATCGACAAGACCTCTGGCAAGAAGGTCTTCAACATGGGTTACTACAACAGCTACCACACTCCATACTACAAGCGTAGCGGTACGGTAGAGGTCGTCGGCAATTCTGTTCCTGACTTCCTCGGCGGTGTCAACACCTCTCTGCGTTGGAAGAACCTGACATTCTCTGCAAGCCTCGACATGCGCTTCGGCGGTAAGGTGGCTTCCTACGGCTCACGTTACGGTACAGCTTACGGCTACACCAAGACTTCTCTTAAGGGCCGCGGCGTGAAGAACGGCGGTATCGAGTACAAATCAAAGTGGGACGGCTGTTCTTACGACGACGGTATGATTCCTGACGGTATCGTTCTCTCAGGTACAACAATCGCTACTCCTGACGGCGGCAGCTACACTGTCGGTTCTGGTGCATACGCTTCAGGTGAGACCTACCAGGAGCTCTTCGACAAGGGCGTCGTTGACTACGTGCACGCATCAGGTTGGCAGTACTTCAGCAACTCTTGGGGTCAGGGTACCCTCAACGACAGCTGGTTCGTTACGCTCAACTACATCGCTCTCCGCGACCTCTCGCTCTCTTACATGTTTGACAACAAGTTGGCAAACAAGATCGGTGTCAGCAACCTCAGCCTCACAGCTGCAGGCCACAACCTCGGCTACTTGCTCAACTCTATGCCTAACCACGAGAACCCGGAGGCTGTTGCTGGTACAACCACTGCAGAGTTCCGTATGCGTCAGTTCTCTG
Source organism: uncultured Prevotella sp. (assembly GCA_964640415.1). Lineage (GTDB taxonomy): Bacteria > Bacteroidota > Bacteroidia > Bacteroidales > Bacteroidaceae > Prevotella. The sequence goes on from CAZXGQ010000130.1 coordinate 4,233, forward strand.
GTGTGACATCAAGCTTCACCATTACTCTCCGTGCAACAATCGGCGCAAAGTAATAAAAGAGAATACGCGAGATTAAGTTTTTAAAAATTTAAAAAGACAGAAAATGAAAAAGATATTTTCAATGTTCTTTGCAGGCTGTGCCGCCCTCATGCTCACTGGCTGTGCCGATGATCTGAAGGACATCAACACTGACCCCAGCAATGTGACGGAAACCTTGCCTGACGGTATGCTTACCGCTGCCATCAACGCTTTCCAGCCCAACGACTATCTGCTCTGGTACTACAATGTGCAGTACTTCAACAAGTGGAGCCAGATGTCGGGCGGCAGCTACGATGCCGGCTATACAGGCCAGAACGAGAACGGCGGCCAGGGCAGCCAGTATATCGCTACCCTCAAGTACCGCAACAAGATCCAGGAGTATATCAACAACACCGGCAAGACCGAGAACAACGGTTACCTCGCCGCTACAGGTATCCTTACCATCTACCTCGGCATCTTCGACTCTGACATGTACGGTTCTATCCCTTACACAGAGGCTTGCCACTACGACGACAAGGGTATCCTTACTCCAAAGTATGACACCGTGAAGGATCTCTACGATCTCTGGATCGAGGAGCTCAACAGCTACATCACCATGCTCCAGGGCTCAGGCCTCTCAGGCAACTCGGTGCAGGATGCCGCTTACGGCTGCGACTGGACAAAGTGGGCCAAGCTCGCCAACTCTCTGAAGCTGAAGATCGCTGTGCGTCTCTACAACAACGACTCTGCAAAGGCTCTCCAGATTGCCGAGGAGGCTGTGAGCAACTCAGCAGGCCTTATCACCACCACTGCCGACGACTTCCTCTTCTGCAAGGCTACAAAGTGTGCATCGGGTGACAACGACTACGTTTACGGTACCAGCAACGGCCTGGCTTCTATGTCAGCTTCTGCCAACGTGTTCAAGTTCATGCTTGGCGCAAAGGACCCACGTATCCGTTTCATCTATGCCAAGAACAGCTTCAACTCTTCTGTCGTTCAGAGCTTCATCGACAACGGCAAGTACGACAAGCTCCCGACTGCTGTGAAGGAGAACGTTATCCTCAACGAGGACAGCACCTTCAAGGCATGGGGCGGCATGGGTGAGCCTTGGGTTCGCTACACTGCTCTTCCTATTGTCTACGATGCAAAGACATCTCACGACAGAGGTCAGATCTCTGACGCCGACTATGAGGAGTACTTCAACTCAGGCACACGCTACCAGATCAAGATTGGCGACAACGAGAAGAGCTACTCTCCGTTCTGCTACTATACTTCAGAGCTGCGCCGTGGCCGTGTCGACTTCACTCTGCCTACAGCAATGTCTGTCGACAAGAATGGCAAAGTCACAAGCATGAACGTCAAGCAGGATACCGACGACAACCCTCTCTACACAATGTATCTCTCAGCAGGTGAGGTCGACCTCTACCTCGCAGAGCTGGCTTGCCTGAAGGGTTCTGCCATCGGCGGCAAGACTTACAAGGAGTGGTATGAGGCTGGTGTCCGCGCTTCTGTAGAGGAGTTCGACGAACTCGCAAGCTTCAACAAGATTCCTTACTACTTCGACTCTTCAAATCCCGGCATCTACTCTTACGATCCGTTCGAGAAGACTATCGCTCTGCAGGAAGGTGAGATCGACGCCATGCTGGCTACCGACAACGTGAAGCTGACAGGCAACAAGGAGGCTGACCTCGAGAAGATCTATCTCCAGCAGCTGATGCACTTCAGCGAGCAGTGCGACGACCAGTTCGTAACAGCACGCCGCTCAGGTTATCCTAAGGTTGGCTCAAGCCTCCTCCCATTCGTCAAGTTCGACGACATCGCTCTCTCGGCTATCCCACGTCGTTTCGTGGTTTCTGAGCCTCTTGAGAGCGACAAGATGCGTGAGAACACTCTCGCAGCTTACGAGGAAGAGGGCTTCAAGACTCTCGGCACAAACAGCCAGGGCAGCCAGTACAACGGCGGCGACGCTCCTCTGAACACAGAGCGCGTATGGCAGGACAAGAACGCTCCGCAGTGGGGTTCTGGTTATCAGGGCAACTAAGGCTTAGATAGGAGATTTCCTCCAAGATAAGCTAACGCATATCAATGAAGGGGGATCCATGCGAATCCCCCTTCATTTTTTCAATAAACAACCAATTTAATGAGACAACAAATGAACATGAAAAGAACTATCCTTTTTGTCGCCTTCGCTATCTGCTCCGTGCTTTCAGTGTCGGCGCAGGGGGAGCGCATATTCCTGTTCGACAATTTCGCCGAGGGACTGATAAAGTTCAAGACCGGCGCTGTGAACGCCAGCAAGATGAACTACGACGCCAACAACGGCAAGATGTACTTCATGCAGGGTGAGACCCTTATGGAGCTCTCCGTGCCCGAAGAGATCGACAACATAAAGTTTGGCGACCGCAACTTCGTTGGCCGCAACGGCGACTTCGTGGAGCGCTGCACGGTCAAGCACGGCACCGTCGACATCCTGTGGCGCATCCACAAGGTCCACGAGGGCTACGTGGGTGCCTTTGGCCAGACCAGTCAGGTGGGCGGCAAGAAGATTGAGCTGCAAGGCAACTTCGGCATGGGCGGATTCGCCAACGGCGGAATGTACAACGGCTCGTCCGACTACAACCGCGATGGCAACGGACGCAACCTCGACGTGTGGAAGACGAAGAACGCCAACGTCTACTACTTCGAGAAGGACGGCAAGCAGTATGGCATCAGCCGTCTGAAAGCTCTCTACAAGAAGTTCCCGCAATACAAGAAGCAGCTCGAAGCTTTCGCAACCGAGCACAGCCTCGACCTTATGTCGGCTGAGAAGGCGGTGACTCTCATCGACTACCTCCTGTCGCTCTGATCCGTTTGTTTCTTGTTCGACAGTTATTGAGTACATAGTCCTGCAAGGGCGTCACAAATAAGCCCGGGGTAAGCCGAGCGGCATTGACCGCTAAGCTTACCCCGGGCTTTTGTTTATCCATGTTGTCTTGTCCACGAAAGTCACGGACGGCCACGAAATTTCAAGGACACGAAACTTTCGGCTTCGCCGATGACGAATATCGCAATCGTTGCTGATCTCATGCTTTGCGGGGGCGGGCCTGTGCCCGTCCGCACCCCAAATGGCTAAATGATAAAGTCGCTTGTTTTTAGAACCACGAATTTTTCGAATCTGACGAATAATCCCCCCGCTTAGTCATTCGTTTAATTCGAAAGATTCGTGGTTCAATCCAATCATGTGTTTGGTTGGTTAACCACGAATAAAACGAATCCCACGAATATAGCCCACGCACAGCCATTCGGGTTGCAGACGGGCACAGGACCCGCCCCAGCCATAAACCATGTACACTCCCCAAAGGCCGAAGGCCTCTCTTGAAAGCTCAAAGACTCAAAAGCGCAATCTCGGCGGCTCGATAACCTCGGCGGCTCTGCGTGAAGATAATCTTTATGTCAGCTTACAGGAATGTTGTAATATAGAGGCAATATTATCACTGCTAAAATATTAATGAGAGATTAACGAATGATTAATGATGA
>CAZXGQ010000131.1:0-7522 GCA_964640415.1 uncultured Prevotella sp.
TAGACAGGATAGACGAAATTGATGGGGATAGGCATAATGGGCATAATGAACATATTAGGCTTAGTAGGTATGGTAGGCAAACTAAAACATATTAATACCTTAGGCGTACGGGCAGGAATGACTGGACAAATAAAAGCAATATATAATAAGATAAAGCGAAATCCAGGGCAAAGTTCAAGGGCAAGTAGGCAGAAATGTTAAAAATGCGACAAAACGAAGAATTTTCTATCTAAACGTTTGCTAATTGAAACATAATGTATAACTTTGCAAGTGTAACAACAAACAAACAAGAGAAATGACAAATCATGTATCTACATATTGGTGGTGGCGTAACTCAAGATTGAAAAAGTCGTGAGGAGCGAAGCCGTGTAGATACTTCAAACATAAGATGAAGGAATAAAGAAAGAGGCCTGCCGTGAATCACGACAAGCCTCTTTTCTTTTTTCATAAAACATCAGATACAAAACATTAAAACAACATACGGATATGAATATCACTGCCATTTTCAACCGTCTCCTCGACCATGAGGAGCTGAAACGTGAGGAAACAAAAGACCTGCTCATCGCTATCACGCAGGGAGAACTTAACGACGCGGAGATTGCCGCGCTCCTTACCGCCATCAAGATGCGCGGCATCACAGTGGACGAACTTCTCGGCTTCCGCGACGGTATATTGGAGACCGGTGTGCCTGTGCCACTCGACTGCGACAGGTACATTGACGTGGTGGGAACAGGCGGCGACCGTAAGAACACGTTCAACATTTCGACCACATCATGTTTCGTCATCGCCGGAGCCGGCTACAAGGTGGCAAAACACGGCAACTTCGCAGCCACAAGCGTGAGCGGAGCCTCAAATGTGATAAAGAACCACGGCGTGACGTTCACCGACGACATCGACAAACTGAACCGATCAATAAACGAATGCGGCATTGTTTATCTCCACGCCCAACTCTTCGCCAAGGCAATGAAGTTTGTGGGTGCCATACGCAAGGCGTTGCCCTTCCCAACCTTTTTCAACCTTCTCGGTCCCATCATCAACCCGTCGAAGCCCCAGTGCCAGCTCCTCGGCACCGCCACGCTTGACCAGATGCGGCTCTACCAGCAAGTGTACCAGAAGATTGGCATCGACTATGGCATCGTGAACAGCATCGACGGCTACGACGAGATCTCGCTCACAGGCGACTTCAAGGTCATCACCAACAGCTATGAACGCATCTTCAAGCCTTCCGACCTCGGATTCGAGGCTGCGAAGCCGGAGGAGATTGTAGGCGGAGCCACTGAGGAGGAAGCCAAGCAAATCTTCGACAACGTACTGGCCAACACGGCATTGCCTGCCCAGAAGAACATAGTGCTGGCCAACGCCGGCTTTGCAATCCAGGTGCTGGAGAAAGGCAAGAAGCCGATAAGCGAATGCATAGAGATAGCCCGCGAAAGCATCGACAGCGGCAAGGCACTGGCAACATTCAAGAAGTTTGTTGAGTTGAACAAATAACCCCGACCCATGGACATATTAGAAGAGATAGTTGCCCACAAGCGCGTGGAGATTGACGAGCGCAAGCAGTTCGTCCCTCTCCGGCAATTTGCGGGTGCGGTAGAGAAGATGGTTGACGAAGGCAAGCCTGTCTCCATGAGTGAGGCACTGATGTCTTCCGCCACAGGCATCATAGCCGAGTTCAAGCGCAAGAGCCCGTCAAAAGGCTGGATCCACCGCGATGTGAGACCGGAAGAGGTGACACCGCTCTATCAGGACAATGGAGCCTCGGCACTCAGCATACTCACCGACACCGAATATTTTGGCGGCTACGACGAATACATCCAGCAGACACGGCGCGCAGGGGTGACACTACCCATACTCTACAAGAACTTCATCATCGACGAATACCAACTCTTCCAGGCGCGTTTCTGCGGAGCCTCAGCCGTTTTGCTCATCGCAGCCTGCCTGACAAAGGAGGAATGCAAGCACCTGCAACACCTTGCCCACGAGCTCGGCATGGAGACACTGCTCGAGATGCACAACGACCGCGATTTCGACTACGCCACGCTGGAGCCCGACATGTATGGCATAAACAACCGCAACCTCGGCACATTTGTCACCGACGTGAACAACAGTTTCCGCCTTGCCGAACGTCTGCCTGAAGGTGCGTGCCTCGTGAGCGAGAGCGGCATAAGCCATCCCGAAACCGTGAAAAAGTTGAGGGGAGTGGGATTCAAGGGGTTCCTCATCGGCGAGCGGTTCATGCGGGAGCCTAACCCGGGCTTGGCCCTCAAACAGTTTATAGAAGAGTTATGATAATAAAAGTGTGCGGGATGCGTGATGCCCAAAACATCCGCGACGTGGCCGAACTCGACATCGACATGATGGGCTTCAACTTCTGGCCCCAAAGCAAACGCTACGTCAGAATGATAAGTGCACAAGCCGGCATCGTGCCCGACTACAGCCAAGAGCGGCTCTACGAGATGGCCTACGGGAGCAATCCAGAGCAATACTCCTTCCCCAAAAGGATAAAACGCGTGGGCGTGTTTGTCGACGAGATGCCGCAGACAATAGTAACGTGCGTGTACAACTATTCTCTCGACTACATCCAACTGCACGGAGAAGAGGAGCCCACCGTGATCGACAATCTGCGGAGCACATTGGTGCCCGACATGGTTGCAGACATCAAGTTTATAAAGGCTTTCGGCATATCCTGTGCCGACGACTTCAAGCAATGCGATGCTTTCGAAGGCAAGGTCGACTTCATGCTGTTCGACTACAAGACCGCAGAGCGGGGAGGCAGCGGCAAGCACTTCGACTGGTCGCTGCTCGACGCCTATCAAGGCACGACCCCATTCCTACTGAGCGGCGGCATAGGTCCTGACGACGCAGAAGAGATATTGCAGATCAGCCACCCGCTCTTTGCGGGCGTGGACGTGAACAGCCGATTCGAGACAGCGCCCGCCATGAAAGACGCCGAGGCGCTGAAGGGTTTCGTCAGCCAACTAAGACAACACTGAAGCCCATATATAATAATGTAAATATAAAAGCAACATAGCGATGAATAAAATCAACCAAGTATTTGCCAACCGTGGCGACAGAAAACTGCTCAGCCTGTATTTCTGTGCCGGTTGCCCAACGCTGGACGGCACGGCCGATGTGATAAAGGCCATGGAACGCCACGGCATAGATTTCGTGGAAGTGGGCATGCCCTTCAGCGACCCACTCGCCGACGGCCCCGTGATACAGTCGGCCGGAGCCATAGCCCTGAAGAACGGCATGACGACCCGCCTGCTGCTCTCACAGCTCAAGGCCATCAAGGACGAGGTGACTATTCCTTTGATATTCATGGGCTACCTCAACCCGATAATGCACTATGGCTACGAGAAGTTCTTTGCCGACCTCGCCGACAGCGGCGTCTCCGGCGTCATCATCCCCGACCTTCCATTTGCCGACTACCAGACAATAGTGAAGCCCATTGCCGACCGCTACGACATTCGTGTCATCATGATGATAACCCCGGAGACGAGCGACGAGCGCATAAGGTTCATCGACGACAACACCGACGGCTTTATCTACATGGTGTCATCGGCAAGCGTCACGGGAGCCCAGAAGGAGTTTGACGACAAGAAGGTGGCATATTTCAGCCATATCAACTCCATGAACCTCCGCATTCCCCGCATGATAGGTTTCGGCATAAGCAACAAGCAGACCTTGGAGAGTGCACAGCAGAACGCTGCCGGAGCAATAATAGGAAGCAAGTTCGTGAACCTTCTCTGCGAGACCAACGACCCCGACAAGGCACTCGACAGGCTCCAGGAGGCTTTGGGAGAGTGAAGAGTGAAGAACGAAGAGTGAAGAACGAAGAACGAAGAGTGAAGAGTGAAGAATTAAGGGGGAAGAGGGAATAACTAATTAAAAGAACAAGAAATGGAACCAGACAAAAATGGCTTTTTCGGTCAATATGGCGGGGCGTACATCCCTGAGATATTATATAAGGTGGTGAAAGACCTGCAAGACCAATACAAGGAGATAATAGACTCCAAGGAGTTTCAAGACGAGTATGAGCTGCTGCTGAAAGACTACGTGGGACGCCCGTCCCCACTCTACTATGCCAGCCGCATGAGCGAGAAATACGGCTGCAAGCTCTACCTGAAGCGTGAGGACCTGAACCACACGGGAGCCCACAAGATAAACAACACCATCGGCCAGATACTGATGGCCAAGAAGATGGGCAAGACCCGCATCATAGCCGAGACCGGTGCCGGCCAACACGGTGTGGCAACGGCAACGGTTTGCGCACTGTTCAACATGGAGTGCGAGATATTCATGGGCAAGACCGACGTGGAGCGCCAGCACACCAACGTTGAGCGAATGAAAATGCTCGGAGCCAAGGTTCACCCCGTGACCACCGGCAACATGACGCTCAGCGACGCCTGCACCGCCGCCATCAGAGACTGGTGCTGCCACCCCGAGACCACGTTCTACATCGTGGGTTCGACGATGGGCCCGCACCCCTACCCCGACATCGTGGCGAGGCTGCAGAGCGTGATTTCAAAAGAACTGAAATGGCAACTTGAAGAAAAGATCGGCCGCGACTATCCCGACTATCTCGTGGCATGCGTGGGAGGCGGAAGCAACGCCGCCGGAACGATATACCATTACATCGAGGACCCCCGCGTGAAGATTGTGCTGGCCGAGGCTGGCGGCCACGGCGTGGACACCGACTACACTGCTGCCACCATACATTGCGGCACCGAGGGCATCGTGCACGGCTCGCGCACACTCGTCATGCAAGACAACGACGGCCAGATAAAGGAGGCATTCACCATCTCCGCCGGACTCGACTACCCGGGCATCGGCCCCATGCACGCACACCTGGCAAAGACAGGACGCGAGAAGGTTGTCGCCATAAACGACGACGAGGCCATACGCGGCGGATACGAACTGACACGAATGGAGGGAATAATACCCGCCATAGAGAGCGCACACGCCGTGGCAGCACTGTCGAAAATGAGCTTCAAGCCCGACGACGTGGTAGTGCTGACCGTATCGGGACGTGGCGACAAGGACATAGAGACTTATCTCAAGAACAAGGACATGGCAGGAGAATATGGCAACTTTTAATTATCACACCACTACCCAAAGGCTGCTTGGCGACCTCTACACACCGGTCAGCCTCTACATGCGCCTGCGCGACCTCTACCCGCAGTCGATGCTCATGGAGAGCTCCGACTATCACGGAAGCGAAAACGCCAAGAGCTTCATCGGCATAAACCCCATGGCAAGCATCCAAGTGGCCCACGGGGTAATGACAATGACTTTCCCCGACGGCAGCACGGAGAAGAGAGACATACCGACCGAAAACAGCAGCAAGCCGAAGCTGGCCGTGGCAAACGCCATGAACGAGTTTATCGGCAACTTCCACGTTGAAGGGGAAGGCAGCAACTACTACGGCATATTCGGCTTCACATCGGCCAATGCCGTGCGCTACTTCGAAAACATACCGGTGAAGGACACCACGATGGAACGGAATGACGCGCCCGACATACTCTACATCCTCTTCAAGGACATCATCGTGTTCGACCATTTCAACAACATGATCGACTTCATGACACTGGGCACCGAAGCCGAGCTGCAGAACCTTCTGACCTCGGCCAACAAGCCGAATGTGAAGCCTTACGGATTCCATGCCGTGGGCGAAACCACATCGACGCTGACCGACGAGGAGCACAAGGCAAACGTGAGACGTTGCGTGCGCCATTGCCTGAGGGGCGACGTGTTCCAGATTGTGGTAAGCCGAAGGTTCGTGCAGAAATACGAGGGCGACGACTTCAAGCTCTACCGCGTGCTGCGCTCCATCAACCCAAGTCCATATCTGTTCTACTTCGACTTCGGCGGTTACCGCATCTTCGGTTCGTCGCCCGAGACCCACAACCGCATAAAGGGCAACAAGGCGTTTATCGACCCTATAGCCGGCACGACGAAGCGCACTGGCAACACCGAACAAGACCGCAAGAATGCCGAGTTCCTGCGCAACGACCCCAAGGAGAACGCCGAGCACGTGATGCTCGTGGACCTGGCGCGCAACGACCTCAGCCGCAACTGCCACAACGTGAAAGTGGACTTCTACAAGGACATGCAATATTACAGTCACGTAATCCACCTTGTGAGCCGTGTGAGCGGTGAGCTCAACGAGGGCTCCGACCACATACTGGAGTTCATCGACACCTTCCCCGCCGGCACGCTGAGCGGTGCGCCCAAGGTGAGGGCTCTGCAACTCATCAACGAGATGGAGCCCCACAACCGCGGAGCATACGGAGGCTGCATCGGCTCGATAAGCCTCAACGGCGACCTGAACCAAGCCATCGTGATTCGTACATTCATCAGCCGCAACGGCGAGCTGTGGTTCCAGGCCGGTTCGGGAGTGACAGCAAAGAGCAACGACGAGTATGAACTGCAGGAAAGCAACAACAAGCTCGGAGCATTAGTGAAAGCCATAAAGGAAGCAGAAAGACTATGAAAACAGTTATTATAGACAACTACGACTCCTTCACCTTCAATCTGGCGCACCTCTTAAAGGAATTGGGCGCCGAGGTCGATGTGGTACGCAACGACCAGTTTGAGCTGTCCGCACTGGAGCAATACGACAAAATTGTGCTCTCGCCGGGTCCCGGCATCCCGTCGGAGGCAGGCCTGCTGCTCGACGTGATACGCACCTACGCCGGACGGAAGCCCATGCTCGGCGTGTGTCTCGGCCATCAGGCCATAGGTGAGGTGTTCGGTGCGAAGCTGGAGAACCTGTCGGAAGTTTACCACGGCATAGCAACCGACTGCGAGCATTTCTCCAACGATTCCATCTTCAATGGCATCCCCACCCACTTCGAGGTAGGACGATACCACAGTTGGGTGGTCAGCAAGGCAGGTTTGCCCGATTGCCTTGAAGTAACGGCAGAGAGTCCCGACGGCAACATCATGGCGTTGCGCCACAAAGACTATTCCATCCACGGCATACAGTTCCACCCCGAGAGCGTGCTCACGCCATTGGGCAAGCAAATAGTGCAGAACTGGCTAAGCGAATAAAAAGAGGTTCATCCGACATTGATGTGTCTGATAAAACTAAACGTCTCCGTCTGTTGTGAATGTAAAGATTTATAGCAAGATTTTAACACTTGGGGGGCACACCTTCCAGAACGACCACGAAGGCTTTTAGGTGTTGAAAAGAGGGTCCGCAAGCCAATTTTACCTCTAAAAACCATAAAATCGGGTCGCGATAGTGCTACTATCGCGACCCGATTCTAACGTAAAGGCACTGCGATTCTAACGTAAAGACGTCGCGATTCTAACGTAAAGCCGACTCAAGAGCTCTTTTTTAGGCCGTGACAAAAACCACAAAAAACATAATAGCTTATCAATCAAGTTGTTATGAAAAACCCACAAAAATCGCAAAAATCCGCACAAGAGGAAAAGTTTTTCAAAAAAATCGATTTTCAAAGAGCCTTTTGTTGTAATTTTTCTTCAATTTAACACTTCATGCATTACTCAGATA
>CAZXGQ010000132.1:0-5279 GCA_964640415.1 uncultured Prevotella sp.
CCCCCTCACTGCTAAAAATATTAATGAGAGATTAACGAATGATTAATGATGATTATACGTTCAAAACAACATAACATTAATCACCGTTAATCTCGCGTTAATCCGACATCAATCTTTTTTTATGTTTTCACGCAGTGCCGCAGAGAGTATTGAGCCGCTGAGCCAATTGAGAAACTTGAGTAAATTGTCATCCCGACTCGGTTCGTTATCCTCACCCATCTTTTCCTCACTCGTATTTCAAAGATATTAAAGATGGTACGAATAGGTATCATGCAAACGATTGCGCACAACATCTTTTTCTTTTTCTGTGACATAAATCAATAAAACTAAAGGAAAAGAACTATTTTTGCAGTAGAAAACAAAACTAACGACTATAATGGATTTTCGTTTCAACGTAGATTTTCACACAAGCTTCGGAGAGGAAGTAGTGCTGAATGTTGTAGGCGGCGTTTGTAAGGACGCACCGCAGTCTAAGTTCCACATGATGACCCAAGACGGCATAAGGTGGACTTGCGAGTTGGATGTTCATGCCATGGGCACTCTTGTATACTATTATGACGTTGAGCGTCAGGGTGATACGGTGCACAGCGAGTGGACAACCGTTATGCACACCCTGGAACTGAACGCCGGGATGGGCAACCACTATACCGTGTACGACAGGTGGCACGACATACCCGAGGATTCATACCTCTACAGCTCCGCCTTTACCGACTGCATCCGCGACAGCCGCGTGGAGCGGCCCGCCAACAGCGCTTTCGGCCGCATGGTGCGCCTTGTGGTCAGGGCTCCGCAGATAAGCAACGCCACGCTTGCCATCGTGGGCGAAGCCGACGCATTGGGATGCTGGGACATCACCAAGGCACGCCCCATGACGCAGCACGCCCACAACGAGTGGGTCGTTGACCTCGATGCAGCATGGTTCGCCGACGAAAAGGTGGAGTTCAAGTTTGTGGCAGTGGACAACGACGACCCCACCGACGCGATGTGGGAGGACGGCTACAACCGCGAAGTGGCCGTGCCATGGCTCAACGACGGCGACGTGGTGGTCTACGACCTCGACCAGGCCTTCTTCGCCATCTGCGACACAAAGGTGGCAGGAACACTCGTGCCCGTGTTCTCGCTCCGCACAAGGAAATCGTTTGGCGTGGGCGACTTCGGCGACCTTGAGACGATGGTCGACTTCATGTGTGCCACGGGGCAGAAAGCACTGCAGGTGCTGCCCATCAACGACTCTACCATCACCCACACCTGGACCGACTCATATCCATATTCATGCATCAGCATCTTCGCCATTCATCCGCAGTATGCCTGTCTGCACAAGCTGCCGCAGCTCAACGACAAGGCGAAGGCCGACAAATACGAGAAGGAACGCTGCGAGCTCAACGCCCTGCCGCAGATCGACTATGAGCGCGTCAACACGGCTAAGCTGGCCTACCTCCGCGACCTCTACGCACAGGAAGGCGCCACAACGCTCGCAACACGCGCCTTCAAGGAGTTTTTCAAGGAAAACGAACAGTGGCTCGTGCCATACGCACAATACTGTACGCTGAGAGACGAGTACGGCACTGCCGACTTCTCGCAGTGGAAAGACCACAACCGGTGGGACGAGGCCGACCGCAAGCGCCTCACCAGTGTGCGCACCAAGGATTACAAGGCCGCAGCGTTCTGGTATTACGTGCAGTTTGTGCTCGCCGAGCAGATGACCGCCGTGCACGAGTACGCACGCCAGCGCCACGTCATACTCAAGGGCGACATACCAATCGGCGTGAACCGCTACGGCTGCGACGTCTGGACAGAGCCGCGCTATTTCAACCTCAACGGTCAGGCCGGAGCGCCGCCCGACGCTTTCTCGACCAACGGACAGAACTGGGGATTCCCGACCTACAACTGGGACGAGATGATAAAGGACGGCTGCCAATGGTGGGTGCGCCGGTTCGGCAATATGGCAAAATATTTCGACGCCTACCGCATAGACCACGTGCTCGGCTTCTTCCGCATTTGGGAGATACCCGTCGACGCCGTGCACGGACTCTTGGGACAGTTTGCCCCGGCTCTCGGCATGAGTGCCGACGAGATACGCGGCTACGGTCTCAACTTCCAGGAAGAGCGTTTCACCGAGCCGTTTATCACCGACTGGGTGCTCGACCGCGTGTTCAAGGAGCGCGCAGGGGAGGTCAGAGACAAGTATCTTGACCGCATCGACGCTGAGCGCTACAAGATGAAACCCGAATACGACACGCAGAAGAAGATACAGAAACTCTTCGAGAACGCAACCGACGAAGCCTCGGTCAACCTGCGCGACGGACTCTACTCGCTCATCAGCGACGTGCTCTTCGTGCGCGACCGCAACGGCAACGGCATGTTCCACCCGCGCATCTCGGCACAGTTCGACTTCATCTACGAGAGCCTCTACGACAACGACAAGGCCGCATTCAACCGCCTCTACAACGACTACTTCTATCGCCGCAACAACCAGTTCTGGTATGGCGAGGCCATGAAGAAGTTGCCTGTCATAGTGCAGGCCACGCGCATGCTCGTGTGCGCCGAAGACCTCGGCATGGTGCCCGACTGCGTGCCATGGGTCATGAAACAGCTGCGCATACTCTCGCTGGAGATACAGTCGATGCCGAAAGACCCGAATGTGCGCTTCGGCCATCTCTCGCGCAACCCCTACCGCTCGGTCTGCACCTTCTCAACCCACGACATGTCGACACTCAGGCAGTGGTGGGACGAGGACATGGAACGCACCCAGGCATACTACAACACCATGCTCTACCGTCAGGGCTCCGCACCGCACCCGCTGCCGGGCTGGCTCGCCCGCGACATCATATCAAGGCAGCTCACATCGCCGTCGATGCTCTGCGTGCTCAGCATACAAGACTGGCTCGCCATGGACGAGAACCTGCGGCTGGCCGATGCCGACATGGAGCGCATCAACGTGCCCGCCATAGTGCCGTTCTACTGGAGATACCGAATGCACCTCAACATAGAGGACCTTATCGACAACAAGAGCTTCACGCAGAACATCAAGGACCTCATACAGGAAAGCGGAAGATAAATCTACATCATTATTATAATTAAACTCATGAAATCATTTGCACTCACTGCCCTCGCGCTGCTGCTCTCCATCACGGCGTTCGGGCAAACCGTGAAGTCGCCCGACGGCAACGTCTCGGTATCGTTCTCGCTGACCGGAAACGGCGTGCCCACCTACGAGATGTCGTATAAGGGCAAGCCGGTGGTGAAGCCCTCGCACCTCGGCCTGGAACTCGCCAAAGACAAGCATGCCTCAAAGCGCATGAAAGAAACCTCGCTGATGGACGGCTTCACCGAGACGGACAGTCAGGTGTCTTCTTTCGACGAGACATGGACACCGGTCTGGGGACAGTACGAAAAGATACGCAACAACTACAACGAGATGGCTGTGAACCTTTTCCAGTCTTCTTCAAACAGAAAGATAACCATCCGCTTCCGCGTCTACAACATAGGCATGGGCTTGCGCTATGAGTTCCCTGCACAGAAAGACCTGGTCTATTTCGTAATAAAGGAAGAGCACACCCAGTTTGCCATGACAGGCGACCACACCGCTTGGTGGCTGCCGGGCGACTACGACACGCAGGAGCAGGAGACAACCGAGAGCAAGCTCTCGGAGATACGCGCAAAGTTCAATGACGCTGTCAACTGGAAAAACTCCTCAGTGAACGTCTTCTCGCCAACAGGCGTGCAGACATCGCTGCAGATGAAGACCAGCGACGGCCTCTACATCAACATCCACGAGGCTGCCTGCATCAACTACGCCACGATGCACCTCAACCTCGATGACAAAAACATGATTTTCGAGAGCTGGCTCACACCTAATGCTACAGGAACCAAGGGCAACATGCAGACACCTTGCAACACGCCTTGGCGCACAGTGGCGGTCAGCGACGATGCACGCGACATGCTCGGCGAGGCCAACAACCTGATATACAACCTCAACGAGCCTTGCAAGATAGAAGACACGTCATGGATTCACCCGACCAAATACTGCGGTGTGTGGTGGGAGATGATCACCGGCAACAAGTCGTGGAGCTATACCGACGACTATTCATCGGTGAAGCTCGGCGAGACCAACTACGCCAAGTCGAAGCCCAACGGCAGACACGGAGCAACCAACGAGCAGGTGCGCAAGTATATCGACTTCGCTGCTGCCAACGGCCTCTCTGAGGTGCTCGTAGAGGGTTGGAACGAAGGCTGGGAAGACTGGTCGGGCCACAGCAAGGACTATGTGTTCGACTTCATCACTCCTTACCCCGATTTCGACATCAAGGCGCTCAACGAGTATGCCCACAGCAAGGGCGTGAAGCTCATGATGCACCACGAGACTTCTTCAAGCGTGATCAACTACGAGCGACACATGGAGGATGCCTACAACCTCATGAACAAGTATGGCTACGATGCCGTGAAGAGCGGATATGTGGGTGACATCATCCCACGTGGCGACTACCACTACTCGCAGGAGATGAACAACCACTACCTGCGTTGCGTCACCGAGGCTGCCAAGCACCACATCATGGTCAACGCCCACGAGGCAACACGTCCTACAGGTATAGCACGCACATGGCCAAACTGGATCGGCAACGAGAGCGCACGCGGCACAGAGTATGAGGCATTCGGCGGAAGCCGCCCCGACCACACCGTCATCCTGCCGTTCACACGCTTGCAGGGCGGTCCGATGGACTACACGCCAGGTATACTCGAGACACAGCTCAACACGTGGAGCAAGAACAAGAACTATGTGCACACCACGCTCGTGGGACAGCTCGCACTCTACCTTGTGATGTGGGGCCCGATTCAGATGGCTGCCGACCTGCCAGAGAACTATGCCAAGTATATGGACGCCTACCAGTTTATCAAGGACGTGGCTGCCGACTGGTCAGACAGCAAGTACATCGAGGCTGAGCCGGCACGCTACATCACCGTGGCGCGCAAGGCAAAGGGCACCGACAACTGGTTTGTGGCAGGCAAGTGCAACGAGGACGGGCACAACAGCACCGTCAAGTTCGACTTCCTCGACAAGGGCCGCAAGTATGAGGCTACAATCTACACCGATGCCAAGGACGCTTCGTTCGACAAGAACCCCAAGGCTTACGTCATCACAAAGCGCAAGATCAAGCAAGGCGACGTGCTGAAGTTCACCCAGGCACGTGGTGGTGGCTTCGCGGTGTCAGTGAAAGCACTGTAACATGACAGCATAAAGATATAGCCGCGAATTCAGATAAATTCGCGGCTATATTGTT
>CAZXGQ010000132.1:5379-7328 GCA_964640415.1 uncultured Prevotella sp.
TCTTCCATGCTTGCCTCGGCGCAGGACTTCAATTTCGATGAGGTGAACTATTCGCCTGCGCGCACCGTCTTCAAGCTTTTTGCGCCCGACAAGGCGAAAAGTGTTGTGCTCAATGTCTATGCCAAGGGCGACGTGGCAACGGACACCAAGCCCGTTGCGAAGAAGCGGATGAAGCGAACGGGCGACAACCTCTGGACGGTGGAACTCAAGGGCGACCAAAAAGGGAAATTCTACACGTTCAACATCGGTAGGGGAGAGACGCCTGGTGTGTTCGCCAAGGCGGTGGGCGTAAACGGCAAGCGCGGTGCCATCATCGACATGGACGATACCGACCCTGAGGGTTGGAGCAACGACCATGTGCTTACGACGAAGAACCTCGCCGATATCGTCATCTACGAGATGCACCATCGCGACTTCTCCATCGAGCCTACGTCAGGCTTCCAGTACAAGGGCAAGTATCTTGCCCTGACAGAGCCCAAGGCCATTGAGTATCTCTCGCGGTTGGGCGTCAACGCCGTGCACATCTTGCCGTCGTTCGACTACGCTTCGGTAGATGAGGCCAACCTCAGCAAGCCGCAGTATAACTGGGGCTACGATCCTCTAAACTATAATGTGCCGGAGGGCAGCTACAGCACCAATCCTTATGACCCGGCCACGCGCGTGCGTGAGTTCAAGAAGATGGTGCAGGCACTGCATAAGGCTGGCATACGCGTCATTCTCGATGTGGTCTACAACCACACGTTCGACCTCGACAACAGCAACTTCCAGCGCACATTCCCCGACTATTACTACCGTTTCAACGATGACGGCAAGCCAAGCAACGGCTCGGGCTGCGGCAACGAGACGGCGTCGGAGAAACCCATGATGAGGCAGTTCATGCTCCAGAGCGTCAAGCATTGGGTCAGTGAGTACCACATCGACGGTTTCCGTTTTGACCTCATGGGCGTGCACGATATTGAGACCATGAACGACATACGCAAGGAGCTCGCCGCCCTTAACCCGAACGTCTTCGTCTATGGCGAGGGATGGAGTGCGGGACAATGTGCTTACCCGTCAGAGAAACTCGCGGTGAAGGCAAATACCAAACTCATGCCGGGTATTGCCGCTTTTTGTGATGACATGCGCGATGCCTTGCGCGGCCCGTTCAGCGACGACCACAAGGGGGCTTTCCTCGCCGGCATTGCAGGGTCGGAGGAAAGTGTGAAGGCCGGAATAGCCGGAATGATTGCCCATCCGCAGGTAGACTATGCAAAGGTCAACTACTCCAAGAAACCGTGGGCGTCACAGCCTACGCAGTGCATCAGCTATGTGAGTTGCCACGACGACATGTGCCTCGTCGACCGCCTGAAGGCTTCAGTGCCGGACATAACCACCGACGAGCTCATACGTCTCGACGAGCTGGCACAGACCGCCGTGTTCACTGCGCAGGGCGTGCCATTCATGCTGAGCGGTGAGGAAATGCTTCGCGACAAGAAGGGGGTACACAACAGCTTCAACTCGCCCGACAGCATCAATGAGCTTCGTTGGGAAAATCTCAAGCGCTATCCGCAGGTGTTCAGCTATTATGAGAACCTCATTGCCTTGCGCCGCCATCACCCCGCCTTCCGTTTGGGCGATGCTGACCTCGTGCGCCAGCATCTCGAGTTCCTGCCCTCAGCCGACTGCCTTGTCGCTTTCCGCTTGACGGGTCATGCAGGAGGCGATTCATGGAGAAACATCATTGTCGTGCTCAATGCCAACAGGCAATCATGCTCTGTCGCCATTCCCGACGGTTCATACACGGTGGTGTGCCGCGACGGCAAGATCCGTGAGGCAGGCCTCGACACCATTCAGGGGTCGCAGGTCACTGTGCCCGCCCAGTCGGCTGTCATTCTCCACGATTAAAGACGGTTTCCCCTGCCTACTATGCGCAAAATGCATAGTAGGCCTAATATGCCCATTATGCCTAT
>CAZXGQ010000133.1:0-7258 GCA_964640415.1 uncultured Prevotella sp.
ACAGACGGCTGATACGCTCCTTCTTGCCGGAACGTGGGTTGTAAACGTAAGAACCAGCCTTGACAGAACCTGAATAAACGCGGAAGTACACCAGACGGCCCATGAACGGATCGGTAGCGATCTTGAATGCGAGAGCTGATGTAGGCTCGTCCTCAAGAGGCTTGCGGTCTTCCTCGTCGCCAGTCTCAGGGTTGGTACCCACGATGGCAACTGTGTCCTCAGGTGAGGGCAGGAATGCGCAGGTGTAGTCGAGCAGAGGCTGAACGCCCTTGTTCTTGTATGAAGAACCGAGCAGCACTGGGCAGCACTCCATGCTTACGCAACCCTTGCGGATAGCAGCAAGCAGCTCTTCCTCAGTGATGGTTGAAGGATCCTCCATGTATTTCTCCATCACCTCGTCGCTGAAGTCAGCGGCAGCCTCAAGAAGCTTGTCGCGCCACTCCTGAGCCTCGTCCTCGAGCTCAGCAGGGATTTCCTCAACGTCGTACTCAGCACCCATGGTCTCATCGTGCCAAAGGATAGCCTTCATCTTGATGAGGTCGACGACGCCCTTGAAGTTCTCCTCAGCGCCGATTGGAATCTGGATAGCCACAGGGTTAGCGCCCAGGATGTCCTTCATCTGCTGCACTGTCTCGAAGAAGTCAGCGCCAGAGCGGTCCATCTTGTTCACATAGCCGATACGAGGCACGTTATATTTGTCGGCCTGACGCCACACTGTCTCAGACTGGGGCTGTACACCGTCAGCAGCAGAGTAAGTGGCGATAGCGCCGTCGAGCACACGGAGTGAACGCTCAACCTCAGCGGTGAAGTCCACGTGTCCCGGAGTATCGATCAAGTTGATCTTGTAAGACTTGCCGTTCCAGTTCCAGTTACAGGTTGTAGCAGCAGATGTGATAGTGATACCACGCTCCTGCTCTTGCACCATCCAGTCCATTGTGGCAGCACCGTCGTGCACCTCACCGATCTTGTGGGTCTTACCTGTGTAGAACAGGATACGCTCAGACGTAGTTGTCTTACCAGCATCGATGTGGGCCATGATACCGATGTTGCGGGTCAATTGTAAATCGCGTTTAGCCATTTTGATTATTATCCTTTAACGATTAGAAACGGAAGTGTGCGAAAGCACGGTTAGCCTCAGCCATACGGTGCATATCCTCCTTACGCTTGAAGGCACCACCCTGGTTGTTGAAAGCGTCCATGATTTCGGCAGCGAGCTTGTCGGCCATAGTGTGACCGCCGCGCTTGCGTGCGAATGCGATAAGGTTCTTCATTGCCACGCTCATCTTACGCTCTGGGCGAATCTCAGTAGGAACCTGGAAAGTGGCACCACCGATACGGCGGCTCTTCACCTCCACCTGCGGAGTGATGTTTGCAAGGGCCTGCTTCCAAATCTCGAGGGGAGACTTCTCCTCATTGGCAGCCTTTGTCTTGACGATATCAAGAGCGTTGTAGAAGATGGTGTAAGAAGCATTCTTCTTACCATCGTACATCAAGTGGTTGACGAACTTTGAGACCATTTGGTCGTTGAACACTGGATCGGGAAGGATCACGTGCTTTCTTGGTTTTGCTTTTCTCATTTTATTAAATAATGTATAGTCTGCTTGGGGGCTGTCAATAAAGTAACTTCAACGTCCTCGCCCGGGCGTTTACTCAACCTGTCTCAACTTCTCCAGCAAAACAAAAGATTAATTACGCTTCGTAATAGTGAAATGTATTCTGCGCTTCTTCAGCAGCAGGCCTTGAGCCCTTGGCCCAAGGGGTAAAAACCCCTGGCCCCCGGCTCACAGCATAAAAGGTTTACTTCTTTGCCTTTGGTCTCTTGGCACCGTACTTTGAACGGCGCTGGTTACGGTTGGCAACACCGGCGGTATCGAGAGTACCGCGAACGATGTGATAACGTACACCTGGGAGGTCCTTCACACGGCCGCCACGAACGAGCACGATTGAGTGCTCCTGGAGGTTGTGACCCTCTCCGGGGATGTAGGAGTTGACCTCCTTCTGGTTTGTCAGGCGGACACGTGCCACCTTACGCATTGCTGAGTTTGGCTTCTTAGGGGTTGTGGTGTACACACGCACACACACGCCACGGCGCTGTGGGCAGCCGTCCAAAGCAGGAGACTTGCTCTTGTCTGCAAGAACATTTCTGCCTTTACGTACTAACTGTGAAATAGTAGGCATAATTGTAATTTTTTATTATATATTATTTTGTTTGTAATCAATGGGTTATGGTATTCTCTCGCCCCATCTTTCTCTCGACAAGGCGGAACAAACCATTTTCGGGGTGCAAAGTTACCACTTTTTTACGTAATGGCAATATATATGTATAACCTATTTTTACGTATAAGGAATATTTAACACGATTTAACCACATTCACTCCAGGAAGGCAGATTTATCAGAGGAAAGTTGTCAACCATTTCCAAACGGGAACAACGCTTATTGACAAGCCTTCTTCCTCTATCGTCTCTTCTTCATCATAAGTTATTATCATGCATGTATTCAAGGGATAAATCTTGTTCAACGCAACGAGTGCCGACACTTCCCGTTTACGGGTATCAGCATCGGTCAGGCTATACGATACTTGAATGGCCAACGACTCTTCAGGAACAAAGAAGTCTACTTCGACATTACGGTTATAATAGTACAACTCAGGCAATTCTGCGTCTTTATTGTATTTCTTGTGCAATGCTATGGCGCAGATGTTTTCCAGCAACGGCGACTTGGAATCTGTCAAGAAGATGCTCAACAAGCCGTTGTCGGTAAAATAATGTTTTTTTGCGGTCTCTTTCTCAGCAAACTTGGATGCATAGTTGTCCAAGGCAAACATCAGACATGCTTCCTTGACATATCTTATGTAATCTATCATGGATGCGGTAGTCGTGGATGCCCCTGTGCTTTTCACCATGTTGGCAAGACGATTGTAGGCCGTCGGCTGCATCACATTATCGGCCAACCGCTTTATGGCCAACCGCAACGCGTGCTCGTTTTTGATGTTGTTTCTCTGTATGACATCGCCAAGCACTATCTTCTCGTAAAGTCCATTAAGCCAGTGGCGTTTGTTACGGTAAAGCAACAATTCGGGGAAGCCACCCCACTTGAAGTATTCGGAGAAATATTGCTGGACGACGTCTCGTTGCTTGCCATACTCCCAATTGTCATCAAGAACTATTCCGTTCGCCCCAAGGTACTCTACAAACGAATACGGAAAGACCTTTTCGTCAAAATATCTTGCTCCGAGAGTCGTGGCTATGTCGCGACTCAGCATCTTGGCTTTGGAGCCAGTAATAAAGACCATGTATTTTTGATTGGCGAGCCGACGGGCAAAATGCTCCCACCCTTCTATGTTTTGTATCTCGTCGAAAAACAGGATTGGCCGATACGGAAACATTGCGCTGTAAGCCTGCAATATCAAGTCAAAATCATCCACTTTCATGCCATACAAACGCTCGTCATCGAAGTTGATATACACTATTTCCTTGATGTCATGACCGTCTGCAAGAAACTGTTTGGCACGCTGATACAGCAGGAAAGACTTGCCCGCCTGCCGGATGCCTACAAGGACATACCTGCCTTGTTCCTCAAAACCGAACGGCCTTGGATAGATTCAATGTCGCGGATTTCGTCTTGCCCCTCCTTTATAAGTGTCTTGAATACTTCTTTTTGCATTGTGTATCTGTGTATTACGGTGCAAAAACACGACTTTCATTCATTGCCGCCAAATAAATTTAAAGAGATTTGTTTAATGGCAGTAAACAAATCCTGATATATTTATATATTGACAATAAACAGATATAATGATATTTGTTTATTGCCAGTAAACAAGTTCTGAAAGATTGGTATATTGCGAACGCAACAAGTTGGCTGTTTCGCTATTCCAACATAAACACGAACGCGCGAAAAAAAAAGGGTGCAAAGACATTTTAGATTTGCAAATTTCTTGAAAATTTCCCGTAGCAATACATGCGTATGGCATAATGTTTGTTCACTTTGCATAGAAAAGAGAGCAATACACATTATATATAATAACGCCAACATTTACAAGACTAAATATTATATGGATCACATTCATGACCTTTCGTTCGGCGGAGAACGTCCACTGTTCGGTGCCCACGACGTAACGCTTGAGAATATCTCCGTGACCGACGGCGAGTCGGCCATAAAGTGCTGTCACGACATTGAGTGTCACGACAGCAAGTTCTATGGCAAGTACCCATGGTGGCACGTGGACCGCAGCCTCATCACGAGCTGCTATTTTGCGCCTGGCTCGCGTTCTGCCATCTGGTACAGCAACGACATGACGATGCGCGACTGCGTAATCGACGGTCCCAAGTTCTTCCGCGAGATGAAGAACCTGTCGCTGGAGAACGTCACCATCAACGACGCCGACGAGACGTTCTGGCACGTCGACGACGTGAAGATAAAAAACGTGACGCTGCACGAGGGCACCTATCCCTTCATGCACTGCAGCCGCATCCGCGTGGACGGACTGACAAGCGACACAAAGTATATCTTCCAATATTGCAACGACGTAGAGATACACAACGCCCACATCACCACCAAGGACTCGTTCTGGGAGTGCGACAACGTGACGGTGTACGACTCCGACATCGACGGCGAGTACATTGGCTGGCACTCGAAAAACCTGCACTTCGTGAGGTGCCACCTCAGCGGCGAGCAGATACTGTGCTATGCCGACAACGTGATTCTGGAGGACTGCACCATCGACGCGGCGTGCGACCGCATGTTCGAGGACTGCACCAACCTCAACGTCTCGGTGAAGGGCACCATAACCAACATCAAGAACCCCATCAGCGGCAAGATTGTGGCCGACGAGATCGGCTCGGTCACCTACGACGAGTTCGCCAAGGGCCACGACACGGAGATTTGTTCGAGAAAAGCACGTTAATTGTCCACGAAAAGACACGGAACAGCACAAAAATCTGCAACAGAACACGTCCAAGAGTTTTCTCTCACGCAGAGACGCAGAGATTATTGAGACGCGGAAACAATGCCTTGTAAGCACGCAGCTCTCAAGAGAGGCCTTCGGCCTTATGGAGTGTACACGGTATGATTTGCAGAGGCGGGCCCTGTGTCCGTCCACACAAAGGGGTTGGCCGCATCATCAGGCATGCGTTATCGGCTAAGCCGACATTTCGTGGTCTTGAATTCTCATACACCAAATACAAGCAAGATGACATACGACTTCGACAAGGTTGTGGCGCGCCGCCACACGGGTTCCTACAAGTGGGACTCCATTCCCGACGACGAGCTGCCGCTCTGGGTAGCCGACATGGACTTTGAGGTGGCACCTGCCATAAAGCGTGCGCTGCAGAAGCGCGTTGACCACGGGGTGTTCGGCTACACCCAGGTTGGCGACGACTACTACGACGCTGTGACGTCGTGGTTCCACCGCCGCCACCAGTGGGACATCAAGCGCCAGTGGATGCTCTACACCAGCGGCGTGGTGCCCGCCACAAGTTGCGCCATAAAGGCCCTGACGCTGCCGGGCGAGCGGGTGCTCGTCATGACGCCGGTCTACAACTGCTTCTTCTCTTCCATACGCAACCAGGGATGCGAAGTGGCGGAAGCCGCGCTCGTCAGGCAAGGCGACAGCTACGTGGTAGACTGGGACGACTTCCGCGAGAAGTGTGCCGACGAGAAGACCACGGTGTTCCTGCTCTGCAACCCCCACAACCCCGCCGGAAGGGTATGGACGCGCGACGAGCTGGCAGAGATGGGCAGGATATGCGCCGAAAACGGTGTGTTCGTCATCAGCGACGAGATACACTGCGAACTGGTGATGCCGGGCCACGTATTCACGCCCTTTGCCGCAGTGAACGGGCAGAACCTCCACAACTGCGTGACTCTCAACTCACCGTCGAAAAGCTTCAACACCGCCGGACTGCAGATCGCCAACATCATCTGTGAGAACGATGCAGTGAGGCGGCGCATAGACCGCGTGATAAACATCTTCGAGGTGTGCGACGTCAACCCCTTCGGACCTGTGGCAGCCAAGGCGGCATACAACGAGAGCGAGGACTGGCTCGACCAGCTCAACACATATATATATGGCAACTACACCATGCTCTGCGACATCTTCGCCGAGGCGGTGCCCAGTGTCAGTGCCGTGCGCCTTGAAGGTACCTACCTCGCTTGGGTCGACATACGCTCCACAGGCATGAAGAGCGATGACTTGACGGAACTGCTGGCACGCGAAGCCAAGGTGCGGGTGGAGAGCGGCACAACCTACGGCCGGAACGCCGGCGAGGGCTACATCCGCATAAACCTCGCCTGCCCGCGCCCCGTCCTGCATGAGGCTCTGGAGAAGGTGGCGAGATGCATCGGCAGGCAATTAGTCCCATAGGGGCTACAATTGACGAAAGTAAGCTTCATATACAAAACTATTACAAACGTCCATACACATCGCACCATTGCGGAACCATCTTCCCAATATTTTGAATCCGCTGAAGAAGAACAAGGCGTAAATCATCATTAATGGTGATTTACGCCTTTTGAAATATAATATTTATATGAAAAGTAGTTTACAAATAAAATATTATTATTAATTTTGCTTTCAAACGAGAACCTTTTGGGTTTCTTTAATATTAATTGCATATTAAATCCAAAAACTGCGTTAGTATGATAAAAAAACATGTGTATGAGCGACCGATGATATCGGTTTTACGAATTGAGGGCGACTGCGGAATGCTTGCCGGGTCTGACAAGACTATGACGACCGATGGAAACCAAGCGACCGACGGTTACGAGGAAGGCAATCCCGACAAGGTTGACGCCAAGAAGAATGGCAACCTCTGGGGTAACGGATTATGGGATAACTAAACATGTTGGTATGAAGAAACTATTTACTCTGATTCTTTTTCTTCTCAGCCTTACACCAACGCTCGTGGCACAGACCAGCGAGCCGGCGGGCAGTGCACCCGAGGCAGGGAAAAGCTATTATCTCTACAATGTAGACAAAGGGCAGTATCTGAGCGCAGGCAGCGACGGCACGCTGACGCTGGGCTCTCCGTATCTCGAAGTGACCCTTAGCCAGCCCACAAAGACAACAACAGCCGATGCCGATTTCTATACCATCGAGGCCAACGGCAAGAAGATGCTTGCCGCATTGTGGCAAGCACCGGTGCTTGGCGACAGCAAGCAGAACTACTACGACCAGTGGCAGGTCTCGGCCGTAAGCGGCAAGGCCAATGTCTACACCCTTGGTTGCCGCAACCGCGCAGCAGGCTCGATGATGTACAT
>CAZXGQ010000134.1:0-5483 GCA_964640415.1 uncultured Prevotella sp.
ATTTGGTGGGGGAGGGGGGGGGGTAGAGATAGACTTTATAGACAGGATGGGCATTATAGACATGGGCATAATAGGCTTATTGTGCATAATAGGCTTATTGTACATAATATGCGGAGAGGACGGAATGTGCATAATGGGTATGACGGGCATATAACGCAGAGGAAGCATTGGCCAATGCCATGCAGATGCGCACGGACCATAATATATGTGCCGTTAATTTGCCGTCATAACAGCCCTTTCACAAGAAAAAGCGTTAACTTTGCAAGCAACATCCCATACGGCAGCCAAACATTAACAACTCTACGATGGAAAACATCTTTAAGATAAAGCGCGAGGAGCGTTGGCCATCTTGCTTAGCCCTCTTGTATGTGGTTCTTTGGAACGCACTGGTGATCTGCAAGTATGCGGATAAGTTTTTCGCCACGTGCGACAATTACCGCAAGCTGTTCATGCAGTTCCACATATCGGGCTTTGACCCAATATCTTACATGGTCATATCCAATTGGGATACCAGTTACAATATATACAGGCATCCATTGCTCGCTTTCTTCATGTTCATTCCCAACCAACTGAACCAAGTGCTAATGGAACTGACCGGAGCCAACTGGGCGACAATCATCATGGGTCTGATTCTTACATTCTGTGCCTTCTACAGTTTTGTTTTCCTTGTAAGAATCTTTCGCGACATCATAGGCACAAGCAGCACCGACTCGTGGCTCCTTGGGGCATTGACCTTTTCTTTCGGCTATGTGATCGTCGGCATCAGCGTACCCGACCACTTCTGTCTTTCAATGTTCATGCTCATACTGACGCTCTACCTCTCGGGCAGGCATCTGCGCACCAAGCGTGCGTTCACTACGTGGCAGACCATTGTGCTTTTCTTTCTCACCGCCGGCATTTCCCTGAACAATGGTATAAAAGTGTTTCTCGCCAACTTTTTCGTAAACGGCAAGCGCTTTTGGCGACCCGCCAACCTGATATTCGCCATAATTGTTCCCTCTGCGCTGATATGGTTTGGCGCACGAGTTGAATGGCAGCACTTCGAGAAGCCCAAATACCTGGCAAGAGTGGAGAAACGTGTGAAGATGGCTGAGAAGCGCCACGAGAAGATTGCCGCAATCGTGAGAGACACCACCCACCTGCACGACACCGCTGCCATAAACGCTTGCGTGAAGAAGGCGATAGCCATGAGCGACATGGCAAAAAGGAACCGGCAACAAAAGAAAGCCGTGTATGCCCACAAAGGCAAGCCGATAAACAAGACGGAGTTCGGACAATGGACCGACATTTCCACGCCACGTTGGGAATCGATGGTAGAGAACATATTCGGCGAGCCCATACAGCTTCACAGCGACTACCTCTTGGGCGACGTGTTGAGCAACCGGCCCGTGATAGTCGGCTACAAGCATACAATAAATTATATAGTAGAGGGCATAATAGCATTGCTGTTTGTTGCCGGCATATGGTTCGGGCGGATGTCGCGTTTTCTCTGGCTCGCCCTCTCCTTCTTCGGCTTCGACCTGGTGATACATTTCGTGTTGGGCTTTGGCCTCAACGAGGTCTACATCATGTCGCCTCATTGGCTGTTCGTCCTGACCATTGCCATGGCATACCTGCTGCTTCATAATCCACAACGGTGGTTGCGCGGCATAGTGGCAGTTACGACCCTATACCTTATTATATATAACGGCTGGCTATATATCAGCTATCTGACATAGCAAGAGAAAAGCAATTATGAAAGAAAACAAGACATACAACACCGGCGAGACCGACGAAGAGCTCCGCCAAAAATACAACCCCGACGGTTCGGCACGCCGTCGCGCCCAGCTCCGCCTCCTCGACATGGCTGTCTATCTGCAAGCCACCGCACGCAAGATTGGCGTGGCCTGCCGCCTTGACGGTGGCAACATTCTCGGAGCCTTGCGTCATGGCGGTTTCATACCATGGGACGACGACATCGACTTCGTTGTCGACCGCAAGGACTACAAACGCCTGTGCGACTATCTCAAGACGCATCCCCATCCCCAGTACGTGCTTCAAGACAACGATACCGACAAGGGTTTTTACAAGGAATGGGCCGTGCTGCGTGACCTGAAGAGCCGTGAGGTGAGCCACGACGACGCGGCAAGCAAGGACCGACGCACGGCAGAAGCCCTGACCTTCCAGGGACTGCACATAGACATCTTTCCCTACGAGGGCCACATGATTCCGTGGCTACAACGATTGGCGGCAAAGCTGTCGGTGAACGTCAACCTGAGGTTTGCCGGAGTGCATCCGCGAATGGCACAAGCCGGCTACGACGTGCTGCATTATATAGTGTTCCCCGTTTTCCGCGCCATAGGCCACGTCTTCGGCAACAAGCGTTGCTACATGCACAGCTATGGTGCATGGTTCTATGAGCATTTCGACAAAGACGTGCTCGTTCCCCACCGCGACATCGTGTTTGAAGGCAAGACTTTCGAGGGTCCTGCCAACCCCGAGAAGCTCTGCACAATAATATACGGCAACTATATGGACTTGCCGCCCATTGACAAGCGCGACCGCCACAAGGTGGAGACCGTAGTGGAAGACTGAACGCAGCCTCAGCCCACTGCCACCCGGGCGGCCTCTTCTATCGTCGCCCGCATCTTCTCCTCCATCGTACCTGCGACATGCCAGCCAAGACCGCGCAAGCGTGACGTATCGAACACCGCCTTGGTGATTGGCGTGCCGCCCGTAGCCGCAGCATCGGGCGGGAGTTCAATGCGCACCTGCCTGCCACCGATGGCAGCAATCATAAGAGCCAACTCACGTATAGTCTTGTTGGACGATTCGTCGGCTATATTATAAGCCATTCCCGACTTCCCCTTTAGAAGGATATAAAGCAAGGCAGAGGCGCAATCTGCCACATAGCACCATGAACGGAATTTCATGCCGTCGCTCTTCATCACGATGTCCTCGCCACCTATGACATTGCGAATGAACTCGGCGTAGACACGCCTGTCGCCCTCCGTGAAACAAGGTCCGTAGACGTGGGAAGGGCGTGCCACACTTACGTCCATGCCATACTCGTGGGCATAAGCCACACAGAGCGTCTCAGCCGCACGCTTCGACGACGGATAACAAGACCTCACGTTCATGGGGTCCACATATCCGCTATAATCCTCGGTGAAGGCCCTGCCGTCGCCTTCGCCATATACTTCGCCAGAAGAGACATACACAAATTTCTCCATGCCGTGCCGCCTGCCATAGTCAAGTAGCAGGTCCACACCAAGGATGTTGGCACGTACGATGCCGACGGGATCGGAGACATAGAGCTGGGGCGAAGCGCCACTGGCTGCGTCGACAACAAAATGGAAGTCGACGGCTTCTTCCCAAAGCTGCGTGACGTCGTGTTTCAGAAAATGGAACCGTGGGTTCTGCCACCAGGCAGAGAAACGGCGGCGCGCCCGCTCTTCGTTGCGCCCGCAGGCGTAGACATCGAAGTCTAAAGGCTGACGGTGCATGAGCACATCGACCACAGCGCCGCCTATCAGTCCCGTAGCGCCCACCACCAGGACATTCTTGCCCGTCAGCCTTTGCCAGGGAAGAGGGGAAACCGCTACCTCAAGCAGGTCTTCTTGATATTTGTTCATCATTGCCTTTCCATCATCCGGTTTAATCGTTGCCCATGTCGGGCTCATTGCTTTATCCACGACTCCGCCTCGGTGTGTATCAGAGCCTTGAAGAGTTCTATGTCTTCCGTCTGGGTCAGTTTTAGTCCGTTTCTCTCAGAACCCAAGACCAGTCGCTGGCTGTCGATGCCGAGAGCCGACATCAGCGTACACGATGCCACCGTGTTCTCCACATGCCTGACCTCTGCCTCCTGATGGGCATTGAGCAAGTCGCCGAGACGGTAGGTGTGAGGCGTTTGCGTGCGGATAAGCCGCTCGCGTGGTATGGAGATATTCCTCACGCAGTCGTCCACCTTCTCCATTATAGCCTCCTTGCAGACAAGTCCGGTGACGGCATAGCCGTATTTGCGGCATTTCTCGATATTCTCGGTGATGATGCGCTCGCTCACCAATGGGCGCACGCCGTCGTGCACAAGTATGATGTCGTCGGCTGAGCAACCGGCATCACGCAATCCTTCCAAACCGTTGCGTATGGAATGCTGGTTGCTGTCGCCGCCCTCGAATATCCACTTCAGCTTGGTAATGTTGAACTGGTTGGCATAGGCCTGGAGCACCACCTCCCACCCTTTCAGGCAGACCACGGCGATGGCATTCACCAACGGGTGCCGCTGAAAGGCCTGCATGGTGTAGATGATCACGGGGATGTTGTCGATTGTCATAAACTGTTTAGGGATATCCTGCCCCATCCTGTTGCCGACGCCGCCGGCGGTAAGCAAAGCTATGTTCATAGGTCTTGGTAAAATTTCTTGTTGTTGTAAGCAAAAATCAGGGGATAGCAGAAACCACGTACCTTTCCCATGATTCCGCGGGCGCCGCCGTTCCAATATATCACGGCACGATGACGGCAACACAAACGGCACAATCCCAGCAATGCGCCGGTGCTGCGCCTCAGCATGAGCCCGCTCATGCGATGGGCCAAGGGCTGGAAGGTGTCTGACGTGCGGTCATGGACGAGGGAGTAGAACTCTTGCCACTCCGGGCGCGACTGCATCCTCCGGTACTCGCGCAACCCTTGGGTATAAGGCACATAAGCCGGTACCCGCTTGCCCTGCCCCAGCTCTTTGGCTATGGCCGATTCAGGATTGCAACGGTGGAGGTTCAGCGACTCATCGATACGGATGATGCCACGGTTCAACTGCGCAAAAACAGCAAGGCTCCAGTCGT
Source organism: uncultured Prevotella sp. (assembly GCA_964640415.1). GTDB lineage: Bacteria > Bacteroidota > Bacteroidia > Bacteroidales > Bacteroidaceae > Prevotella. The sequence continues at coordinate 4,818 of CAZXGQ010000134.1, forward strand.
AGTGCATGAACGGCACGCGGTCGGCCAGCGCCCAATGCTCATGCGTGCGTGCGAAATCGCCACGCAGCAGCATGGTATGGCCTGCGAACCCGGCAAAGAGAAGGGCCTCAAGGCGATATTGCTGACTGACGAGGGTTGTGTGGTCGCGGTCGGCCCCGCGGTCGTAGCAAGAGAAGCAGATGTCGCAGTCGCCTATCGCAGCCACCTGACGGCTTATCTTCTCGGGATACCACACGTCGTCCTGGTCGGACAAAGCCACAAAATCGCCCGTCGACCTCATCGTCGCCGCCTCGAAGTTGGCATCCAGTCCGAGGTTGCGCTCATTGACAATAACCTTGATAAAGGGATAACGGGATGCATATTCCCGGCATATCTCTACAGTACGGTCGGTGGAGCCGTCGTCCTCGATAATAAGCTCATGAACAGGATATGTCTGGGCAACAATTGAGTCCAACTGCTCCCTGACATACCGTTCACCGTTAAAGGTGCACATAACCACCGACACCGTCTTGTTGGGAATCATCCGTATTTCTTTTTTTGCAAAGATAATGCAAGGTGAGCGCAGAACGTCAAGCTTGCTTGAATGTTATGCCGAACCGCAGCTTATCTTATGCAAAGATAATGCAAGGTGAGCGCAGAACGTCAAGCTTGCTTGAATGTTATGCC
>CAZXGQ010000134.1:5583-7254 GCA_964640415.1 uncultured Prevotella sp.
GAACCGCAGCTTATCTTATGCAAAGATACAAGAAAAAGCGCAAAGGTACAAGTTTTAGGCAAGTAATAGGGGAAAAAACCGTAATTTTGCAGTCCAATTCACACATTGATATAATCACATTCCAATAATGAAGAGCTTAAGGAATCCTTTCCGTATCTTCGCCATTCGCAAGGACGAGCGCTGGCTGGCTTTTATCTCGGTGTGCATACTGGCACTGATGAACGCCATGCTGATTTACAACCACTGGCCAAAATTCCTCTTGGCAAGGGGAGGCAGGATCGGCGGCTGGAGCCTGTTCAACAACCAGCTCCACTTCTCCGGCTATGACCCCTATGCCTACATGACTCTGACGAAGTTCAGCGTTTATTATAACCTCGAGCGCCATCCGGTGCTGACCCTGTTTCTGTACCCCTTCTCGGTGCTCAACCACTGGATCATGGTGACGTGGGATGTCAACGCCTCAATGTTCATCATGGCAGTGCTCGTCGTCATTGCGTCGCTCTATGCCGTAATATTCATGTACAGGACGCAACACGAGCTCATGGGCATGAAGCGGAGCGACAGCATTTGGCTCACGGCATTGCTGTTTTCGTTTGCCTCTGTCATGACCTCGGCAATGTCGCCCGACCATTTCATTTTCTCCTTCTCCATCCTCGTCTTCACGATTTACGTCTTCGGCAGATACATACGCCAGGGCAAGGCCATAGCGTGGTACAAGGGTGCCATACTTTATTACGTCACCACCGGCATCACGCTGACCAACGGCGTCAAGACTCTGCTTGGTGCCTTGTTCGTAGACAAACGGGAAGCCTTCTCGTTGAAGAACCTTCTTCTTGGTTTCCTTCTGCCCTCCGCCCTACTCTTGGGCACCTACTGGGCACAAGACAAGACCATCGTTGCAGAAAGAGACCACAACGCCGAAGTGATGCAGCAGAAGCTGGCCGTAAAAGATCCTGCAAAATTCAGGCAAGACTCGATACGCAAGATAAACAACGCAGCTGCAATGACGAAGATCAACGGCAAGTCGATAAGCGACAAACCGTTCCTGCGTTGGATCAATGCCGATGCATCGCGCGTCAACGGTGTTGTCGACGGGCTCTTCGGCGAGTCGATACAGCTCCACCGCGAGTATCTCCTTGGCGACGTCTTCTTGGGGCGCCCCACCGAAGTTACCTACTCGTCGTGGGTCAACTACGCGATAGAGGCCGTCATCGTGATGCTGTTCTTCGGGGGCATCTTCTGCGGCCGCAACGACCGCCTCTTGCAGATGCTGCTGTCGTGGTTTGCCATAGACCTTATGATACACGTCGTCCTCGGCTTCGGACTGAACGAGGTGTCCATCAACGGCGGCCACTGGATGTTTATCATACCTGTGGCGCTGGCTTGCCTGCAGAAGAAACTCCAAGGGCGTCAAGCCGAATACACGAGATACCTCATACGCATTCTGACCGTGTATTTCTGGGGATACAATGCATACCTCATTGCTTGGTACATGTTGTAAACGCGCAGCATGCCCAGTGGCATGAGGGCACAAAATAACCGCCCCTGCTCGTGTGGTGATTACCACACGAGCAGGGGCTTTTTTTTAATGTCCGGCTGCAATCCGGACGGCACTTTTGGGGTCTATGTTGATTTGTGTGGGTGAAATATTGCGTTATAATCTTTCTTATT
>CAZXGQ010000135.1:0-7054 GCA_964640415.1 uncultured Prevotella sp.
CTTGTCGGGTATGCTGACACCGCTCTCCTCTGACGGTGATTCCACCGCCACTACGTTGAACTTGCTCTTTGAGCCCTTGAAAGGCTCATAAGAAAACAGGAAGCCGGTGGCGCGCTGTGCATCTTCGAGGAATTGTGGCATCTCGGCCTTGGTGTAACCCTCTGCTACAAAGGCTATTCGGATGCAGCGTGTGGTGTCGGCTGCTTTTTGCAGGGTGACGTATGGAGTCACGGCCTTCTCTCCTATGTGGCGTATTAGGATGTCTGTCGGGTCAACCTCGTGGGTGAGCGACGAGCTCACCTGTTGCCGGTTGTTGCGGAGCTCGATGGTGATGTCGGCCGGGTGCTTGGGCATTGGTGCGAGAAAGACGTTCTCGAAACTCATGTTGAGTTTCTTTGCCTCGGGGTATGTCTGCCACTCTTGGAAAAGGGTGGAGAAGGAGTTGCGGTATATCACCTTGCCGGTGGCGTGGTCGCGCATGGTTATCTGGCCGTTGCCCTGCATGGGCAGTTCGCTAAGGTGCTGGCGCTTGCCATACCAGCGTGGAGACTGGCAAAGCTCGTCAACGGCAATATACTGTTCGTGGTCGTTGCCGGAGAAGACGTAGTCCAAGCGAAGGGTCTTGTCCTCAAACCAGGTGTCGAAGTCTTGTGCATGGACACACAAGTATGTGAGGGAGAATACGATGCAGAAAAGAATTTTTTTCATAATTATCTGACTTTAAGTTGTTGCCCGGCCACGATAGAAGCGTCTGGGTTCATGTTGTTCATCTTGTAGAGGCTCTTCAGCCTCATGCCGTAGGTCTGTGCGATGGAGTACATGCTCTCGCCGGCCTTTACGGTATGCGGCTTGTTCTTGAATGCTGCAGAGGCCTTCTTCTGCTTCTTTTGCAGGTAGATTATGTCTCCTGCCTGAAGCGTGTCGTCTTTGTCGCGTTCGTTATACTTTGCGAGCTTCCGCTCGGATATGCCGGTTTCCTTTGCGAGACTGCGGAAGGTGTCGCCCTTGCGGGCCACTATATAATAGTTCTTGTTGCACTTGGTTATCGGATGGAAACCAGTAGCGGAGGGATGCTCCTGTGCATTGTACTTGTCGGCTATGAAGTGGTCGTATTCCTTGGCGTGGTCGTACTGGTCGAGGTGGTACAGCTCGATGATATAGATTAATTTGTCGGCATACTTGGGGTTTGTGGCGTAGCCGCAGGCCTTCAAGCCTCTCGCCCAACTGCGATAGTCGGTGGAGGAAAGTTGGAATAGCCTGGCATAGCGCTGGTTGTTGCGCAGGAACTTGCTGTGGTCTTCGTAGCTTTCCTTGGCGTTGTCGTAAGCTCTGAAGCACTCGTTCGGTGCATCGTCGTTGGCGTTGATCGAGCGTCCGGTCCATCCGTGGCATTTTATGCCAAAGTGGTTGTTGCCCACCGTGGCAAGACGGCTTTGGCCGGCACGGCTTTCGAAGAGGCCCTGTGCCAAGGTGATGCTTGCGGGTATGCGATAGCGTTGCATCTGCTCTATTGCCAAGTCCTTGAACTGACTGATATAGAGCTGGTAAGCCGTGTTTTGCGGTCTCTGTGCGTATGTTGCGGAGAGATGCGCGCAAAGGGCAAGCAACAGTATGAAATATCTTAGGTAATGCATGTGTTCTATAATGCGTGAGAATCCATTTGCAAAGTTAGTAAAAAAGAATGACTAAGCGCGAAAAGAACACAAAAAAACCGCCCAGGGCAAAGCCCGAGGCGGAGTCTCTCAATTTTTTAATTTCGTGCTAACGAAGATGCTTGACTTACTCAGCAACAGCTGTGTCAGCAACGGCTGTGTCAACGGCAGCTGTGTCAGCTGTGTCAACAGCAGTTGTGTCAGAGTCAGCTGCAGGAGCTGCGCTCTGGTTCTTGTTGCCACATGATGCGAATGAGATAGCTGCGATAGCCACGAACATTAAAACTAATTTCTTCATTTTCTTTGCTTTTTAAATCTGTAAAACAATCTGTTTATTAACAACGGTGCAAAGGTAGACATTTTTTCAATACGTTGTTCTTTTTTTATCAACTTTTTTTGCACTTTTCTGTAACTTTTTTATAACTTGTTGAAAATCAAGCGTGTGCATTTTGGCACAACACCAACGTTTTTGTGCATTTTCCTGGCTGTGGCCTTGGTTCTTGCCTCGCTGTGTGCCTTAACAGAAAGACAAATCTCCAATGATATTAAAAACTCTTATAATATATAATGTGTAAATCTGAATAAAACCGTACCTTTGCATGAAAATCAGAATTTCAACATGATAGATACATCAGCATTTCAAGGCAAAAAGGCAAGATTTTACACTTTAGGGTGCAAGCTCAATTTCTCCGAGACCTCCACTTTTGCCAAGCTCCTTCGTGAGATGGGTGTCGTGGAAGCGGAAGAGGGTGAGAAGGCAGACATCTGCCTTGTCAACACATGTTCGGTGACGGAGATGGCCGACCATAAGTGCCGTCAGGCAATCCACCGTCTGGTGAGGGAGAACCCTGGCGCCTTTATGGTGGTGACGGGATGCTACGCTCAGCTCGACTCCGAGAAGGTGAGCAAGATGGATGGCGTCGACCTTGTGCTCGGTTCCAACGAGAAGGCAGACCTCATACAATATCTTAACAATGCATGGACGCAGCCTGGCGATTTGGCCGATGACGGTCACCGGCACATTTTCCATAATGTAAAGACGAAAGACATCAAGAGCTTCCAGCCTTCCTGCTCGAGGGGCAACCGCACGCGTTATTTCCTTAAGGTGCAGGACGGATGCAACTATTATTGCACTTATTGCACCATACCCTTTGCGCGTGGCAACTCGCGCAATCCGTCTATTGCCTCTCTCGTGGCCCAGGCTGAGCAAGCTGCGCGCGAAGGTGGCAAGGAAATAGTGCTTACGGGTGTCAATATAGGTGACTTCGGCGCGACCACAGGAGAGAAGTTCATTGACTTGGTGAAGGCTCTCGACGGTGTGGAAGGCATCCGCCGCTTCCGCATCAGTTCGATAGAGCCGGATCTCATCAGCGACGAGTTGATAGAATATTGCGCCCATAGCCGTGCGTTCATGCCTCATTTCCATATCCCCCTGCAAAGCGGAAGCGACGAGGTGCTGCGGCTCATGCACCGCCGTTATTCGAGAGACTTGTTCGCGCACAAGATAGAGCTTATCAAGCGGTTGATGCCCGATGCCTTTATCGGCGTTGACGTGATGGTGGGCTGCCGTGGCGAGACTCCCGAGTGTTTTGAGGACGGCTACGCTTTCCTCGACTCCCTGCCGGTGACGCAGCTCCACGTATTCCCTTACTCTGAGCGGCGCGGCACGGCGGCTTTGCGCATCAACTATATCGTTGCCGACAAGGACAAGAAAGAGCGTGTGCACAGATTGCTGAAACTGTCCGACGAGAAGACGCTCGACTTCTATTCCCAGTATATAGGCAAGGAGGCGGAGGTGCTTTTCGAGAAGTCGGCTCACGGCAAGGCCATGCACGGGTTCACAGACAACTATCTGCGTGTGGAACTGCCGCCTTCAGACGACAACGACCGTCTCGACAACGAGATTGTGAGGGTGAAACTGGGAGAGTTCAACCATGCCAAGAACGCTCTGAAAGGACAGCTGTTATGAAGACCGCTATAGTAATACTCAACTGGAATGGCAGGAAGATGCTTGAGGAGTATCTGCCTGATGTGGTAAAGTTCTCTGAAGACGAAGCGGAAGTATGGGTGGCAGACAATGCCTCCACCGACGACTCGATGGAGTTGCTTGCCGAACGTTTCCCGATGGTACGCACATTGCGCAATGACCGCAACTATGGTTTTGCCGAAGGCTACAACAAGGCGCTGGCGCAGATTGAGGCCGACTACTACGTGCTGCTCAACTCCGATGTGGAGGTCACTCCCCATTGGCTCACTCCGTTGCTGCAGTTTATGGATGTCCACAGGGATGTGGCGGCATGCCAGCCCAAACTGTTGTCGGAGTTCGACAAGGGCAGCTTCGAGTATGCCGGGGCTTGTGGTGGGTTCATCGACAAGTATGGCTATCCGTTTTGCCGTGGCAGAATCTTCGATACCGTGGAGCGCGACAACGGGCAATACGACAGTGCTATGGACGTGTTGTGGGCTACGGGAGCGTGCCTCCTGGTCCGTGCCGGTGACTATTGGGAAGTGGGTGGCCTTGATGCCCGGTTCTTCGCCCATTGCGAGGAGATAGACCTGTGTTGGAGACTCAGGCAGCGTGGCAAAAGGGTAGTGTGCTGTCCTGAGAGCAAGGTGTATCATGTGGGTGGCGGCACCTTGCCGAAAAGCAACCCCATGAAGACTTTCCTTAACTTCAGAAACAACCTCACGATGCTTTACAAGAACCTGCCCGACAACGAGTTGCGGCAAGTGATGCGCATGAGGTTCTTCCTCGATTGGCTTGCCGCCGTGGAGATGCTTGTGCTGAAACACAATGTTGGCGACTTCAAGGCCGTCGTACGTGGGCGCCGGGCTTTCAACAAGTGGAAGCACGACTTCGACAAGGATAGGCAGGAGATAGCTGCGTCGCGACGGCTGAACCCCGTGCCGGAACGCAAGCCTTTCAGCATTCTTTGGCAATATTATGCCAAGGGCCGAAAGCTGTTCAGCCAGCTGTGATTTTCTTTTACGTTTAATATGCGATGCGCAGGGGGTGCTGCCCATGCACATCGCGTCGATAAACAATAAAGCCTCGCCATCATGTTGATAGCGAGGCTTATATGGTTTATAGAAACCTTTTCTTCGGATGAATATCCTTGATGGATATTACTTACGCAGGCCGAGAGCCTTGATGATGTTACGGTAACGGTTGATGTCGCGCTCCTTGAGGTAAGTGAGCAGGCGACGGCGCTTACCGACGAGCTGAGTCAGTGAACGGGTTGTCACGAAGTCCTTGTGGTTTGCCTTAACGTGCTCTGTCAAGTGAGAGATACGATAAGTGAACAGTGCGATTTGTGCCTCTGCAGAACCTGTGTCTGTTGCACCCTTACCATACTTGCCGAAGATCTCAACCTTCTTTTCCTTGTCTAAATACATTTTGTTGAAATTGATTAATTTATTAGTGCATCAATGACATCCTTCCGCCGCCCGTGTGGGCCTTAATCACAACCCTGACGGCCTCGAATGCTCCGGCTTCTCCGGAAATGCGGGTGCAAAGTTACTAAAAATTCGACACTTAGCAATGCTTTCATATATTTTTTTTGTAATTTTGCACCCATATACAATAAGAACAGCTTTTATTTTAAGGTAGAAACGATGCAGGACATTCGTAACATTGCAGTGATTGCGCACGTCGACCATGGTAAAACCACGTTGGTCGACAAGATGATGCTCGCCGGAAAACTTTTCCGGGATGGAAAGGATGACAGTGGCGAGGTGCTCGACTCCAACGACTTGGAGCGTGAGCGAGGGATAACGATTCTTTCTAAAAACGTCTCAATAACTTGGAAAGGAGTAAAGATCAACATTCTCGACACCCCGGGCCACTCCGACTTCGGCGGTGAGGTTGAGCGTGTGCTCAACATGGCAGACGGCTGCCTGCTGCTGGTCGATGCCTTTGAGGGCCCGATGCCGCAGACACGTTTCGTGCTGCAGAAGGCATTGCAGATAGGATTGAAGCCTATCGTGGTGGTCAACAAGGTTGACAAGCCAAACTGCCGTCCTGAGCAAGTGTATGAGATGGTGTTCGACCTCATGTGCGACCTCAACGCCACTGAGGACCAGCTCGACTTCCCCGTGGTCTATGGCTCGGCCAAGAACGGCTGGATGGGTTCCGACTACAAGACACCGACAGACAACATCGACTATCTGCTCGACCAGATTGTGGAGATGATTCCCGGCCCCAAGCACCTGGAGGGCACACCGCAGATGCTCATCACCTCTCTTGACTACAGCAACTACACCGGTCGTATAGCTGTGGGCCGCGTACACCGTGGCACACTCAAGGATGGCATGAACATCACCATCTGCCACCGCGACGGCTCTCAGGAGAGAACAAAGATAAAGGAGCTTCACACCTTCGAGGGCATCACCCACAAGCGTGTAGACTCTGTAGAAAGTGGCGACATTTGCGCTGTTATCGGTCTTGAGCACTTCGAGATTGGTGACACCATTTCCGATTTCGAGAATCCCGAGCCTCTGCCTCCTATCGCCGTGGACGAGCCTACCATGTCTATGCTCTTCACCATCAACGACTCGCCGTTCTTCGGCCGTGAGGGCAAGTTCTGCACCTCTCGTCAGATCAGCGACCGCTTGGCCAAGGAGCTGGAGAAGAACATCGCCCTGCGTGTGGAGACTGTAGAGGGCTACACCGACCGCTGGATAGTAAAGGGTCGTGGCGTGCTCCACATCTCTGTGCTCATCGAGACAATGCGCCGCGAGGGCTACGAGCTGCAGGTTGGTCAGCCGCAGGTAATCTATAAGGAGATTGACGGTCAGAAGTGTGAGCCTATCGAGGAACTCGACATCAACGTTCCGCAGGACTACTCTTCCAAGATGGTCGACATGGTGACACGCCGTAAGGGTGAGCTCACCAGTATGGACACCGAGGGCGATCGCGTCAACATCACATTCGACATTCCTTCGCGTGGTATCATCGGCTTGCGCACCAACGTGCTCACCGCCAGCCAGGGCGAGGCTATCATGGCTCACCGCTATAAGGAGTACCAGCCTTTCAAGGGCGAGATTGTGCGCCGCACCAATGGCTCCATGGTGTCAATGGACACGGGCACGGCCTATGCTTACGCAATCGACAAACTGCAGGATCGCGGCAAGTTCTTCATCGACCCGGGTGAGGAAGTTTACGCCGGCGAGGTGGTTGGTGAGCATGTCCACGACAACGACCTTGTGATCAATGTCTGCAAGGCCAAGCAGCTCACCAACGTGCGCGCCAGCGGTTCCGACGACAAGGCGCGCATCGTGCCGAAGACCGTCATGAGCCTTGAGGAGTGCCTTGAGTACATCAAGGGTGATGAGTATGTGGAGGTCACGCCTAAATCTATGCGCATGCGCAAGATGATACTCGACCACCTGGAGAGAAAGCG
>CAZXGQ010000136.1:0-6839 GCA_964640415.1 uncultured Prevotella sp.
CGTTAATCCGACATTAATCTTTCTTGGGTCTATGTTGAGTGTGGAAAAAGAAATGCGAGAAAGAAAACACCCACACGAATCAGCATAGAACCGTCTTTGTTCCTGCAGCTCAATAATCTCTGCGGCTCGGGGTGAAGAAGGCTTGGATTTGGCGTGAGATGGTTGTGCCATTCGGAATGCGGACGGGCTCTGACCATCCCTACCCGCCCTTGCCGAGTTTGCCGGATATACAAAAAAAGAACCGCTTGTCGTGATGTTGCGACAAGCGGTTCTTTTTACTCCACACACCCATTGAATGGCAGTGCTTTGGGTATCAATATGAGACGTTTTTGTCTTTAAGTTTGAAAGTCCCTAAAGTGTCTGTAGAACCTTTGGCGTGGACGCTGAAAGTAACCTCGTCTGTTATATTATATCTGTTGGCCACAACATACAAGATTTGTGAGAAACGATATAAAATATGACGTGCCACTTTATTAGAAGCGGTTTCGGTGTTGCCAAAAACTGAGAAACTGGGATATTCTCCGTTCCAAGTGGTTGTCAATGATTCCTTCAGATAATCTTTCAGCGGCTTCTCCCATTTGCCAAGGAATTCAGAATCGGAACATTCTATCGTATAGTCACTCAGACGGACAGGCGTGTTCAGCGGAATGCTCTGTTCAGATTTGTGCCATACCACCGCCTCAAGGTGCCTGTAGTTGTATTGCGAAGCATAAAGTTCACCAAGGAGGACATAATCAGAGAAGTGAAGACTGTAAGACTGATTGGCCTTGGGGTTCTTCACGACAAAAGCCAAAGTGAAGTCTTCTGTAAAGTCCTGGATTTGGAATGCGTTGGCCAGTGAATGATATAACGTACCGAGACTGACATTTTTCTGAGTGCCACTGAGCGATGGTGAAGGCGCTAAAGGTGGAACGTTGCTATGTGCATCTATCTTCCTTTCTGGTGTTTCGCCCATGATGGTCCACTCTCTGTAATTGCTGTTCTCACCTTGCTGAAGGCAATACAGACCTGCATCCTGATGCGAGAACGACTGAGTGAAGTTAACGGTCTGGTCGTTTTTACCGCCCCAGATACTATTATTGGTAATGCTTACATTGGTCAAGGTACAATTCAAACCCGAAGTAAGTGTCCCACCTCTATTCAAATTGGTGGCAGGCAAGGCGTTCAGAACCGTGATGTTTTCATCATTTTCTTCGCCGGATGTCTCAAGGCTGAATGAAACATTAGCTCCTCTAAAGTAAGGTCCGTACCAGCAATTTTCGTCTTTGTTGAGTGACGATGAGGTAGGATACAGCACAGAACCGTCATCCAGAGTTACCTCTTTGTCTATCATTGTCCACATGTTACTGTAAACACTTGAACCTGTAGCTGTAGGATATGTATTCAACTGCGAATTATGATATGTCGGGGTGGCATGAACCAGATAATAGTCTTCGTTGGTGTCGTTCTTGTGCAGCGAGTAGATTTCGAAGTTATGTTCTACGAGCATACTCCTTTCCAGCGCACGTGTAGGGCCAACGGTATACTGTATCGTGACCATTTGCGCCGACATTTGTCCGTCGTCAGATGTGGCGCCCGAAGCGAAGAGTGTGTTTCCGGCATTTGCGCAACGTGTCATCCAATTCACGAGCATGTCGGCCGACTTACCGTGGTCGTATCCGTTGGGCTCATATTCGTGCTTGGCCAAGGCCAGCTGGATGGTGTCGCCCGATTCGGTTACTTGCAGTGCCGCAGCGTTTCCGCTTTGTTCTTCGGCCGTTTCTTCCAGGTTGCGAACCACATAAAGTCCGTTGCGGTTGACAGCCACGGCTTCGGTGTGCCCGTCTATCTTTTCTTTGTTGCCAGACAGATATTGCGAAAACTGTCCAAGCATCTGCAAGGGGAGTGTCACCTCTTCGCCTTGGGCCGAAGCCTTCGAGATGGCAGCTTGCAACGTGTCGACAAGCGCGGTGCGGTCGGTCTTGACTGGGTCAATCAGCACAAAGGTAGCATTGTTGGTATAGGCCCGAAACATAGCGGTTGCCTCTTCGGTTGTCAGGCGCGTGTTGTGCCCTTTGGTGAAGATGAAGGCCTTTACGTCTTCCGACACTTCGTTGGTGGTGTTGGTCATGCGGTTTGCCAAACATCCGTTGAAGTCAGTGCGGTCATTACCGAATATCATTGCTTTCCCTTCGAACTTCTCTTCCAATTGGTCGGTGGTTGGCAGAGGTCCAATTTCAGATATGACAATTGATTCTGCATTGTTTGTTTCGTCATGACATGATGACAGACCTAAGCCTAAGAATGCCATCAAAGCCCAAGTGCCGAACAGGGCCGCTTTGAAGTGGAAGTGTGAAAACATTATCATTCCTCAAAGTTTTTGTAATTGAATATTATAGACATGAAAGCCTATGCCAAACGTCTAATGAATTGCTTCAAGCAGATGTAATATAGGCTTGAATTTGCAAACTTATTAATATTTTTTTTAAAGAGAAAGACTTTAAAGGACTTTTTTTTGCATTTTTCTTGTGCCAAACCAGTAATAACCCAGTCTTCTTACAACGACTTAACGACACCGTTTTTAGGACTTGTCCAGGACTTCCCCCCGTTAGACAATCTCATGCCGGGCATACCATGAAATCTGTTGAGACAAGCTTTGATAGACCAACTGATGACGTCTTGTTTTGACAAATGCGAATATTTCGCTTTATTTCTTATTTTAGGTTAAAAAATGTTGGTTTTATCCTTGCATCTTGTATATATATTGTATACCTTTGCGCTTAATAAGCAGCTGAGAGGCAACCAAAGAGAGCTTCGTGGCCTTTGCGCCTGCAATATGCTTGCACATTATTAATAATCACCAATAAAAAATCAGAGTATGAAAAAGTTGTTCCTAATGGTCTTAATGGTTTTCTTCACAACCACGGCTACATTCGCACAGGTGAGAAAGGGCTCTATCACAGTCCAGCCCAAGGTGGGATTCAACATTGCAAACGTCACAAGCGGCGATGGTACAGATGCACGCATAGGACTTGCCGTTGGCGCAGAGTTTGAATTCGGACTTTCCGACATCTTCAGTCTCTCTGCCGGCGCACTCTACTCCATGCAGGGCTGCAAGGGTGCCGTGGAAATAGCAGACGGCGGCTACACCGTCGATGCTGATGCCAAGCTCGACTACATCAACATTCCCATCCTTGCCAACGTCTACGTAGCCAAGGGCCTTGCCGTCAAGTGCGGTATCCAGCCCGGCTTCAACGTGAAACACAAGGCCGGAGCTGAGGTAAGCGGTGTCAAGGTGACAACCGACTTCCCCGGCATCAGGAGCGTAGACTTCAGCATCCCCGTGGGCCTCTCCTACCAGATCAACAACTTCGTGGCTGACGCACGCTACAACTTAGGCTTGACAAGTCTCCTGGATGGCGACGACTCTAAAAACAGCGTCTTCCAAGTGACATTCGGCTACAAGTTCGCCCTGTAACCCGAAGCGCGACACACTATAACCCGAGAAGCGGCTTCGCAGAACCACCACGGTTCCGCGAAGCCGCTTTTCTTTGTCCACAAAGAAGTGTAAACATATCGCGACAGCTGTACTATCGTGAATGCCCCCCAAAACATGACTTTACCATGCGCCGATATTTTTCGTCAATTCGTGTGGCGTTTCAAGATAAAAACTGTAAATTTGAAACGTAAAACAAATCATTCGGTATAAGCAAAGACTATTAAGCAACAATGGCAGAAAAGACAAACATACGCAAACTCGAGGCTGACCTCTGGGAGTCGGCAGACCTGCTTCGTGCGGGCAGTAAACTCACAAGCAGTCAATACTGTATGCCCGTGCTGGCACTGATCTTCCTGCGCTACGCCTTCAGCCGCTACAAGATGGTGGAGGCAGAGCTCTTGAAGAACCGCCCAACCCGCGGCGGGCGCACGATGCCCATCGAGGCGAGCGACTTTGCCGCCAAGAGTGCACTCTTTCTGCCGCGCGAAGCGCAGTTCGACTATCTCGTTACCCTACCCGACAATGTGGCGGCGGCAGGACTGAAGACTGCCAACGGCCAGGACATCAACTCGCTGGGCGAGGCTGTAAACAACGCCATGACCCTTGTGGAGGCGCAGAGCGAACAGCTCACCGGCGTGCTGCCCAAGACCTACACCATGTTCAGCGACGAACTGCTGAGCGAGCTGCTCCGCATCCTCAACAATGCGCTTGAGGGGATTGACGGTGACGTCATCGGCCGCATCTACGAATACTTCCTCTCTAAGTTTGCCAAAGCCGTGGCAAGCGACGACGGTGTCTTTTTTACACCCAAGTCGCTGGTAAAAATGCTCGTCAACGTGCTGGAACCCCGGCAGGGAGTGATGCTCGACCCGGCTTGCGGTTCGGGCGGAATGTTTGTGCAGACGGGCGACTTCGTCAATGCCAACGGCATGAACGCCAACACGCTGATGACGTTCTACGGACAGGAGAAGGTGGAATACAACGCCCAGCTCTGCCTGATGAACATGGCGGTGCACGGACTGAACGGCCGCATCGTGAGCGGCGACGAGGCTAACTCGTTCTACCACGACGCCCACAACCTCGCCGGCAAATGCGACTACGTGATGGCGAATCCGCCGTTCAACGTAAACAAGGTGATGGCTGAGAGCGCACAGAGTGCCGGCAGATTGCCTTTCGGGCTGCCGGGCGTGAACGCCAAGACCAAGGAGATAGGCAACGCCAACTATCTCTGGATAAGTTATTTCTATGCTTACCTCAACCCTACGGGCCGTGCCGGATTCGTAATGGCTTCGTCGGCAACCGACAGTAGCAACAAGGACCGCGACATCCGTGAGCAACTCGTCAACACGGGTGACGTGGACGTGATGGTTTCGGTGGGCAACAACTTTTTCTATACCCTCTCGCTGCCTTGCTCCCTGTGGTTCTTCGACCGCAACAAGCGGCGCGAAATACGCGACAAGGTGCTCTTCATCGATGCCCGCAACTACTACACGGTGGTAGACCGCACCCTCAACGAATGGACGGAGTGGCAACTGCGCAACCTGCAGGCCATCGTGCATCTCTATCGGGGAGAAACGGAGAAATACCGGGGGCTTGTTAGCGACTATCAGAAGCACATCCTTAGCAGAGTATCGGCTATCCGTGCTGAAGCTCAGCCATTTGCAGACGCCATAGATCAGGATACACGAGGGCATTTCTTCGGCCTAATGGGATGGATAGAAGATGCAGCCCTCGATACTCCCAAACTGCGCAACAGCATCAACGTACAAATAGAGCAAACTAAAGCATGTATCAAAGTTGCTGAACAAAACATCAAGAAACGCGAGGTGAAAGCCATGCGCAAAACTGGCGAGGAATTCTGTGCAGTGCTCACAAGTCTACTCACAGACATCGATGAATATGAATGGCTTACATCTAAGTTTGGCACAGACGGCGAGTATCAGGATGTGGCAGGTCTCTGCAAGATTGCCACCATCGCCGAGATTGCCGAGAAGAACTACTCCCTCACTCCCGGTGCTTACGTTGGAGTGGCTGAAGCCGAAGACGACGGTGTGGATTTCCATGAGCGCATGAACGAGATTCATGCCGAATTGGCACGGCTCAACGCTGAGGCAAATGAGCTGATGAGTGAAATACAAAAGAGTTGGGAGGGGATGAAATGATGAAGCCGAGCGAAAAACAAATTGTGTCGCCAGTGTCGCCACAATTTGGAGCCTGGAAGAAAGTAAAGTTAGAGGAAGTGGCAGAATCAATTCAGACTGGTCCTTTTGGTTCTCAATTACATCAATCTGACTATTCTATAGAAGGCACACCTGTCATTATGCCCAAAGACATAATAGAAGGAAAGGTATCGACTGAAACCATAGCAAGAGTAGAAGAACTACATGTGACGAGATTAGCTCGTCATAAAGTAAAAGAAGGAGAAATTGTTTATTCAAGACGAGGCGATGTCGGCAAGTGCGCTTATATAACAAAGAAACAAGAAGGATGGCTTTGTGGAACTGGATGTTTGAAAGTGACCATAAATAAAAATGAAGCTAGCCCCAAATTTATATTTTACCAATTACAAAAGAAAAGCGTTATCGGATGGATAGAAAAGCATGCAAAAGGAGCAACCATGGCAAATCTGAATACATCAATTCTTAGTGATGTCCCACTAGAATTGCCAAGCATATCCATCCAAGACTCCATCGCCACGACATTAAGCCGTTACGACAAATTGATAGCGAACTATCATCGTCAGATAAAGTTGTTGGAGGAGGCAGCGCAGCGCCTCTACAAGGAATGGTTCGTCGACCTCCACTTCCCCGGACACGAAAACGTAAAAGTCATCGATGGAGTGCCGGAGGGGTGGCTTTCATATAATATTGACGATGTCTTTGATATTAAATATGGTAAAAATCTCTCGACTAAAGAAATTGCGCCAACGGGCAAGTATCCAGTTTATGGAGCAAATGGCATAATTGGATATTACGATAAGTACAATTGCGATGAGCCAGTTGTCTTGATAACAAGTAGAGGAAATGGAAGTGGAGACGTTCTAAAAACATATGAACGATATACTTTTGTAACAAATAATTCGTTCATAGTAAAAGCTAAAGTAGATTTCCCATATTGTATGTTGCCGTTTACATTTGGGTTAATGCGTTCTGTAAATTTCCGTTCTATTAGAACAGGGGCAGCTCAGCCACAATTAACAAATGCATCTATACATCTAATGAATATCACATTGCCAACTTCTGATCTTATAAAGAAGTATTGTGATACTATGGAACCCAACTTTAAATTAGTAAGGCATTTGAGAAATCAACTCACCCTCCTCACGGAGTCTCGCGACCGCCTTCTCCCAAAGCTAATGTCG
>CAZXGQ010000137.1:0-6830 GCA_964640415.1 uncultured Prevotella sp.
AGGAGTACACACACCCGCAGACCAACGGCGACCACCTGAACCTGCGCGACCTGACCCTGTCGTCAAGCAGTTGCGACCTGAAGATCGAGACCCAGGGCGACGTGTCCTTCTCGATGTGCCACTACGACGAGAGCAAGTGGAAGGCAAAGCCTTGGTTCACGAAGCTCAACAACCAGGACCTCACCCGTAGCGACAACGTCTATGCCCACTTCGACGCCAGTCTCAGCGGTGTGGGTTCAGGCTCTTGCGGCCCAAGCACTCTGAGCAAGTACATCCCATCAACATCAGCAATGAGCTACACCCTGCGCTTCACACCAACGGCGAAGTAAGGCAAGGTCACTGATATAAACGCAATAGAGGCTGGAAACCCGTGTGGGTTTCCCGCCTCTATTGTTTATAGGATATTGTCTTCTCTGAAAATAGAAGCAGTCTCTGTCTTGGCTGAATAATTGCCGGATAGTTCTTCGGTCAAGTGGAGGCCATCGGCAAAAAGAGAACTTCGGTCAATATCCCCTTTGCCTGGTACGCTCCTTGAACATCTGCTCCTTTATGCCGCCGTTGTCCTTGAAGTGCTGCTTCTGCCACTCTATGAGCCCCCTTATCATCACGTCGGTCTGCAGAATAAGCGTTATGGCAATGTTGCAGATGGTTTCCGGCGAGCGTTCTGCTATCTTATCCCTGTAATCGGCAGGGTCATTGTGGTCGCGGCAATAGCGGCGCGTCTGCTCCGCCTTGGGTGAGTCTACCGCCCATTGCTCCAGACCGTGCACTCGAAGGTAGTCTTTGTAGTCCTCCATCAGCTCATGCAGGCTGGCCCGGTTCACGTTGGTGAGCTTTATCTCCATCTCCGTCGAGGTTATGCCGTCGATGTTGCCCTCCACTATGTTCTGCTTGCCCGACCTCGCCGCCTGTACCATTTGGTCAATGGTGCGGTCGCCATGCTCCAGATACTTGTGGGCAAAATAATAGGTGATGTCGTAGATTATGACAGCCTTCTTGTAACAGATGAGCGTGGTGTAGTCCTTGCCTTGACGGATAAAGCCTTTGTCCACGGGGTGCGGCATAGCGATGTGTTTTTTTGAGGGTTAATGATGGGTGTTGGTGGTCTCGGAGGTGGTTTTGGGGGTGGTGGGCACATTATGCATATTATGCCCATTGGGCGTAGTGTGCATATTGGGCGTAGTGTGCATATTGGGCCTATTATGCCCATTAGGCCCAGCAGGCGTATTAGGCCTATTATGCCCATTAGGCATATTAGGCATTATAGGCATATTGGGCAAATTGTGCTTCGAGAAGTCGAACTCGAATTCGGGTAGGCTTGTCTCCACATTGTCGCGATAAGGCACCTTGGTATTGTCCACCCGCTCTATCTCCACCATGGCTATGCCCTGCGAGAGCATGTCGAGCTCGCGCGCCGCACCGTAGCTGAGGTCTATGATGCGGCTTCCGTGGTGAGGGCCGCGGTCGGTGACCCTCACCACGACGCTCTTGCCGTTACGCATGTTGGTTACCTTCAGCAAGGTGCCGAAGGGATAGGTGCGGTGGGCACAGGTGAGACTGTCGTGATGTATGCGTTCGCCACTGGCGGCACGTGCGCCCGTGGCCCGTTTAGAATAAAACGAAGCCTTGCCTCTGCGGGTTTGGGCACCCACAGAGACAACGCCTGCCAATAAGATTAGACTCGCCAAAAGTTTAATGGCGAAAGTTGTATGATGTATATATTCCACTCAATGTTTCTGCAGGGCGGCTTTCGCTGCCACTGCGTTCTTTTTATACTATGCCCTGCGCCATCATGGCGTTGGCAACCTTCATGAAGCCCGCCACGTTGGCACCGCGCACATAGTCGATGTATCCGTCGGCCTGGCGTCCGTACTTCACGCACTGGCCGTGTATGGAGTGCATGATGTAGTGGAGCTTCTCGTCCACCTCGTCGGCAGACCAATGCAGGCGCATGGAGTTCTGCGTCATCTCCAGCCCCGACGTTGCCACGCCGCCGGCGTTGACAGCCTTGCCGGGCGCAAAGAGCGTCTTTGCAGCCACCAGCTTCTCCACCGCCTCGGCGGTGCAGCCCATGTTGCTCACCTCAGCCACGCAGAGCGGGTTGTTGGCAAGTATGCGGTCGGCGTCGTCGGCGTTGAGCTCGTTCTGCGTTGCACAGGGCAGGTAGATGTCGGCCTTCTGCTCCCACGGCTTCTTGCCTGCGAAGAACTTGGAGCCCTTGAACTCCTCCTCGTAGGGCTGGCAGACATCGTTGCCGCTGGCGCGAAGCTCAAGCATAAACTCGTTTTTCTCGCCCGCGATACCCTCGGGGTCGTAGATGTAGCCGTCGGGTCCGCTTATGGTTATGACCTTGGCACCCAGCTCCGTGGCTTTCTTCACGGCACCCCACGCCACGTTGCCGAAGCCTGATATGGCAATGGTCTTGCCCTTGATGTCGATGTCGTGGGTCTCCAGCATCTGGTTGACGAAATAGAGCGCGCCGTAGCCCGTGGCCTCGGGGCGCAGTATGGAGCCGCCCCATTCCATGCCCTTGCCCGTGAGCACGCCCTGGAACTGGTGGGTCAGCTTCTTGTACTGGCCGAAGAGATAGCCTATCTCCCTGCCGCCGACACCTATGTCGCCTGCCGGCACGTCCTCGTCGGGACCGATATATTTGTATAGCTCTTGCATGAAGGCCTGGCAGAAACGCATCACCTCGTTGGCGGAGCGTCCGCGCAGCGAGAAGTCGGCGCCACCCTTGGCACCGCCCATGGGCAGTGTGGTGAGCGCGTTCTTGAAGGTCTGCTCAAAGCCCAAGAACTTCATTATGCTCAGATTGACTGACGGATGGAACCTCAGGCCGCCCTTGTAGGGGCCGATGGCCGAGTTGAACTGTACGCGGTAGCCCGTGTTGACATGCACCTCGCCCCGGTCGTCGACCCAAGGCACGCGGAACATGTGGACGCGCTCCGGCTCTACGAGTCTCTCTATAATCTTGGCTTTCTCAAACTCGGGGTGCTGGTTGTAGACATCCTTTATAGAGACAAGTACTTCCTTAACTGCTTGCAGGAATTCAGGCTCATTGCTGTGTTTCCACTCAAGGCCTTTCAATACATTTTCAACTTCCATAATAGGTTTGTTTAGATGACAAATTGTCGTGTTAGTAATGGCAAAATTAGGTTTTTTAGGAATACGCTCCAAATAAAACCCTTGGTTTTTTACCCTTCCTGCTTACATTTTGTACTATTTTAAGGAATGACGACCGCGCCCAGTTGCTTTTTCCCGTCCATCATTATGCGCAGCGGTTTCAGGAACCTCACGTGTCGCACCAGCGGTGTCTCGTCTATAGCCGGCATGGCGTCGAGCACGTCTTTGCGCACCGTTCCGCCGTCGGGGCGGTTGGTGTCGATGGTGAAATATCCCACGCCAAACGACGTGAGGTTCTGGAAGAAGTGGGTGCCCTGGCTCGGGTCGACACGGTAGCCCGGCAATGCCACTTCGGCAATGACGCGCGCCGCACTTATGGCTGGCCATTTCACCGGCACGCCGAGCCAGTGGTCGCTGCTGCCCCAGCGTCCGGGGCCTATGAGCACATACTGCCTGCCCTCGTCGAGGAAGCGCCTGTTTATGCGCTCAATGTCCATTGCCACCTGCGGATTGTTGGCAGCCGAGAAATTGTCGTCCCAGCGCACATACACCACGTCGCAGACGTCTTCGGAGATGCCGTGGCCGAGCGAGTTGGCAGACTTCAGCAGGCAGCCGTCGTCGGGTATTGCCGCCACGTCCTCCACGAGTTCCTGCTTGGTGTCGACGATGGGTCGTATCTGCAGCAGGCAGAAGTCGCCCGTGCGGTCGTCGTTGATGTTGCATGCAAACTCTATCTCCACGGGCCGTCGCATGGAGTCGGCACCATATTTCATGGCCATCTGCATGAGCTGCGGCAGGGGGAACACGCCTTGCTTGAGCACTCCGTCGAAGGATATGACCTTGCGCCCCACCTCGTAGAGGCCCTCGCGTATGATCTGGTCGTCGGGGTCGTAGGTCGAAGCGATATATGTCAGTGCGCCGTCCTTGTAGGCCTCCTTCACGCGCAGCTTCTCTATGTTGAATCCGTCGTCGACGCTGAAGTCGAGCTGCGCCCTCGTCGTGTCGAGGGCATAGAAGCGCGTCTGCGTGTCGCGCAGGGCAATGTCCATGTCTGACATCTGCAGCACCTGGTCGGGATGGTAGGGCGACACCCTGAGCGTCTGTCCGCCGTCGACGATATACTTGCCCAGGCCCAGGGCGAGCGAGGCGATGCCGTCTTCCGACTTCTCCTCGCCTATGGGGTAATAGTTGAGCGAGCGTATGACGCCCGATATGTTGGGGTAGTAGTGTCCGCCGTATTCCTTTCCCACCACCTCCTGCATTATCACCGCCATCTTCTCCTCGTCGATGACGTTGCTCGTGGCGGTCATGTAAGCCTTCGAGTCGCGGTAGAACACCGAGGCGTAGACGGCCTTCACTGCCGAGACGAGCAGCGAGAGCATCTCCTGGCGGTCGTCGAGGCGCGGTATCATGTAGGTGGCATAGATGCCGGCGAAGGGCTGGTAGTGGCTGTCTTCAAGCAGCGAGCTCGACCTTATGGCAATGGGAGCATTGGTGGCGTTGAGGAAGGTAAAGAAGTCGGCAATGTAGTTGCTTGGCAGCTTCGCCTTGAGGAACCTCTCAAGGATGAGCTCGTCGGGGGCGTTGCTCAGGGCTATGGGGTACAGGTTGTTGTGCTCCATAAACTGGTCGAAGATGTCGGTGCAGAGCACCACCGTCTTGGGTATGCGCGTCGTGACACCCTGAAACTGGTTCATCTCCGGGTGCGTCTTTATGATGTTGTCGAGAAAGGCGAGGCCGCGTCCCTTGCCTCCGAGCGAACCGTCGCCGATGCGCGCGAAGTGGGCGTAGCGGTCGAACTTGCCGCGGTCGAACACCGCCACCACGCCTATGTTCTTCATGTGGCGGTATTGCACTATGGCGTCGAAGATTATCTGCCGGTGGGCATCCACGTCCTGCAGCTTGTGCCACGTCACCTGCTTGAGGAACTTGCTCACGGGGAAGATGGCCCTGGCGCAGAGCCAGCGCGAGATGTGGTTGCGCGAGATGTGGTAGAGCATGGAGTCGGACGGAATCTTGAAGATGTTGTCCTGCAGCTGCTTCAGGGTGCTGATGCGTGCTATCTCCTTATGGGTGTGCGGGTCGCGGAACACGAAGTCGCCGAAGCCCATGTGGTCTTCAATGAGGTGGCGCAGTTCCACGGAGAGCATCTTTGAGTTCTTGTCCACGAAATGGAAGTGCTCGCGCTTTGCCCTGTCGCCGTTGGCTGTCTCCGAGCTCTCCATTATCAGGGGCACATATTCGTCTTCCTTCCTTATGTCTTCAAGGAGCCGGAATCCCGCCTCCGAGTTGCGCTCACCCTGCAGCGGGAAGCGCACGTCGCTTATCACGCCGAGACAGTTGTCCTTGTATTTCCCGTACAGTTCCATCGCTTCCTCATAGGTACGGGCGAGCATCACCTTGGGGCGTCCCCTCATGCGCAGCGTGGCGGCGTGGGGGTTCAGTGCCTCGGTGGCGAAGTTGCGGCTCTGCTTCAGAATATAGCCGTAGAGGTTGGGTAGGATCGACGAGTAGAACCTCACGGAGTCTTCAACGAGCAGAATCATCTGCACGCCCGCCTCCTGCACGTCGTGCTCAATGTTCATCTTGTCCTCGATGAGCTTGATGATGGAGAGGATGAGGTTGGTGTTGCCGAGCCAGCAGAACACGTAGTCGAAGATGCTGAGGTCTTCGCGTTCCATGCGCCGCGTGATACCGTGTGAGAAGGGCGTGAGCACCACGCAGTGGATCTCCGGGAACTTCGTCTTTACGGCTCTTGCCACAGTGAAGGCGTCGCTGTCGGCATTGCCGGGCATACATATCACGAGGTCAACGCTCGTAGTGTCGAGCACGCGCTCGGCTTCCTCAGTGGTCGACACCTTGGTGAAGGTTGGCGGATAGCGCAAGCCCAGGGTCATGTATTCGTCGTAGATCTTCTCCTCCACGCGGCCGTCGTCTTCGAGCATGAAGGCGTCGTAGGGATTGGCGATGATGAGTACATTATATATACGTCGGGTCATGATGTTGAGGAACGTCACGTCCTTCAATATGAATTGGGCCCACTCCTTGGGAATATTGCTCATAACGGTATAAGTTCTTAGTTTATAGCAAAGTTACGGTAAATTCGCAACATTACGCAGAGGAAACGCAAAAAAGCTTTGCTTGCAGTGCAAAATTTCGGCAAGACGTTGTAAAGCATTGAATCCCGAGCTTTTGCTTCAAAAAGCATAACCTCCGCGGCCCGGCGTGAAATAATCAGCGTGAAAACAAAATAAAGATTAATGACGGATTAACGGGAGATTAACGGCGATTAATGTTAAGATGCTTTGAACGTGTAATCATCATTAATCAATCGTTAATCTCCCATTAATATTTTAGCAGTATATGAAAAAGGTTTGTGCCATTCGGGTTGCAGACGCCCTCTACCCATCCCTACCCGTCCCTGCAAAGCATGAAATCTGATTTGGTTTGGGTATGCGTCATCGGCGAAGCCGAAATTTTGTGTCCTTGAATTTTCGTGTCAGTCCGTGTCTTTCGTGGATAAAAAACGGATGGCTGCGCAGTGGACTATATTCGTGGGATTAGTAAAATTTGTGGTTAAGACAACAACCGCATGAGTGGTATTTCTTGAACCACGAATTGAACGAATTGCACGAATGCTGTTGCGGTTTAGCCATTCGGGTTGCGGACGGGCACGGGCCCGCCCTTGCAAAGCATGAAATCAG
>CAZXGQ010000138.1:0-6504 GCA_964640415.1 uncultured Prevotella sp.
ACGGAAGGGTCAGCGCATACTTGCTGTCCTTGGCAAACTCGCGGTCGAACGTCACTGCCTTGGCGGTGAATGCCTTAGGCACGTCGTAGTCGTGCGAGCCGGTCAGGTTGTACTTGGCGCATTGCAGTGCGCCCTCGCTTCCATACACCACGTTGTCGGCCGTCTGGTCGCCGAACGACTCGGGCACATAGACAAGGGCATTGGCAGAGACTCCGTAGTTGCTGACGTCGGCGGACTTGAGCGAGTCGCACTCGCTCAGATCTGCCCAATGCAGGTTAGTGTTGGCAGCAAACACGTTGGTGTCGATGTCTGTCACGGTCGACGGCAGGGCAATACGCTGCAGATTGGTCAGGCTACTGATGTCTTTAGCGCGGAGGCTGCTGATGACGGTGTAAGCCAATGAGCTGAGGTCAGCGATTTTGCCGAAGCCGTCGAACCATTCCGTGATGTCGCTGACATTGCCGAGGTCATCTTCAGTGGCGACGGCCTTGCATCCGTAAGCACCGAAGAGGTCGTCGTTGGCAAACTTGCTGTTTATGGCGTTGGCATGCGAGGTGTATTCCTCGTCGCTGCTATACTGGTTGAGCAGATTGTGGCGCACATACATGTTGTCCACCTTATACTCGTTGTCGCGTGCTTTGTCGGTAAACGCATCGCCGTCGAGAGTCGGCTTCTGTGTTGCCAGGAAGATGAGTGTCTTCAACTTGGTGCTTTCGCCCAGAGCGTCATCGTCGATGTAGGTGGTGGCATCGCCCACGACAAGCGTCTCGAGCGAGGCCATCTTGTAGCAGGCCTCATAGTTGAGTTTCGTGGCGTTGCGCGGCAGGATCACCGTCTGGAGGTGGTCACAAGCCCAGAGCATATCCTTGGGCACCTCGTTGTCTGCTTCCACACATCGGTTGGTGCCTTTGGTTGTGAAGTAGATGGGGCTGGCATCCTTGCATATCTCGACATTATAAAGGTCCAGATACTTGAGGTTGGTGGTATACACGCGTGTATTCCATTCGGGTTCACGTCCGCCGAGCATGCGTATCACGGCAATGTCCTTACCGCCGATCTTTCCGTTTATCTTCAGTCCGGTGATGTCTGACATAACGCCATTGATGGTCTTGATATATTCAGAGCCGTCCATCACCACTTCGAGACCGAGCGAGTCGGCCAGCGTGTTGGGCGCGGTGAGCGTTATCTCGCGGATGTCGATACGGTTGGCGCGGTAGCCCTTGATGTGATTCTTATACAGCGGCCAGGCAGCGCGGTATTTGTCTTCGTCGCCATCGTTGACCATGATGACAAAGTTGGTGGGCAAATCGTTGAAGGCACCGTCTTCGAGTGCCGGACACACTTCATTGAGCGCGTAGACCGTCTGCAGCGACGAGCATCCGCTGAAAGCGTCGGCGGTGATGGTAGAGACGTTGTTGGGGAGCGTCACTTCCGTGAGCGCACTCATGCCGGAGAGCGTGTTGGCACCAAGCTGGGTGACAGAGGTGTAATACAACTCGTTGAACAGCTTGATATCCGTGTTGCCGTTCACATATCCGGTGATGTCGGTTATGTAGGGCATGTCGTTGGTGTAGAAAGCGCGTTTTTCCGTCATGGCCCTGAGCATGGCATCGTCGGCGAAACAGCTGGCTATGGTGTCGGCTACCGAGTAGTAGCCTATGTTTCCGGAATAAGCAGCCTTGGCGCTTTCGGGAACCACAACTGCGGCCAACTGCGAGCTGGGGGAGCTGACGAGGAACAGGTTGGACCAAGTGTAGCTCGGCGTTGACAAGAACCGCCATGCGTCTTCATGGGTCGTCGGCACGGTCGTGGGCAACATTACCAGAACGTTCATGCTCGGGCAACCGGTGGCGGCATACTTTTCGACGGTCTTTGTGTCGTCGCCTACAACGAGCGTAGAGAGGCTTTCGCACGACTGGAACGCGTGCCCGGCTATCTTGGTGGCCGACTTGGGCAGAATGACCGTCTGCAGCTTGTCGAGGGCATAGAACATGTAGCTGTCTACGCAGTTGTCTTCGGTGACCTTGCTGTTTTTCCAGTATTCGGCCCAGTCGTCGTCCTCGTCACGTTTCGAGGCATTGAAGACGTAGTCGCCGGCATGGATGTTGGCCTTATAGAGGTCGAGATAGGTGAGATGGCCCACGGTCTTCTTGTTCTGGTCAACGTCGCGTCCGGCCATGAAGCGTATCACGGCAATGTCGCGAGCGTCGATCTCGCCCTCGATGCGCAGCGAGTCGTATTGGGCATAGTTGCCAGTGAGGGTATATTTCTCGGCGTCGTAGCTGAGGCCGAGCGAGTCGGCGAGTGTGCCGGGCACGGTAAGCTTTACCACGCGCAGGCTGCGTTTCTTGCTCAGGCCGTTAATGTGGTCGGCCACGCCGCTCCATGCCGTCTTATAGCGGTCTACCACGCTGTCGGGCACATAGATGACATAACTGTCGCTTAGGTCTGCGAATGCTGCAGCACTGGCTTTGGCAGGCACCGGGCTATTGCAGACGAAGCTTGTTATTCCGCTGTAGACGAAGGCTCTGTCGGCAATGAGGTTTACGGCGGCGGGTATGGTCAGTTGCTTGAGCAAGCGGTCGTTCCTGAAGGCGCCTGCCATGATGGCATGCGTGCTGTCGGGCAGCATGATGGTCATCAGTTCGGCGCAGTCGGCAAACATGTCGCTGTAGATGGTGTCGAGGCCGCACGAGCCGAATGCGCGGAACTCGTCGAACGACTGTATGTTGTGGCCGCGGAACCGGTCTCGCAGTCCTTCGGGGGTGGCGCGTGTGGCATCGAGGTGCTTCCAGCTGTTGTCGTTCAGGTTCGACTTGAACATACAGTAGTCTTCCAGGCGGTCGAAGACACGGCTGTCGAGCGGTTCAAAGAAGCAGGGCTTGAACTTGTCGGCATATTTGTTCCATGTCGTGTCGGCACGGAAGGCTGACTCCTGGTCGAGGCAGAACTTGATGCGCAGGTTTTCGCAGTCGTCAAACACACCGTGCCCCAGCGTCATCTGCGACGGTGCGAACGTGGTGGTGCTGTTGGTGCCGTCGGTGACTTGATAGATGAGGTTCAGGTCGGTGAAGTTGTGGCAATGGGCAAAAGCCGAGTCTTGAAGCGCCACGTTGAAGGCGGTGTAGACATCGCCGCAGTAGGTGTGTGAGTCGGTAACGTCGAGCACCCTGAGGTTCTGGTTGTTCTTGAACGCATTGGCCTTGACATTGTCGAGCTTGTAGTTGTTGTAGATGCCGATATCGTTGATCAGCGCGGCCAGGCCCTGGTTGGTACTGCTGGTGAGGTCACTGTCGTTGGCACCGTAGATGTCCACATGGTATATGTCGTGTCCGTTCTCCTGGTTTTCCAGGGGCATGGTGTTACTGTCGTAGGTGCGGGTGTAGAGACAGCCCCATTCTGAGTCGTCTTTGTATTCGGAAACATCCACCGGCTTGAACATACCGGCATATTTGGCCCAGTATTCGTCGTCGAGGAACTGTGCGAGCACATCCTTGCCCACGATGATGCTGATCTTTGAAGTGTCGCATCCGGCAAAGATGTCACCGCCCAGCACGAAGTTGTCGGGAGTGAGCGCCTTTCGGCGTTTGCTGCCCACCTTGCTGACGAGTGTCAAGTCGACTGTGGTGAGACGGGAGCATCCGGCAAAGCAAGAATCGGGCATGTAGAGTGTCAGCGCGCGCATGATCATGGCGTCGGCGTCAGGCTTGTTGCAGTCGTAGAACTGCACCTTCTCCAGGTTGGTCTTGCCGCGGAAGGTGTATGTGTCTATGGATGTTGTCTGGTTCACCCGGTCTTTCGACGTGTTGGCGTAGATGGTAGCGGTGCTGATGTTGTCGTCTACCGACTTTACATACATCTTGGGCACGTTGAGGCGCCGTTGGGTTCTGACCCAGCTGGCGCTGTTCATGGTCCACGACTGGCTTGTGCTGTCGTATTGCTTGCGTGAGCGGTTGAGGATGTAGTTGGTGGCATACTGCGTGGCAGGGACCGATGCCATTAACAATGGCAAGGCATACACTCTAACCGCAGCCCAGTTGATGAGATATTGGGCCATTGCTGCTGCTCTGTTTAAAAATCTATTGTAAGCTGCATTGCCATATTCCCAGATATTATTAGCACTTGCGTATCCCATTCTTTGCGCTAATTGATCCTGAATCGTTTTTTCTGACAAATTTAGAGCGGTTTGTGTTGTGGCAAACTTATAGGCGTTCATCACCTCTGACACGCCACTGGCATACGAAAATATTTGGAGAGCCAGAAGAGGAATGTTCCAGGCAGATGTCTGCAGCGTTACTGTCTCCGAGGTTGAAATGGTGTTGAGCGTATTTGAAGCGTAGTCGTAGGTGACTCCGTCGATGACGATAGGATCGGAGCCTGTGGGTACATAGTCGTCGGCCACAATATACTTTTTGTATTGGCTCCAGTTGGCATCGTTGATGTAGTCGTTGTAAAGGTCAGGCAACACGCGGATGCGGAATGTGGAGTCGACGCCATCGAACACATTCTCGCCGATAAATATCTGCGAGGGCTCGATAGCCTCATAGTGGTTTGTGCCGTCCGTCACATAGTAGTACATGCTGAGCTCCCGCAGGTTCTTGCAGTTTTGGAAAGTACCGCTCGGTATTGCCAACGACAGACCGGTGTGGGCGTTGCCCGAGCTGCCGGCACAGTCTTCGAAGACGATGCTCTTGATGTGGGTATTGCCCTGGAAGCCCGTGGCCGAGAGGGCAATTGTCCTGTAGTTGTAGGTGTTACCTATGTCGTTGTAGAGGCGCATCTCGCCGTTCTTCTTGTCGATCGCTGAATTGTCTACTCCGCTGGCCTTGAGATAATAGATGGTATAGTCGGCCTCAGGGCAGAGCACGCTCGAAGTCTTGAAGTTGCGGTATTCGCTTAGCCAGGGGCTGACAACGGCCTCCATCTCGGCTGTGTTCTTGTTGGTGTAATGTGTGTTGCCGTCGGTCGAGTCGAAGTAGGTGTATGTCACGCCGGCTTCGGTAAAGGACGACATGTTGAAGTCGCCCACCACAAACATGTCCTTATACTGGCTCCAAGCCGAGTCGGCGCGGAATGCGTCGATCATGGTTGAGGGTATGCGTATCTTGAGGTTGGGGCACCCGGCAAATACATCCTTGCCCATAGGCAATTGGTCAGGACTGATGGCGGTATAGTGGTCTTTGCCCTTGTCGGATGTGAGAACCACATCGAAATATTGCAAGTTCTGGCAGTTGGCAAATGCAGAGTCGCCGATGGCGATGCTGAAGTCCTGGCTGGAACTGTCGGCCGACTTGGTTATTTCCTGGAACTTCACCTGCTTGATGTTGGCGTTGCCCTTGAACGAGCTTGTCCAAATCTTAGTAGTGTTGAAGTCGTAGGTCTGACCTATGTCCTGATAAATCCACAGGACGCCGTCGTTGCTGCTGATGTAGCAGTCGTCGGAACCGATAACGTGCACCTGGCTTGAACCAAATGTGCTTCCGTTGTCCACATTTACGATGGAACCTGTGTTGTCGCGGTTGCGGTCGTATGCATAGCGTGCACCGTACTCGGCGTTCACATCTTCGGTGCGCATCGTGGTGGTGGGCACGAGATATATCCTGTACTTGCTCCACTTGGCATCGTTGCAGAACTCGGTGTAGTATTCGGCGTCAACATAGACCTTGGCGTCAGGGCAGTTGGCAAACATCTTGTCGCCGGCAGGATAGACATCCGCAGGGCGAAGCATCACCGTGTGGTCGTCGCCGGCAAACATCTTGTAGCACATCTTCAGCGACTTGAACGAGCTGTCGAAAGCATAGTCGTCGATCTTCATGCTGATCCATCCGCATGCCTCAGTGCCGGCAATGTTGCTGCTGTTGTCCCAGAAAGAGAGGGTCTCGGCTCCTGCCAGGTTTTCAATTTCTGTGGTGAAGTAGTTGCTGACGGTTCCTATGTCAACAATGGCGTAGTATTCGCCCTTGCCGCTTGTGGCCACTCCGGTAATCTTCGCCTCTGCGGCTTCCTTGCCCTCCACGGTCACCTTCTTGCCCGTGAGTTCATACTGTAGGTCGCCTTCGATGTACTTGCTCTTCGTTTCTGACCCGCTCTTGTCGTAGCCGCGCACCAGACCGGAATAGTTGCCGCTTGCGGAACGGACGTCCACGCTGCCGGCCGACTGGTCGGCAAAGCAGTTGTCGATTTTGGTCTCGGTGTCGTTCATGAAGCCCACAACACCTCCTACATAGTTGTTGCCCCATACGTTGGAGGGGCCGACGGTGGTACAACGGTACATCTTCGCACCCGAGTGCATGTAGCCGGCTATGCCGCCCACATAGTTCTCGTGCGACGCCACCTCGCCCTGGAAGGAGCAGTCGCGCACCTCGGCGCTCATGTCAACCTTGCCGACGATGCCGCCGACATAGTCGGGGGTGCCGTTGGACGTGTAGCGCGTCAGACGGCCGGTCTTCACCTGAACGTTCTCGATGTAGCCCACGGCCGTTTCGTGTCCCTCGTTCTGCGTAA
>CAZXGQ010000139.1:0-6480 GCA_964640415.1 uncultured Prevotella sp.
AGCCGCCTATCCGCGTGCTCTGCCCCGGACGCGTTTACCGCAACGAGGCCATCTCAGCCCGTGCCCACTGCTTCTTCCATCAGGTGGAAGGTCTCTATGTGGACAAAGGCGTGAGCTTCACCGACCTCAAGCAGGTGCTTCTCACCTTCGCCCGCGAGATGTTCGGTCCCGATACGAAGATCCGTCTGCGCCCGTCGTTCTTCCCCTTCACCGAGCCAAGTGCCGAGATGGACATCTCATGCACCATCTGCGGCGGCAAGGGCTGCAACTTCTGCAAGCACACCGGTTGGGTAGAGATTCTCGGCTGCGGCATGGTCGACCCACACGACCTCGCAGCTTGCGGCATCGACCCTGAGGTTTACACCGGCTATGCTTTCGGCATGGGCGTGGAGCGCATTGCCAACCTCAAGTACGGTGTCAACGACCTTAGGTTGTTCTCTGAGAACGACACACGTTTCCTCGACGAATTCAAGTGCGCATATTAATATCAGCAACCCCAAAAGGGCGATCATGGCATACCATGACCGCCCTTTTTGTTTTAGCTATATCCTTATTATAATACTGGAAACCGTTTTTTTTCGATATTACCAAACACTTACCTTTAATATGAATCCTATGGAAAAGACCTACCGCTCAAAAGTCGACGCATGGCTCTTCATTTTCATCTATGCCACCATCATAGCGTGCGCCATGCCAATTGTCTATTACGGAGATGTTATTAAAGGCGTCATCATCACAGCCGTGCTGCTTGTGCCGATAACGTTTTGCATGTTCAACATCAAATACACTATCCGCGGCTCAAGCCTCATCGTTAGAGACGGCTTATTCTCGCATACCTACGACATCGACGACATAAAGTCGATCAAGCCGACCCACACATTGTTGTCGGCGCCTGCCGCCTCACTTGACAGGCTTGAGATAAAGTTCAGCCACGACACGTTGGTAGTGTCGCCCAAGCACAAGGAAGACTTCGTCCGCCAGTTGTGCGAAGCATCACAAAACGAGATCAAGCAATCCTGACAGGAACGTTCTATCCGCTAAATTATCTTGTCCACAAAGGGCACGAATGGACACGAAATTTCAAAAAATCTTTTAATTCCCTTATTTCCTTTTCAACAACACGTACACGATGACGGGTGCGCCAATCAGCGACGTGACGGCATTCAGGGGCAAAACTGTACCGCCAGACGGCAGCGTGGTGATGACATTGCAAAGCAAGGCAACGGTACTGCCCATGAGTATTGTTGTGGGAACGAGCGTGCGATGGTCGGTGGTGCCCGTGAAAAGGCGGGCGACATGAGGCACGGCAAGGGCAACAAACGCTATGGGGCCGCAAAAAGCGGTGACCAGAGCGGTGAGGATGCCTGTCAACAGCAAAAGTACATTGCGAGCCTTCCTTACGTTCACACCCATGCTCTCAGCATAGCGCGGACCAAGAAGCAAGGCATTGAGGGGCTTGACCAAAAGGAGTGTGGACAGTGTGGCAACCACCGTCAAAGGGGCAAAGAGCCACATGTCTGCCATGCCCACGCTTGAGAAGTCGCCCATGCCCCACACTACGAAACTGTGCACCCCCTCGTCGGTGGCAAAGGAGTTGAGCAGGGTGATGATGCTCGAACAGATGTAGCCTACCATCATTCCTACTATGATGAGCATCACCGAGCTGCGCACCCGCCTGCTTAGAAACCATATCAAGGCCGTCACGGCCATGGCTCCGACGAAAGCCGCAGTCACCGACGACAGAAAGCCAACAATGCCCGGCACCACCAGCCCGGGGGCAAGCGTAAGCAAGGCCACGGCAAGCGAGGCTCCGCTCGTCACACCGAAGATGTCGGGGGCCGCCAACGGATTGCGAAAGGCCGTTTGCAGCAGCAAGCCGCTCACGGCAAGTGCGCCACCAGCCAAAAAGGCAGTGATGGCTTGAGGCAGACGGGTAAAAACCACAATATACCGTGCCGTATCTGTTCCCTCGCCACACAAAGCACTGACGACATCCCCAACGGGAATGTCAACGCTGCCATGAAACAGCGAGGCAAGGAACAGGAGCAGGCAAAGAGCAGCAAGCGAACAGCCTTTCACCATGCGCAATACGGAGTTCGCCATTCGGGATGCGGACGGACACTGAGTCCGCCCTTGCTTGCATGTAAAGTCAAGCATAAACTTTATCGTGTATTCAACCTAACTTCTTATAATATCTCAACTTCCCGAGCTTGGCATCGGGATGCAGAAGGATAATCATCTCGCGCAGCAGGTAGTCGGGACGCCAGCTCACTTCCTCGAAATAGGGAGTCAGCGAGCAGTTGCATTCGTATATCTCTCCCGTGCGGAACGCCTTCAACGCCTCATAGCCCTTGAACTCTCGCAGAAGGTCGGCCTTGGTCATCAACTGCGAGCCGTTGAACTTGAAGGCCCAGATATCGCTTTGGCCCGCCTTGGTCAGTATGGTCTCAAAATTGAGCGAAAGGCTCCCGCTGTGGTTGTCGTTGGCAAAGGCATAGCCACCGTTGGCATCACGTATCGTCACGCCCACCGTGCTGTTGCCTCCTGGGGTATACCACACCGCCCCGGTCTTGCGCTCGGTAAGCACGCTCTTGCCTTTTGGCAGTTTGGCGGCATATGACTTCAAGCTCTGGTATGTGGAGTCAACCACATGGAACAGCGAGTCGGCACGGGCTGCCTGCCCGAACAGTTTGCCATAATAGCGCATCCACTCGGCACGACCCAGCGACGACGTCTCCATATAGTCGGCTGCGAGAACGACCGGAATGCCCAACCGCTCTATCTTCTGAAGGCTCATGCCCTCGTAGGGACTCAGGATGATGGCATCGGGCTTCAAGGCTATGATGCGCTCCAAGTCGGGACTCATCGAACTGCCACAGTCCTCAATCCTCCCTTTCGCACCTTTAGCAAGCGCGAGCCGGCGCTGGATGTCCTTTATCAGGATGTATTTTGCGTCGCACACACCAACTATCCTATCGGCCACGCCAAGATATTCCATAAGCTGGCAATGGGAAGTGGTGAACACCACGACACGCTTGAAGGGCTTGTCCTGCTTCAGGGTCTGCAGGATGACGCCTTGCCGCCATGGATCTGCCACGCTGACGGTGCCGTCCGTGTCATCGACGGTCAGCAGTTGGGCATAGCTGTATTGCGAATGTGCTTCGCTCTTGTTGTTGTCTGTCCGCCCTCCGCATGCGCACAGCAAGAGCGGAAGGGCGAGAAGCCAAAGAAGTTTTTTTGTTATTTCCATAACATTATGGTGTCAAATAAGATGCACGAAGGCGACAGGCCATAGTCGAACTGCCTTACAGCTTTGCCGTCCTCGGTGAATTCACAAACATAGGCATTCGTCGTATGGCCGGCATATCTGCCAACCATATAACAAGAAGCTATTGCAAAGTTAGCTACTATAAACAGCAAAACCAAGATTTTATTAGTAATTTTGCACCACGAAAAGCACCTGACATGATCATCATCCAATACATCATCATAGCCGTTGTCCTGACGGCATGCATTGCCTACACCCTTTGGCGCATCCGGAAAGCGTTAAGCGTGAAGACGGGCGACCCTTGTTACGGATGTGCACTGAAGAAAGCGTGCAGGAAGAAAAACGCAAGGGAGGATACAAAAAGTTAATTGGCAAAACAAAAAAAGGCTCTATGCTGATTCGTGTGGGGGGGGCTTTCTCACATTTCTTTTTCCACACTCAACATAGACCCAAGAAAGATTAATGTCGGATTAACGGAAGATTAACGGCGATTAATGTTAAGTTGTTTTGAACGTGTAATCATCATTAATCATTCGTTAATCTCTCATTAATATTTTGGGTTATATGTTGATTCGTGTGGTATAAAAATCAATAAAAAAGATTATAACGCAATATTTCACCCACACAAATCAACATAGACCCCAAAAAAATCCGCACATGGCAAAGATACCATGCGCGGATTTTTTATTATATGTTATTGTAACATTTCAGATTACATCATTCCAGGCTGTGGTGCTGCCATTGGAGCCTTCTCCTCTGGCTTGTCCACGATGAGGCACTCTGTGGTGAGGAACATGCCGGCAATAGAAGCGGCGTTCTCAAGAGCCACACGCTCAACCTTGGCTGGGTCGATGACACCTGCCTTGCGCAGATCCTCATACTTGTCCTCGCGGGCGTTGTAGCCATAGTCGCCCTCGCCCTGACGCACCTTGTCTACAACCACGGCACCCTCGCCACCGGCATTGGTGACAATCTGGCGCAGAGGCTCCTCGATGGCACGGCAAACGATGTTGATACCTGTCTGCTCGTCGGCGTTGGCACCCTTCAGACCCTCAAGAGCCTTCTGAGCGCGGATATATGTTGTGCCGCCGCCAACAACGACGCCTTCCTCCATTGCTGCACGTGTAGCGCAAAGAGCATCGTCTACACGGTCTTTCTTCTCCTTCATCTCAACCTCTGAGTTGGCACCCACATAGAGCACAGCCACACCGCCGGCGAGCTTGGCCAGACGTTCCTGCAGCTTCTCCTTGTCGTAGCTGCTCTTGGTGTTTGCAATCTCGTTCTTGACCTGGTTGACGCGCTCCTGGATCGCCTCCTTGTCACCAGCACCACCAACGATAGTTGTGTTGTCCTTGCCCACAGTGACCTTCTTGGCAGAGCCGAGCATCTCAAGTGTGGCCTGCTCAAGCTTCAAGCCCTTCTCTTCGCTGATGACAACACCACCGGTAAGCACGGCGATATCCTCAAGCATGGCCTTGCGACGGTCGCCAAAGCCAGGAGCCTTGATAGCGCAGATCTTCAAACCGCCACGCAGACGGTTGACAACAAGTGTGGTGAGTGCCTCAGAGTCTACATCCTCGGCAATGACGAGCAATGGGCGGCCGCTCTCGGCTGCAGGCTGCAGCACTGGCAAGAACTCCTTGAGGTTGCTGATCTTCTTGTCGTAGATGAGGATATACGGATCGTCCATCACGCACTCCATCTTGTCGGTATCCGTCACAAAGTAACCCGAGAGGTAACCGCGGTCGAACTGCATACCCTCTGTGACGCCGATAGATGTGTCGCGTGTCTTGCTGTCCTCCACAGTGATGACACCGTCCTTAGACACCTTGCGCATAGCGTCGGCGAGAAGCTTGCCAATCTCAGGATCGTTGTTGGCTGACACTGTAGCAACCTGCTCAATCTTGTCGTAGTTGTCGCCAACGACCTCTGCATGCTCCTTGATATAATCCACAACCTTAGACACAGCCTTGTCGATACCGTGCTTCAGATCCATTGGGTTTGCACCGGCTGTAACGTTCTTCAGACCCTCGGTAACGATTGCCTGAGTGAGGATTGTAGCTGTTGTTGTTCCGTCGCCGGCATCATCGCCAGTCTTTGAAGCCACGCTCTTGACGAGCTGTGCACCCGTGTTCTCGAACTTGTCCTCAAGCTCTACCTCCTTGGCAACTGAAACACCGTCCTTGGTGATCTGAGGAGCACCGAACTTCTTCTCGATCACGACGTTGCGACCTTTAGGACCGAGCGTAACCTTAACGGCATCAGCGAGCTGGTCTACACCCTTCTTCAGAAGCTCGCGGGCTTCTGTATTGTATTTGATAATCTTAGCCATAATGTGAATTCTTTTTTTAAAACTGAACTTTATCTGATTAATCCTCAACCACTGCAAGCACGTCGCTCTGGCGCATCATGAGATACTTCACGCCTTCGCTCTCCAGCTCTGTGCCACTATACTTGCCATAGAGCACGGTGTCGTTCTCTTTGAGAACCATTGTCTCGTCTTTCGTGCCGCCACCTACAGCAACGACCTTGCCGCGCTGTGGTTTTTCCTTGGCTGTGTCAGGGATGATGATGCCACCTACTTTTTCCTCGGCTGGTGCAGGAAGAACCAGCACTCTGTCTGCTAATGGTTTAATCTTCATAGTTGTATTGTCTTTTAAGTGTTAACTGTTTATTGTTGACGGGCTTTTACGCCCTTCACACTGACATATACGAAAAGCGTGCCAAATAGTCATCATGCGAAAAGTGTGACACAAATGTCAGTATACCATATGACAATTTTGCAGACTACACGAGCCGAACGGCAAAAATGTAAAGATTTATAGCAAGATTTTAACACTTGGGAGGCACACCATCCAGGACGACCACGGAGGCTCCGAAGTGTTAAAAAGGGCACTTTCATGCCAATTTTAGGTCCAAAAACCATGAAATCGGGTCGCGATACTAGCACTATCGCGTCGCGATTCTAACGTAAAGCCATCGCGATTCTAACGTAAAGGCGTCGCGATTCTAACGTAAAGCCGACTCAAAACCTCAAACTTAGGCCAAGCATCGGACCAGTAAAAACATAAACATCTGATTACGTGGACGTTATAAAATTAGCACAAAATCTTCAAAAATCCGCACAAGAGGAAAAGTTTTTCAAAAAAATCGATTTTCAGAGAGCCTTTTGTTGTGATTTTTCAACACAAATAACTTTGTCCACAAAAGAC
>CAZXGQ010000140.1:0-6463 GCA_964640415.1 uncultured Prevotella sp.
TCCAACCAGATGGCTTCGGCCCAGGGTGCTGACGCCATGTATTACCAGCAGGCTTACCACGACGACCAGCTGGCCTTCAGCCTTTCGTCGTCGCTGCACAAGGACCTCTCGTCTAACAGTGCGTTCAACATCGGCGTGAACCTAAGCACCAACAAGGGCATGCACTATCAGACCATGGAGGACCTGCTGGGAGCTTCTTCTTTCCACAACTCCAACTATTATGTCATCGGCACCTACGCCGAGACTGCCCCCGAGGTGTTCTACGACCTCAACGACGGCAGTTCGCCCAAGCTGGTGAAGGAAGGCGACCGCTTCGGCTACGACTACAACATCTTCGTGAACCGGGCGCAGGCATGGACCGGATACGATGTCAAGTTCAACCGTGCCGACCTGTTCGTGAGCGGGCGCATCGGCGGCGTGTCGCTGCAGCGCGAGGGCAAGATGCGCAACGGCCTTGCTGCCGACAACTCGTATGGCAAGGGCAAGACGGCCTACTTCCTCGAAGGCGGTGCCAAGGCTGGCATCAGCATCGATGCCGGACGCGGCAACATCTTCTATGTCGGCGGCGGATACGAGTGGAAGGCTCCTACGGCCAACGTGGCGTTCGCCTCTCCACAGATCAACAACGACTTCGTGAAGAACCTCTCTACGGAGAAGATACTGTCGGCGGAAGTAGGATACCAGTTACAGACAAGCTGGCTGCACGCCAACATCCAGGGCTACTATTCCCGCCTGCAGGACGTGACGGAGTACAGCATGTTCTATTATGACAATGCCAACTCTTTCTCTTACGTCTCGCTCTCCGGAATCAACAAGCACTACTATGGCGTGGAGCTTGGCCTTGACTTCAAGGTGACGTCTTGGTTCGACATCAAGGGACTTGCCACTGTCAGCGAGGCCAAGTATGCCAACAACGCCAACGTGCGCTACATGCTTTCCAACGACGGCAAATACTACGACGACATCGTGGTCAACAAGAACATGCGCGAGGGCGGCACGCCTCTCTCGGCTTTCTCCATCGACCTCGCCTACCATTCAAACGGCTGGTATATCGACCTCATAGGCAACTACTACGACCGCATATACCTTTACTACACTCCCGTAAGCCGCTACTACTCTAACCTGCCCATCGCCAAGGACGCAAGCGGCAACACTCTTGTAGACGAGGACAACAAGCCTCTGCGCGACATCTCACAGGTGCCATCGCAGGCTAAGGGAAAGGGCGGATTCATGCTCGACGCATCTGTCGGAAAGAACATATATATCGGCAAGCACCAGATGTCGATCAACCTCACGCTCACCAACATCCTCAACAACCGCAAGATCGTGACGGGAGGCATGGAGCAGAACCGACAGTCGTACGACGACAGCGGCGAGGCCATACGCACCTACAACTTCATCAACAACCCGAAGAAGTTCTATGTAAACGGCATCAACGGCATGCTCAACTTAACATATAAATTCTAAAACAGGAGAGAACCATGAACAGCAGAATGAATATCAAGACGACATATCTTCTCCTCTTTGCCTTAGTGTGCGCTCTCTTCTCTTCGTGCATGAACGGCGACTGGGACGAGCCCGACAACACCAACGGCGCGCCTTATGGCAACAACAGCCTTGTGGAGCAGAACGTCATCACCATTAAGGCTCTCATAGACAAATACCCCAATGTCTTCGCCTCTACCGACCAGAACAAGCAGATCACCGAGGACATAATGATAAAGGGCCGCATCACGGGCAACGACGTGGGCGGAAACATCTACAAGCAAGTGGTGCTGCAAGACTCCACCGCTGCCATCATCATTGCCATCAACGAGGGCGGACTCTTCGGCTACCTCGCCGAGGGTGCCGAGATTCTTGTCGACCTCAAGGGGCTTTACATCGGCGGCTACCGCAAGATGCCGGAGATTGGCGCTCCGTACAACGGCAACAGCATCGGCAGAATGCAGAAAGACATCTGGGCAAGCCATTTCAAGATTGTCGGCTCGCCTGACACGTCGGTCATCCAGCCCATCGACTTCAGCACTATCCAGAGTTCAAAGCTCATGAACGACAACTGCGGCAAGCTCGTCACCCTGAAAGACGTCACCTTCTCGCAAGCCGACGGAAAGACCACCTTCACCACGGGCACCTCCAGCGGCAACGCCGTAAACCAGGAGCTTGACGGATACCCCTCAACGGTTGTCATCAGAACAAGCACCTACGCCGACTTCGCTGCCATGACGTTGCCTTACGACAGCGAGGCGAAGAAGAAGCTGAAGGCAGACATCACCGGCATAGCCACTCGATACAACTCCACTTGGCAAATCCTCATACGCAAGACAAGCGACATCGTGGTAAAGCAATAAAGCCGGGCAAACAACCATAAACTCACATACACTCACAAGAATAAAATACAAGAACAAATATGAAAGCGATTTTTAAATTAGCATTTGCCTTCGTAGCACTTCTTTCCTTCTCGGCATGCTCCGACGTACCAATGCCTTACGAGCAGCCTGGAGACAACAACAACAGCGAGGAGCAAGAAACGGGCACATATCTTGACGAGACCTTCTCTTCCGACTTTGGCAAGTTCACTAATGTCACTGTTAAAGGCAACGCATGGGCTATCGACTACCAAACAGCAAAAGCTACGGGTTATGACAACACCAGCAAGACAACGACTGAATCGGAAGCTTACCTCGTTTCTTCTGCATTAGACCTGTCAAAGTCTACGGCCGCCTACTTGCAGTTTGATTATATACTCAGATATGTAAAGAACGGGCAGACTGAAAACAAGGTTCTCATCACCGACAACTACACTGGCTCTCCTTCATCAACAACGTGGACTGATATCACAGGCACACTGACAGAAGGCTCCGACTGGACAACATTCTCGACCTACAAGAAAAACATTCCTGCTGCATTCCTGGGCAAGAGCAATGTTGTTGTCGCTCTCATGTACTCATGCACAACCTCTTCTTCAACCATAGAGCTCAAGAATCTTATAATGAAAGACGGAACTGTGGAGGAGAGCAGCGAGACTCCTGATACGCCCGACACTCCCGACACAGGCGACGCCAAGGGTTCCGGCACGGAGGCTGACCCATACAATGTAGCAGCTGCACTAAAAGTTGTAAGCGCTCTCGGATCTGACGAAGAGACACCTAACGCTATCTATGTGGAAGGAACCGTGAAGAGTATCAAGCAAATAGAAACTTCCCAATATGGAAATGCCAACTACTACATAACAGATGACGGCAACAACGAGATTTATATTTTCCAAAGCTATTATCTCGGCAACCGCAAGTTTACCGCTGACGATAAACTTAGCGTGGGCGACAAGGTGGTGATCTATGGCAAATTCATTAATTACAAAGGTAACACACCCGAAACCGTTGGCAAGGGCGCAAGTTATATCTACAGTCTCAACGGCAAGAAAGACGGAGAAGATACAACAACACCTGACACACCGGCAACAGGCGAAGCCGTGACTATAAACGGAACTACAGTCACACTCACGAACACGTCTGCAACGGCAGGAACTGAGACCACCACCGTAGACCTCAATACCGTAGGACTCGAAAATTCAAAAACTGTTACAGAGGTTTCTTTCCCAGATGGCGCTAAAGTGACTTTCGCCAAAGGCACTGGAACAAACACACCCGCATTCTACGATAAGACGAAAGGCGTCCGGGTATATCTCAACAACACGCTGACATTCAACGCTTCAAAAAAGATTGCAAAAATCGAATTCAGTTGCGACAAATATGGCAGCACTTCTTATGTGGGTAATGCAGCGGCAACCGTAACCTTCTCAGGCAACGACGCCGTCTATACCAATTCCGACCCCAATGCCGAAAAAGGTGGCGTTCAACTGAGGGTGCAGACTATCACCATCACTTACGCCAAGTAAAGCAATATAAAGCGAAAGCCCTATAACCACAATGATAAATTACCATGAACGATAAATTTAAGATACCATATATCAACGCCGTTATTAGGGCTTTCGCCAAGCATTTCAGCCTTGACTTGCAATCTTCATTTCATTATCTATGGAATTTTAAAGGAATAAAGTTCCTCAACGACTATTATGACATTGAACATCTACAATCTATCGAAGACACTGTTGATGATTTAACTGCATTATGTCAAAAGAATGGAGGAAAATTAGCATGAGACTCTTTCATGGCACAAATGTAGATTTTGACAAAATCGATATCTCAAAGTCAAATCCCTGGAAAGACTTCGGGAAGGGGTTTTACCTAACCGACATCTACGAGCAGGCACTAAAGATGGGCAGGAAAAAGGCACTTATCTTTGGCGGAAGTCCTATTGTGCAAGAATATGAGTTTGACGAAGAGCACCTGCACGATGGCATGCTCAATGTTTTATCGTTTGCCAAACCAGACAAGGAGTGGGCGGAATTCATTTTCTTGAATCGGAACAAGAGGGTTAAAGGAAACAAACACAACTTCGACATAGTTTGTGGGCCAATAGCCAACGATGGAGTTGCATATCTTTTGGGCAGATACGACGAGGGCTCGTTGACCATAGAAGAACTGGCAAGGATGCTCGAATTCAAACATCTGAACTATCAATATTATTTTGGGACAGAAAAGGCTATTTCTTTGTTAACGAGGATACTATGAAAAACTTTCAACCGGCTTCATTTCTCATCAATCATATTGTAGACAGAATGACCCAATTCCTGACAGAAGACTATCATTTGGATATCCCAACGGCGTTGAACATCGTCTACAATTCAAAGACGCTATCACTCCTGCAGAATAAGAATACAGAACTATACATAGAAAGTCCTTCGTATGTCTATGAACTGTTGAAGAGTGAGTATCTGACTGGCAAACTCAACTAAAAAACTAATGCTAAGGACAAAAGCAAATAAAAAATCCTGCCTAATTCCTTGGCAGATGGGATTTTTCTTCGTAACTTTGCAAACGATTTAGCATATAGCACATTATTAACAAGTTAGATAACAGAACAAAATGAAAAACGGTATTCATCCAGAAAACTATCGCCCCGTCGTGTTCAAGGACATGTCCAACGGCGATATGTTCCTTACAAAGTCTACATGCAAGACTAATGATACAGTAGAGTTTGAAGGCGAGACTTACCCAGTGGTTAAGGTCGAAATCTCTAGCAGCTCTCACCCTTTCTACACAGGCAAGAGCAAGCTCGTCGATACAGCAGGTCGCGTGGACCGCTTCATGAACCGCTACGGCAAGCTGAAGAAGTAATACTTTATTCATCAAGCATAAAGACATTTAAAATGCGGTCGGACGTAGTTGCATATGCGTCCGTCCGCATTTTTTTTGGCTCAATACCCAATCACCTAATATCATACATCCACCATGAAGAATCTATGGAAGTCAGCGGCATGGATACTCCTTTTGGCAGCTCCGCTCTTCGTCTCCTGCGAGGAGAACGACAACCTGCCTAAGCAAAAGGAGAACACCGAGACGCAGGCAAACGACAACGCCAACTCAACAAAGGGAAACTCCAACTACGCACGCCTTGAGTTCCCGCATCTCAAGACCGACGGCAACAACCTCGTACTCGTGCACACCACCTCGGCTTACGGCGTGAACTTCGCAGTGGAATGGGATTGCGACAAGAAAGCACAACGCTGGACTTGCTATGAGATGGATGCCTCAAACAGCGTAAAAAACTGGAACCGCAACAATTGGGATTCAACCTCATGGGGCGGCGACCCGTTCCAGGAAGACAAGGATATTCCTGAACAGTATCGCACAAAGCTTTCCGACTACCGCGGGTCGGGCTACGACCGTGGACACATCTGTCCGTCGGCAGACAGGCTTAACTCGCAAGAAGCCAACGAACAGACTTTCTATCTCAGCAACATGCAACCGCAGGTCAACGGGTTCAACGTGGGTGTGTGGGCTACTATGGAGTCGCAACTGCGCAACACATGGAACACTTCAAAATATCGTGACATCCTCTACGTCTGCAAGGGTGGCACCATCGACAACAGTTCGCAGATTGCCGGCTACACCAGCAGCAAACTCATCGTGCCGAAATATTTCTTCGCAGCTATACTCGCCGTAAAGGACGGCCAGTACAAGGCCATCGGCCTGTGGTTTGAGCATAAGGCGAACAAAGACAAGTCGCTTGCCAACTACGTAGTCTCGATCGACGAGCTTGAGAAGCTCACGGGCATCGACTTCTTCTGCAACCTCCCCGACAAGACTGAGAACACGGTGGAGGCAGCAAGCAAGGCTACAATGCTCTCCGACTGGGGACTGTAAGCCACACCAAACGCATCATTGCTCTATCCAGGTTTGAGCGGGCAGACAATATACCACACGCATCAGCCGCAGCCCGCTTTAAGAGCGTAAAAAAATGGTTCTTCCGGATAATGGAGTGAAAAGAGAAGAATTCAAACAAAGATTGGGGTCTATGTTGATTTGTGTGGGTGAAATATTGCGTTATAATCTTTCTTATT
>CAZXGQ010000141.1:0-6422 GCA_964640415.1 uncultured Prevotella sp.
TCGACAAATACATCAAGGCAGCCCATGACGGCAAGATGATTGGGGAATGGAACGACGGAGGACGGTTACTGGATTATTGAAACTGTATCTTTCCACATTCTGTTTTTACCTTTATTATTTCAGTCATATTATTGGAGTGGTCATAGGACCACCCCTTTTTTGAGTCTATTTCTCAAAATGCTGATAGTCCTTGCGGTCCTCCCAATCACCGCCCCAATTGAAGCCGGCTGCGACGAAGAGTCGATAACAAAGGTCGCCCTTTTCAATTTTGTAGTCGAAATCGCGTGTGCGGTCGAGATAAGGCGTTCCGGTTGCCGGTTCTGTAATCTCCGTACCGTCAGCGAGGAATTTGTGGTACGGATTGTACAGCGTGTTGATGTCTACTGCCAATCCCATACCGTGTTTCGACACTGTTTGCGTGTGCGATATAAAACGGAAATTGAACGACGAGGAGTTGTTGTCGCGCATCGCCATCTCGTCATCTGCATTCCATTTATCTAT
This sequence comes from uncultured Prevotella sp., assembly GCA_964640415.1. Classification (GTDB taxonomy): domain Bacteria; phylum Bacteroidota; class Bacteroidia; order Bacteroidales; family Bacteroidaceae; genus Prevotella. The sequence goes on from CAZXGQ010000141.1 coordinate 502, forward strand.
CAGCAACATACGCTCAATGGGATATTTCGCATCATACAGCTGACGAAAGATTCCGAGCACCTGTTCGGCAATAGATTTGTTGAGCACCATTTCACCGATGATACTGTTGCCGTACTTGTCTGTGTGAAGGCAACGGATATAGCGAAGAGAGTCTCGGGGAATGGTGCAGTCGGCTTTGAATGACTTTCCCTGCATTGAAGCGAATATGGAGTCAGAAATCTCCGAGCATGAGAAGAATGCGTCTGTGCCGTAAGTTTTTAGCTCTTCCGCTGAAATGGTGTCACCGGGTTGCCGGCATACTCTTGTGCAGATGACGGTTTTTTCGTCGTCACCGGAATCGGAAGAACAAGACATGCATGCAAGCATACCCGTGCCAACCAGCACCATTGTTATCGTTCTCATTGTCAGCTGCAGGCAATTGATGAGTTTCATACAAACTTTTTCTGCAAAGGTAAAGCAAATCAAACGTAAACAATCATACTTGAAAGATTATTTTCAAGATAACCTTGAATATGATTTGCAGTGGCAATGCTGATATTAGGCATTTCAGCAGGGTGTTCCTGTAAAATGATGACCCCCATAGACAAAAAGTAAACATTCTCTCAAATGAAAAATGTAGCTTCTCACGGAATCGCTCACCCGGTGCATTTCAATCCATATAGGCAAAATTGTTTTGTTGGGCGCAAGCGTCTCTGTCATAGGTGGTGTGACCATCGATGGCTCGGTCACTGCAACAGGAGCGATAGCCACTAAGGACATTCCTTCCCGAGTTGTCTCTAGTGGAGGGGCATGCAAGGTGCTAGGACCGAAAGAAGCAGACCGGATAAAACCGGATTGAATAAAATTATGATTAGACGAGCATTACTAGCAAGTAAGTGCCCCACCCTATCCACCCATCATCTCCATTTGTTTTATTCCATTTTGTTGTATTCTTGTTGCATTTCTATTACAAAAGTGGCTATTTATTCTGATATATAGTAAGATGGATGTATACCAATAATAAATAAATGTTACAATTCTTGTGTAGTGGCTGAGAATTTGTTAACTTTGTAGACGTAAAGACAAAGTATGCTTGGCATACCACCTAACACATTAAATACAATATGGAAAAATTAGAAATCGGACTGATATTGATGGTTGTCGGTATGGTGACTGTGTTCATCGTCCTGCTCATTATTATCTATCTTTGCAAGGGACTTATTGCCCTCGTCAATAAGTTCGCACCCGAAGAAGACGTGAAGCCGAAGAAGTCGGTGCCAGCGAAGGCGGCCATTGCACCCGACATTATGCAGGTTATCCAGCAGACTGTCAGCATGGTAACTGGCGGAAAAGGAACTGTGGCTAACGTCGAAAAGATATAAAGGCTTCCTCATGCAAAGCATCTAAGCACCAACTAAAAGTAACAAACCAAAACTAAGCTTCAAGGCCCGACGGCTTATGAAACTTTAACAAGATAACAATCAACAAACAATGGGTAAAGAGATAAAATTCAGTTTGGTATTTCGCGATATGTGGCAAAGCGCCGGCAAATACCAGCCAAGGGTAGACCAGTTAGTAAAAGTGGCACCTGCCATCATCAAAATGGGTTGCTTCGACCGTGTTGAGACCAACGGCGGCGGCTTTGAGCAGGTGAACCTTCTCTATGGCGAGAACCCTAACAAGTCTGTAAGAGAATGGACAAAGCCTTTCCACGAGGCTGGAATACAGACCCACATGCTCGACCGCGCACTCAACGGACTGCGAATGAGCCCATGCCCTAAGGATCTCCGCAAGCTCTTCTATGTGGTAAAGAAGGCGCAGGGCACGGACATTACACGTATATTCTGCGGTCTCAACGACCCACGCAACGTAATTCCTTCAATACAATATGCAAAGGAGGCCGGTATGATTGCACAGGCTTCTCTCTGCATCACCCACTCCCCTATCCACACAGTCGACTACTATATCAATCTTGCCAAGACATTCATCGATGCAGGTGCCGACGAAATCTGCCTCAAGGATATGGCCGGTATCGGTCGTCCAGAGAGCCTCGGCAAGATTTGTAAGGGCATCAAGGCATACAAGAACGACATCGTAATACAGTACCACTCACACGCCGGTCCGGGCTTCAACATGGCAAGCATCCTCGAAGTGGCTCGCGGCGGTTGCGACTACATCGACACCGCAGTGGCTCCGCTCTCATGGGGTACAGGTCACGCCGACATCATCGCCGTACAGGAGATGCTGAAAGATGCAGGCTTCAAGGTGAAGGAGATCAACATGGAGGCTTACATGGAGGTGCGCACTCAGATTCAGGAGATGATGGACGACTTCCTCGGCTACTACATCCCAGCCCTCAACCACCTCAACAACTCGCTGCTCATCAAGCCAGGTCTGCCAGGCGGTATGATGGGATCGCTCATGACCGACCTCGAAGATAACCTCAAATCGCTCAATAAGTGGAAGGTAAAGAATGGTCAGCCAGAGCTCACCACCGACCAGCTCCTCATCAAACTCTTCGACGAAGTGGCTTACGTATGGCCTAAGGTGGGCTATCCATGCCTCGTTACTCCATTCTCTCAGTATGTCAAGAACCTCGCGCTCATGAACGTGATGCAGATGGAAAAGGGCAGAGAGCGCTGGAGCATGATTGCCGAAAACATTTGGGACATGATTCTCGGCAAGTCTGGTCAGTTGCCCGGCAAGGTGGACCCAATCTTCGTTGAAATGGCGAAGGCTGAGGGCCGAGAGTTCCTTACCTCAGACCCACAGGAGAACTACCCTGATGATCTCGACATCTATCGCGAGAAAATGAAACAAAAAGGTTGGGAACTCGGTCAGGACGATGAAGAACTCTTCGAATACGCTATGCACCCACAGCAGTACGAAGCTTACAAGAGTGGCGCTGCAAAAGCTGCCTTCGAGAAGGATCTCGCCGAGCGCAAAGCTAAGAAGAACGCTCCTGCAGGCGCTGCAGAGCCAAAGCAGATTACAGTTACCGTCAATGGACAGTCATACAAGGTAGACATAGCATATGGCGCACAGCCTGTTGCCGCTGCTCCCGCAGCACAGTCCGCCCAACCTGCTGCTCCTGCAGGTGAGGGACTCGAGATTCTTTCTCCACTCGAGGGCAAGGCATACCTAGTAAGCTCTGCCAACGAGACTCCTAAAAAGGTGGGCGACCACGTAGAGGAAGGCGACATCATTTGCTACATCGAAGCCATGAAGGTGTTCAACAACATCAAGGCCGAGAAGAGCGGCACCATCACAAGCATCAACTTTACGTCTGGAGACTCAGTTGAGGAGGATGACGTGCTGATGACTATCGCTTAATGTAGAACTGTAATCGCTTACAAAAATGGAAATATTGAATAAAGTATGGGAGATGACGGCCTTTGCTCAGACCGGTGGGGACTATAGCTTCCTCATCATGCTGGCCTTGGCATGCGTCATCCTTTACCTTGGTATAGTAAAGAAGTACGAGCCGCTGCTGCTGATTCCTATCGGCATGGGCGTACTCTTGGCAAACTTCCCAGGTGGCGGTATGGGCGTAGTTCAGGCTGCATCCGACGGCACCGTGATGCTGCCCGACGGCACAAAAGAAGTAATCTGGGATATGCCACTGCACAAGATTGCGCACGACTTAGGTCTGATGAACTTCATCTACTATATGTGCATCAAGACCGGCTTCATCCCACCAATCATCTTCATGGGTGTCGGTGCGCTGACCGACTTTGGTCCGATGTTGCGAAACCTGCGCCTCTCGATCTTCGGAGCCGGAGCTCAGTTTGGTATTTTCGCCGTCCTCCTCGCATCCCTTGCCATGGGCTTCACTCCACAAGAAGCTGCTTCACTTGGCATCATAGGCGGTGCTGACGGTCCCACAGCCATATTCACCACAATCAAGCTTGCACCGCATCTCCTTGGCCCTATCGCCATCGCAGCTTACTCGTACATGGCCCTAGTACCGGTTATCATACCGCTCGTTGTACGTCTGCTCTGCACGAAGAAAGAGCTGATGATCAACATGAAGGAGCAAGACAAGAAGTATCCTAATGCAATGGAGATAAAAAATCTCCGAGTGTTGAAGATCCTCTTCCCTATCTGCGTTACCATCATCGTGGCTCTGCTTGTGCCAACAGCAGTGAGTCTTGTGGGTATGCTTATGTTCGGTAACCTCTTGAAGGAGCTTGGCAGTATGACAAGCCGTCTCTTCGACACCGTCAGCAACGCCATTATGAACACTGCCACCGTATTCCTCGGACTCTCTGTAGGCGCAACGATGACCAGTGAGGCATTCCTCAATATGCAGACCATAGGCATCGTAATTGGCGGCTTCCTCGCCTTCGCGCTCTCCATTGCTGCCGGCATCATCATGGTGAAGATTTTTAATCTCTTCACCAAGAAGAAAGTCAATCCACTCGTAGGTGCTACCGGTCTCTCTGCTGTACCAATGGCATCACGCGTAGCCAATGAGATTTCAACCAAGTACGACCCGAAGAACCACGTACTCAACTACTGCATGGCATCCAACATCTCTGGTGTCATCGGTTCGGCAGTTGCAGCCGGCGTGCTCATCTCGTTCCTCAGTTAACATATTGTAAATATTCCTCTACTATAATTTCAAAATAAAGATTGTCCTTCATGAAGCTAAACGCTCCATGAAGGACAGTTTCATTTGCGCTGCAAGTTTTGTTGTTTGCTATTGAATTTAGACAAGATCTTCTTGATATGAGCTCTTATTGAACTTTGATTAAAAACAGGCTCGGTGGAAAATATCCATGGCATCAGCCACTTCTTCCGCTAATTCAAATACCTTCACCAAAAGTTAACCCAACTTGCAGCATCTTGAAATCCGAATCTTAAACTTTGTGAAGGAAATCCTTGGATTTAACATTTACAGAGCATGTCTCCGGCTTTTATGTGGTGGGAAACCATAAAAAATATAAAGCGGCTTGCAACCCATCAATTACCTTAAATTAGCAGACTAATTTTGGCATACATGTTTTCAGATTTTTATCGTGCGCATATGCGAGTGCGCACAAATAAACCTTGATAATACATGACATCTGGACACAGTACCCCTTACCCCAAAAGAGGTTGTATCCGGAAACCCGCGAAAACTTGCCTGCTATACGAAAGAGAGTTTGTCATATAGAATATCCGTGTACATGTTCAGCCACCAACTTCTTGCTGATCTTGTCCTTTTTGCGCATACGGCAGTGAAGTGAAACGCTAACGTTTTTACCCTGCTGGTTGGTGTGAGTGTTGTAAACACAGACGATATGCGTTTGATGAAATACTAGAAGAAATTCATACAGATGGCCGTCAATATCATGAATACGGTGTTCTCGTTCATGAACGAGCAGAGCTGATGTTTCCAACCGAAATCATTGTTGAGTCGGGCAAAGTCACACTTTCTTACCCCACGTTTGTTGTACGCCTCAATGATGCTCTTCTCGTCACTGGCCGACACGACAGGCTTGAGGTCGTCCAACAGTTTTTTTTGTCAAGTGTATAAGTGACGGGACTTGCGACTGACGGACTTGCATGTGGCGGCGATGAATTCGCTGCCGTTTCTGTTGGACGGAAGTTCGCATCCTTTTCGACAGTCACTGTACCTTCCTTCTCATTGAAGGTGATCTTCATGCCGAGAGCTTCACCGATGGCGATGAGCATTTGCATCTCACCGTCATGGCAATTGTTGCTCCAGCGCATCTTTGCGCCGAGAGTATCCATGGTCTCTGAAGACTTCGGCTTATTGAGTTTGTTATTAGCCATAATCTACTATTTTCGTTTGACTTGTGTTTTTTTTGAATGGGACGGAGCAAAGCTGACATGGAAGCGGTACTTGTCTTTCTCGTCATCGTCGAGGTCACGCCATCCGCGGTCGTTCCCTCCTCCACCGCCACCCATGGAGAGCTGCGGACTGTAGGGTTGGA